>CAYHBB010000031.1:0-18458 GCA_964354795.1 uncultured Planctomycetales bacterium | reverse complement strand
CAGGGAAACTATCTTTTTTACGTTGCGGTCGTTTACCTTCTGGCGCTCGCGCTTAAGGAACGCCTCCAGGCGGTGGCGCAACACACCCTCGATCATGAAAGCCTCGGAGCCGATGCGGTTACGGATTTTCTCGTCAAACAGCTCGCGGAAAAGCTCCCAGAAATTAGCCTCAAACTTCTTATCTATCACCGGCTCAATGCCTACGAAATCCTTGAAAGCCGCCTCAAACAGGTCATGCACCACAATACCCACATCCTTACTCTCCGGCTCACCCAGCATATCCTCCTTTTCCCTTAAGCGCAGGACATACTGGTAATAAAATTGCAAAGGGCATTTAAGGTAAGTGTCGATACTGGAAGGCGAGAATACGAAATCATTCTGCAGGTAATCCAAAACTTTCTGGTCCTTGGGAGCACTTGGCTTAAGCTGTGGAGCGACATTTACATTAAAACGGGCGCGGGTTTCCTTAAAGACGCTTAATTTTTTATCTTCTTTTTGCTTATTCCAAATTATCTCCTCGATAAAGCGGCTGGGCTCTTTTTCCGGATCATCGTCATAAACAAAGTAGACATCTTTGGCGCCACCTACCAAGCGGCTGAAGTGATACTTCTCAACCTCTTCCTCCTCTTTAAGGCACTTAAGGCCAAGCGACTCCATCACCTGTCTGGGGATTAGTGGCTCATAAACCTTGACCCTGGGTAAGAGCCCTTCGTTAGCGTCCATAATGATCACGTTTTTAAAAGTAAGGCCGCGGGTTTCCAGGAGTCCCAGGACCTGCAGGCCTTTTAAGGGAGAGCCGGAAAAGCTGATCTTTTCATCCTCGAGCTTTCCGATAAATATCCTGAATATTTCATCCCTGGCAAAAGGTTGATCCCTGAACTCCGCACTCCTAAGCTCATCGATTATCCCGTAAATCCGTTCGATCACCTTTGAGTTCAGGCGGTACTTGGTGGCCATGCTCTCAAAAAGCACGGCGTCAGTGAACTCCTGCAAGGCGTCGATGAAGCCGGAGAAATTGTTCACCTCTTCCCAGCGGCTAAAACACAAACGGTGGATGCGGGAAATGACTTCCTTAAGCTCAGGCTCGCCCAGGTGTATATCCTGATGTGTCAGAGAATCAGCGGTTTTCTGGAAGAGTTTACTTTCCTTCTCTATTTCCTCAAGCTTGACAAAAAGGCTTCCTGCTAAAGCGGTGTCGATGGTGCCGTTAAGCGCCTCTTCTACCTTATGGCAGAGGATCCTGGTTGCGGCAGGGCTTTCTTTGATCAGTAAGTTTTTGATAATGGGGTGCAGGATGACTTTCAGGTAATCGCGGGAATAATACTCCTTATCCCGGCGCCTGGACTGGGCCTCAAAGATATACTGGAATAGGCCAAAAAGAGAACTGCGCTTTAAAGGATACCCCATGGAAACATTAAACTCCGGCAGCTCAGAAGAGATCTCGGAAAGCAAAGGAATGAGATTATTGGCATCGGGAAGTAAAACAAGGGTCTTATCCAGCTCCTCTTTCTTGATTTGCTTAGAGATAATCTCTCTCACCAGACCGACCTGGGAATGGGAATCAAAGCCCTTGTAGATGTGAGGCGTAAATTTCGGGACTACCTTGCTTTCCGGTTCGATAGGCGCGTTAAAAAGACCCTGTAGCTCCTTTAAAACCGGCCACTGGGAACCATCCTTCTGGAAAAACAGGGTCGCCAAGTCACTATCAAAAAGATGCTTGACCACCGAGCCTTCTGTCTTATAAAGATAATAGAGATTGCAGAAAAGCACCTGGTCAAACTCATCAAAGCGGGCTTCGGGGATAAGGCGCGAGGCCTCAAGATACATCAGGCCGCGGGAATAAAGCTTGCGGCTTCTTAACCCCTCGTGGTAAAGACCGCGGATAGCTACGATGTGCGAAAGAAGCTGGTTGATGCTCTCAGGCACCTCGTATCCGATCTCAGCGCTTTTTTCCACATCGCTTTTGAGCCGCTCATCCGGGATATCCTCAAGATCAAGCTCCTCGATAAAGGAATTGACCTCCTTTGCCCAGGGCAGGAACTGAGAGAACTCAGGCTTATCCTCAAGCAGGCTAGGCGCAACCTGGGAAGCGGCTTTGTAAATGATATAGCAGGAGTCCATAGCCGGAGCCATGCGGATAGGAGCCTTACGCGAGACCACTTCGCGCATGAAATTGTCGATGGTGAAGAATGCCGGTGGGAAATACCCTGAGCCGATACGCTTGCTTAAAGCTCGTCTTAGGAAATACCTGGGCCTGCGGCCGCCAAAAACCACAGCCACGCGGCTCAAGTCATTGCCATTTTTCAGGAAATTAGCGCAAATATAATCCGCAAGCTCGGCGATAAAATCCTGGTTAAAATTATAGGTGATTATCTTGCTCAATCAAGCTCCTGGGCTTTTGCCTCTTCAATGGAGATGATGAAGGCTTTTAAGGCTTTCTTGGGATAAAGGCCGCCGATTATAGCGCGGTAGTTATCCAGCTGCTCTTTGAAAGCCGTGGCGTCTTCTGCCGTGGTCTTATAATCGATGATCCAGGCCTCGTCTTTATATACTATCAGCCGGTCAAGCCTGTAGGTCCGGCCATTGGAATCGACAATTTCTTTTTCCTGGTAAACTGTGGCTCCATCAAGATAAAAGAACTTCTTCAGGCTCTCATCTGTAAGCACCTTCCTGATCATAGCCTCATGTTCGGAGAAATCTTCGATAAAAGGAAACTCAGCTTTGACAGCGCTCAAACCCTGCTTAAGCGCCGCCTCCATATCGGTCTTTGAAAGGTCACCAATGCTAGCGAGTATTTGGTGCAGGACATTGCCGCGCAAAGTGAATTTGCGGTTACGGATAGAATCAGACTCCTTGAATTCGTCTTTCAGAAAATCCACCCAGTCATGGTGCGCCGGAGGAGAGATATGCAAAGAGTCGACACCCGTATCAACCTTTTTACCGTAAGAGCGCGGCGAACCGCGGTTAGCGAATTCTTTGGGTATTAAAAGCCTGCCCACGTTATTTTTATGGTCAGGGATAAAGATGTACATTTCGTTCTTGGCGCGGGTAAGAGCCACATAGATAGCATTCAGCTCGTCAATAAAATCTCCCATGAAATTATGCTGGAACTCTTCGCGGATCTCATCCGATAGCATGGCGTATTTCTCATCTAGCCTAAGAAGCGACAAATCCGCCTCATCCTGCTTAACCGTGTAGGAAACCCTGGCTGTCCGGTCCAAGCCGCCGATCTTATTGGGGTAAAGCGATAAAAACGGAATGATCACGGTATGGAATCCCAGGCCCTTGGACTTGTGGATAGTCATCACCCTCACCGCATCAGCGTCCGATGAGTTAACATAAAGATTAGAGTTATTCTCAAGGTTATCGAAATACTCCAGGAAATCCCCCAGCCCGGGGCACTCCTCTTCGCTATCCTTTATCAGCTGCAAAAGGTGCATGAAGAAACCCTGCTGCTCGGAAAAGTTCTTGAAAACTTCCAGCCTTCCGTAAATATCCGCCACCAGCTCGTAATGACTGATAAATCCGACATTACGGAAGAACGGCTCAATGCAGGTATCCCAAGCCTTGCGGTATTTTTTCTTAAGCTCGGTGTAGATATAAATGGTTTCTTTGCGACTAGCCTTGCGATTGATATCGAAGACGAATTCATTAAGTTCTTCCTTAGGGATTCCTGAAGCTTTTGAGAAGATATCACCAAGCATGAAGGTGACAAAAGAAAGGTTGTCTATGGGAGAGTTGAGGAACTTAAGGAAAGCGATGATCTCGGTTATGCAGAGGTTGTTTTTGATGTTAAGGGTCTTATCCGACTCAACCGCGATCTGGCCCTCCACCAACCAGCCGGAGACCTTTTCCACATCCCTGTTACCGCGGCAAAGCACGGTGATGTCCCTAAGGCTTAAGCGGTTGTCTTTGGTAAGCTCGGCAATCAGGCCTAAGAGCCTGGATTTGACCACATCAACCGGCTCTTCTTCGCCTTCCTCCTCACCCTCAGTCGGCTCCTCTTCCTGCATCTCGGATATCAGCTCCACCTTAACATAGCCAAACTCCTTCTCCTTGACCTTCTCGTAATCCTGGTATGAGCCGGCGAAAACCTCGAGGATCTTAGCTACGTTCTTGTCAGTCAGCTGCCTTAATCCGTTTTGCGGATGCGGAAGCTCGCTAAGAAACCGGGTAAGATTGTCTTTACCGAAGATACCGTTGTTAAACTCGACGATCTCTTTCTGGCTGCGGCGGTTTTCCGTAAGCGGGTCTTCGAGGACATCAGGTTTCTTAAACTCTGACTTTATTTTATTAAAAAGGGTTACGTCTCCGCCGCGGAAACGAAAGATCGCCTGCTTAATGTCGCCCACGTAAAAAAGTGTTCCTGCGGTAGAAAGTGACTCCTGCACCATCTGCTTGAGATTGACCCACTGCAAAAGGCTGGTATCCTGAAACTCATCGATTAAAAAATGGCTAAGGCGGGTTGCGATATAATAGTAACGTTCAGGAACTGTAACCCCGTTTTCATTGATCAGTGTTCCGGCGCGGTTATTCAGCTCCTCGAGGAACAATACATCCTCTTTACTAGTCAGCTCGGTCATCGCCGCATACACCAGAGTAAAAATATCGATGTAACAGTTAAATAAGGACAGGGCCTCAAGCCGGGCAAGCTCATTTTCTTTTGCGCGCAGCTGCCTCCAGGATGCGGCAAGCTTCGGGGTAAGCAACTCAATCTTGTTCTTTTTTACCGGAAGCTCCTCTTTCATCAGGGTCTTGCTACCGGTGATATCTCCAAAATCAAAAGTCTTAGGATTATTATCCACAAATTGCTTAAGCATCCTGATAAAGGTCTTGTCGACCACCTCTTCGTCGCATTGAGCCAGGATCATGCGGGCTTCGACCAAAAGCTTGCCTTTTTCCTCAACTATATTCTTACCCTTAAGGTCAAACTCCCTGAAAGCGCCGCCGTAAATATTGATGTCTGAGAAAAGTGCACCCATGATAGTCAAGATATCAGACTTGGGGAACCAGCTGGTCTTATTCTCAAGGTAAATATACTGGTCAAGAAAACGCTTGAAGCGCGCCTTTACTTCGGAATTGTGGTTAGCCAGGTCAATGCACTGGTCAAGGCTATAGGTAAGATACTCCCGGCGATCGTCTTTTATTTTGAAGCTGGCGGAAAGACCAAAGCGAAAGGCACAACCCAGGAGAATCATATTAATGAAGCTATCGATGGTCTTGACCTGGAAATGGCTGTAGTTGGAAAGGATCAAGTCGGTAAGTTCCGTGCATCTGGCCGGGGCTGCGGCTTTGTCAAGCCCGAGCCTCTCCAGGAGATTGTCTCTTTCTTTGGGATCAGAAAATTGGTCGAGTGCGAGCTTCTTAAGGAGCTCCAGAATCCTCTCCTTCATCTCGCGGCTGGCTTTGTTGGTGAAAGTGATGGCAAGGATCTTAGATGGGTCTTCGTGGCGCGCTTCGGCGCTTAAGAGAAGCTTAAGATAGTGGCGGGCAAGGGCGTAGGTCTTTCCGCCTCCTGCTGAGGCTTCGGTAACAAAAACACGGGGAGAATTAGGTTTGGGTACGGTTGGCTTAGTTTTGGGCATAAATAAATTGTACCACGGCAGGCGACAGCATAATGTCGCATGGAAAGACACTTATATTATAGGCTGTCAGGCGGGAAATTTCAAGGCAATAAAGGCAAAGAAATCGGGTTTAATAACTTGCTATCTCTCGAATTGTATGGCTATATGTGACTAGGAGCAAGAAAAGAGACAATGATGCAGAAACCAATCTATCTCAAATAGCGAATTTCGAATAAGTTAAAGGAGAAAAAATGGCTAAAAGGAACTCGATAAGATATTTTACTTACGACCAGAAAAAAATGTTTTTGAAGACCATTTCTGACAACGAGAAGGCATGGCGAGACTATTTCATGTTTAACCTCATGTTGAATACTGGGATGCGCCTGAGTGAAACAGTGAACCTCGATATAAAGGATGTGTATAATGGGTATTCAGCTAGAGAATCAATGGAGATAACGGGTAAGGGCGATAGGATTAGACAGATACCGTTGAACAAGAATATTAGGGGCCGCATAGAGAGATATGTAATCCAGAGGAAAAATATAGATACGGGTTTCTCTTTTACCTCCCCACTATTCTTGTCAAGGAACAGACGTAGGATAACACAGAGGGGCGTGCAATTTAACTTCGACAAGTGGATAAGGTTAAGCGGGATAGAAGGAAAATATTCCCCCCATGCGCTCAGGCACACGGTTGGAACAGAGCTAATGAGAAAAACCAACAACATTAGGAAGGTACAGGAATTTTTGGGTCACAAATTCGTTTCGACTACGCAGATTTACACACACGTTTCGAAGGAAGAGCTGGCGGAGTGTGCGGAGTTATTAGCGGTATAAATACAAAGTCCTTAAGAATAAAATTACCGGCTACTAAATAATCAGCCGTTCAAAAATCCTCAAGGAACCCGTTTCTTTTATATTTAACGTCGTTCTTTATTCAAATTACGAAGATGTAATGGGAATGCCCTACGTCAAAAGGTGGACAAAAACCTACTCTTTAGCCTCAAGTATTTGGGGTAATTCAGCTATGAGTATGTTTAAACGCTCTACTTCCTGCCGCATTTTTCCTATCAACGCAGTGCGCTTCGAGTCATCTTTAATGTTTTCCGGATTCAGCAATTCAGAGGCAGTTTGAGAAATAGACGTTAGAGGCTCAGTAAGCCCCGATGAGAAAGTAGTTAGAATTAAATTTTTCAACCGTTCATTTTCGATATTAGATTCTGCATCAAGAGCTGCTACAATAAGCTGAGCACCTTCGACTGCCAAAGCAGTATGATTAACAAACATCTCCAACATATGTAACTGCTCCGGATCAACAAATTGTTTCTCCTGAGTTGGGAAAACTCCCAAAACCCCCACTGTTTTTTCTGCGCCTATAAAAGGTAGGAACATTCCGCTTGATCCGGGCAAAGTATCTGTACCCTTGCCTGCGGATTTCTTATGGTCAAATACCCATTGCGCAACAGCAACCTCATTTAAATCTAACGCTAATTGCACAGCTTCCCCAAACTTAGCTTCCAATCTTTTGTTCTTATCCGGCACGAAAACAACTGCTCTGCACTTAAAAAAATCTTCAATGTGCAAAAGGACAATCTTAAACAATTCATCAGGATAAGAGCTTCTTGAAAGTTCGCGGCTTAAAGCATACAGCGTTTTCGTTCGGTCTTCACGAATCCCAATGTTAATAGTTTGGCGCCTAAGTTGCCCGGTTAAATACGCTATCATAAAACCAACACCCAGCATCACTATAAATGTAAAGAAATACTCAACATCTGCTACCGCAATGGTAAAATATGGTGGCACAAAGAAGAAATCAAAGAACAAAACACTAAAAAACGATGCTATCATTGAAATCCGGCGTCCATACCGAAAAGCAATCCAAGCTACACCAAGAAGATAAACCATAATCAAATTAACTTGTGATATGTGAAACAAAAGCAGGAGCCGGTTAACTAAAGTACAAATAACAATAATACCGATACCCAAAGTGAGATTTCCCCAAGAAAAAGGAGTCAAAACAGGTGGCTTAAATTTTACCGGCTGCTCATGAATGTCACCACTCAACAAATACAGATCAATGTCTTGACATTTCCGGGATAATTTGTCAAATACTGAGCCGAAAATCAATTCCCGCAACCTTGGTTTTCCGGGCTTTCCAATAATTATCTTTGTTATATTCTTTGATCGGGCGTATGAAATCAATGTCTCTGCGATACCCTGACCGCTAAGCGTCACCACTTGAGCACCTAATTTTTCCGCAAAGTTAAGCATCTCGGACACCCTACTTTTGTCTTCCGGACGTAACTCGACAAGAGGCTCAACATATGCCACAATCCACTCTACTCGTAAATCTAAAGCGATACGCTTACCCGCTCTGATTAATCCTATCGCAGAAGGACTCGGACTTATGCATACCAGAAATCTATCCCTCACATTCCAAACCTTTGAAACAGCGTGCTCATTTTTATACGACATCAACTTACTGTCTACGTTACGTTCTGTATAACGAAGGGCTAGCTGACGCAAGGCAATTAAATTTCCCGGCTGAAAGAAATGCTCTGTCGCTGCTTGAGCTTGTTCTCCAAGATATACTTTTCCTTCTTTTAATCGTTTGAGAAGCTCTTCGGTAGGAATGTCCACTAACTCTATTTCTTCAGTCTGTTCAACAAATGTGTCAGGAATTGTCTCACGCACGATAACACCGGTTACTTGAGCCACAATATCGTTAGCGCTCTCGCAATGCTGAACATTTAAGGTAGTATACACATCAATACCTTGATCAAGAAGTTCTTGGACATCTTGCCAGCGCTTTGGATGGCGAGAACCAGGGGCATTAGTATGCGCTAATTCATCCACCAAAATAAGCTTTGGCTTTCTCTTCAAACCAGCATCAATATCAAATTCACGCAACTGAACATTCTTATAAGGGATAATCTTAGGTGGGAGTATTTCGAGGCCTTCCAAAAGTGCTTCGGTCTCAGCGCGTTTATGAGTTTCTACATATCCAACTACAACGTCAATTCCATCTTTCTTTCGCGACCGAGCTGCTTCAAGCATGGAATAAGTTTTGCCGACACCCGCGACTGCCCCAAAGAAAATTTTAAGTTTGCCACGGTGACTCTCTTCGACTTTAACCTTCGCTAAGATTACATCCGGATCTGGTCTATCCATAGGTTTAATTATATCTTATATTATTCTTCTTTGGTTATCTATTTCTTATAAGCATCTAACGCTAAATTAAGTTCAAGCACATTTACAACCGGCTCCCCGATGAGTCCAAATAAACGCCCAGAAGTATGCTTGGCTATAAGTATTTTAATTGTATCCTGTGATAATCCCCTAAGCCTTGCAACACGCGCAGCCTGATAATATGCTGCCGCTAAACTGATATGCGGATCTAGCCCGCTTGCTGATGAAGTAACCAAATCCACGGGAATAGGAGTTGTATTTTCAGGATCGGCTATCCTTAAAACTTTGATGCGAGCTTTCACTGCCTCAAGTAATACTGGATTTGACGCCCCTAAATTAGATCCCGTTGAAGCTGCCGCATTAAAGGAAATAGGCGATGTCGCTGAAATACGACCCCAAAAATACTTGGGATTACTAAACTCTTGACCTATAAGAGCTGAGCCAATTGGCTTACCGTTTCGATAGATTAAACTACCATTAGCTTGATTTCGAAAAAATACTTGAGCAATACCAGTAATAAAAAACGGATAAATAATACCTGTAATTATTGATAAAGCAATAAAAACTAAGATCGCTTGTTTTATTTGTGCTCTAAACATACCTGTCCTTGGACACAAGTCCACACCAAACCATCCGACCAGTAAGGGCGCACTTGGCAATCCTATATGCCAAGGTGCAATAGGTTTGGGTGTTATCGAACTAAATGTAACGCCACCAAAAACATATCAATCAATTTTATCCCTACAAATGGAGCAATAATTCCGCCAATTCCATAGATAAATAGATTATCACGTAAAAGTCGGCTTGCTGGCATCGGCTTATAATGGACTCCTCTTAATGCAAGTGGAATAAGAAATATAATAATAAGAGCATTAAATATGACTGCAGACAGAACCGCACTCTGAGGTGTCGCCAAGTGCATAATATTAAGTGCCCTAAGAGCTGGATATGTTCCTACAAAAGCAGCCGGTATAATAGCAAAGTACTTAGAAATATCATTAGCGATGCTAAATGTTGTAAGCGAGCCGCGCGTCATAAGAAGTTGTTTGCCAATTTCAACAACCTCAATAAGCTTTGTGGGATTAGAATCAAGATCGACCATATTGCACGCCTCTTTTGCAGCCTGCGTTCCAGTATGCATAGCAACAGCTACATCAGCTTGCGCAAGAGCGGGCGCATCGTTTGTCCCGTCTCCGGTCATTGCAACAAGTCTGCCCCCCGCCTGCATTTGACGTATATATTTAAGTTTGGTTTCAGGTGTCGCTTGTGCCAAAAAATCATCCATACCCGCTTCAGCGGCAATTGCTGCAGCAGTCAAAGGATTATCTCCTGTAATCATTACGGTTTTAATACCCATACGCCGAAGTTCAGCAAAACGTTCCTTAATGCCTCCTTTGATAATGTCTTTTAGCTGAATTACCCCAAGCACATTGTTATGTTCTGCGACAACTAGAGGCGTTCCTCCGCTTTTAGATATGGAATCAATGGATGCCTTTAAATCTTCAGGAAATGAACCATTAAGTTTCTTTACATAATCTTCAATAGCATCAACTGCTCCTTTCCTGATTTGCCTGCCATCGCCTAAATTCACTCCGCTCATTCGCGTTTGTGCCGAAAAAGGAATAAAGTGTGCATTAAGTTCATGAATATGGCGCTCCCTAATACCGTATTTCTCTTTAGCCAATACTACAATGCTCCTTCCTTCAGGCGTTTCGTCTGACAAGGAAGCTAGCTGAGCTGCATCGGCCAACGCTTCAGCACTAATACCTTTAGCCGGAATAAAAGCTACTGCCTGCCTGTTGCCGAGCGTTATAGTCCCGGTTTTATCAAGAAGCAATACATCCACGTCTCCGGATGCTTCTACTGCTCGACCCGAAGTAGCGATGACATTTGCCTGAATCATCCTATCCATGCCGGCAATGCCTATAGCAGACAACAATCCTCCGATAGTAGTAGGAATAAGACATACAAGCAGCGCCACCAATACCGTAACGGTAATAGGCGTGCCTTTGCCTGCGGCGCTTATGCTGTAAATAGAGAACGGCAAAAGAGTTACTGTAGCTAAAAGGAATATTATCGTAAAAACCGCAAGCAATATGCTTAAGGCGATTTCATTTGGGGTTTTCTGCCTTTTGGCTCCTTCAACCATCGCAATCATATGATCAAGAAATGTCTCTCCCGGATTTGAAACGATACGTACTACAAGCCAGTCTGAGAGCACTTTTGTTCCGCCAGTAACAGCGCTGCGGTCCCCTCCACTTTCACGTATTACCGGAGCACTCTCTCCGGTAATTGCGCTTTCGTCAACAGAAGCCACTCCCTCAATTACATCTCCATCCATAGGAATTATATCGCCTGTCTCAACAAGAACAATATCTCCTTTTCGAAGCGTAGTAGCAGATACTTTCTCACAAGCGGAACCGTAACTTGGCTTTAAAAGTTTTTTGGCAATAGTATCTTTGCGAGCTTTTCTTAAACTCTCGGCCTGGGCTTTTCCACGACCTTCAGCCATAGCTTCGGCAAAATTAGCAAAAATTAAGGTAAACCATAGCCATAAAGTTATGGCTAAAATGAAACTAGCTGGGGCTTCCCCGCGTCCAATTAGGGCTTGAAAATATAAGCCCGTAGTCAATATACTCCCCACTAAGACTACAAACATCACGGGATTTTTAATCTGATGACGAGGATCTAATTTTTTTATTGAATTCACGGCTGCAGGCCAACAAATAGCCGGATCAAATAAAGATTTAGCTCTATGCGATTTACTCATAAAAACTCCTAAACACTGCGTAGCATAAGATGTTCAACAATAGGACCTAAAGCTAAAGCCGGGAAGAATGTAAGCGCTCCGACAATTAAAATAACCATAACTAAAAATATTATGAAAAGCGGTGTATGTGTAGACAGCGTCCCTGAGCTTACAGGCACAAACTTTTTCTTAGAAAGCGAACCAGCAATCGCCAACATTGGTATAATAAGCCCGTATCTTGCAAAAAACATTACTAACCCTAGCGCAATATTATAAAAGAATGTGTTGCTTAATAATCCGGCAAAAGCGCTTCCGTTATTGTTTCCGGCAGAAGTAAAAGCATAAAGCACTTCACTGAAACCGTGCGCCCCGAGGTTAAAAATTGCTGCTTTTGCTTTGGGTAAAAGAACTGCAATCGCAGTTCCTAGGAGCACACACATATGCGGAATTAAAAGAATGAGAGCCGCCATCTTCATTTCATAGCTTTCGATCTTCTTTCCTAAGTATTCAGGAGTCCTGCCAATCATAAGCCCGGAAATAAAAACAGCGACAATTACAAACGCAAGCATGCCATAAAGGCCTGAACCGACTCCTCCAAAGATAACTTCGCCTAATTGCATAAGCCATAGAAGAATTAAACCACCTAAAGGCATATATGAATCATGCATTGAGTTCACTGAACCGTTAGAAGCAGCGGTAGTAGCTGTGGCCCAGATGGCGGAATTTACGACTCCGAAACGCGCTTCTTTTCCTTCCATATTCCCACCCGGCTGTGTTGCCGAATAATCTTGATTAACACCAAGGCCCTTAAGCAAAGGATTGCCTTTTTGCTCATAATGGACACACGCCCAAAGACAAGGTATAAAAATAATCAGCATAGCAATCAATAATGCCCACCCTTGACGCCTATCCTTAACCATACAGCCGAATGTATAACATAGTGAAGCTGCTATCAAGAGTATTGCCAGCACTTCTAAAAAGTTTGATAAAGGCGTAGGATTCTCAAAAGGATGGGATGAATTAACGTTAAAGAATCCTCCTCCATTGGTTCCTAATTGCTTAATGGCTATTTGAGACGCAGCTGGACCTAAGGCAATAGCTTGCGCTGAAACAATCTTTTCATTCGCATCTTTCAAAGTTTCAAGCAATGCTACCTTTGCGCTGAACTTAAAGGTCTGAACAACTCCTTGTGAAACCAAAGCCAAAGATAGGATTATTGCGAGCGGCATTAGAATATAGAGTGTTGACCTGACTAAGTCTACCCAGAAATTTCCTATAGTTTCTATCTGTTTCTGGACAAAGCCCCTGATAGAAGCTACCAAAACTGCCATTCCTGTTGCTGCAGAAACAAAATTCTGCACTGTCAACCCTATCATCTGAGTAAAATAACTCAATGTTGTCTCGCCACCATAATTCTGCCAGTTTGTATTGGTAGCAAAGCTGACAGCCGTATTAAAGGAAAGGTCTGCGCTTACGGCTGGCATAGACATCGGATTTAAAGGAAGGTGAGCTTGAAGACGCTGAATAGCATATACTATAATTATACCTATTATATTAAACAACATCACTGCTACTGCATAAGCTTTCCAGGACATCCCCTTCTCAGGATTAGTTCCTATAAACCGGTAGATTAGCTTCTCCAGCCAGCCAAACCAAACATTTAAACCGCTAGGTTTGCCTTCATAAACGCGCGCCATATAAATGCCCAACGGCTTAACTAAAATAAGCAATGCCGCTAAGTAAACAGATATTTGAATAAAATTGTTCAAATTCACGAAAAAATCTCCGGTTTCAGAAGTGCTACCAAAAGATAAATAAGTAAAAACAAAGAAATAATAGCACCTACCCAATAAATAACTGGCATGCGATATACCTCCTATACCCTACTACAAAGGATAATAAACGCAAAAGAAGTTATGGCTAAGCTTATTATTATAACTACAAAAAGAATATCCATTGCACGCTCCTTAAAACACCCAAACATAAATGATTGTTTGGTGTGCCGCCTTCTGCGGCAAAATAAAAACCAGAGAACGCAACTTCTCTGGTGTGTTCTCTCTGCTGGCCTACGAGGTTAGCTGTCGGGCTCGGGTCGAGTAACCCTAATCTGATATTGCTAGATATTCGCCCCAAGATCATCAGATGATCAGATTCTTGGGTTCCCCGCTATCTTTTCAGGTTTTAAACAGTACCCAAAAGAGATTAAGCTTATTGAATTGAATATAGCACAATTAATCCGGTTGTCAAGTTTGATCAATAGCCTCTAAATTCACCCTAAAAACTGATCTTAAGGCATTTTAACTTCGCAATTACGCCCAATTGCGAAATTCAGCGCACTATTTATACGTCCTAGTTTATTCAAATTGCGTAGTATAGGCAAATTGCGAAGTTCAACGCACTATTTATACGTCCTAGTTTATTCAAAAGGCGAAGTAGGATGTCCGTTTTGTCCGGTCATTTCGGGCTAGAAATCGCGTAATTAATCGATTTCGCTTAGCTGTCCATTGTTTGTGGTTGCCCTATCTGGCCTTAGCGCTAAAATCAACCGGTTCGCCAGCCTCGATCTTTTGCCTGAGTTTCTTCGCCCGGTCCTCTAACTCCTGCATTCTGGCAGATAGTTTCTTCACCGCTTCAGCGTATCTGACGTTGTTCGCCTCCAGCACGCCCACATTCTTCCAACCCAGCTGCAACTCCTTCAGGTTGTACGCCATATCCCACCCAAGAGAGCCGTACTTCCAAGCCATCCCCGGCACCGTCTTGTCCAAGCTAAGCAAGCCGATTATCTGTCCGATTCCATCCCTCATCGTCGCATATATCTCTGCTTCGGTCTTGTTCTCGCTGGCGGCAAGGCCGGCATAATCACCGGTCGCCTTGGCCTCCTGAAGCCGTTTGGCGAGAGAAGCAAGCAAACGATACTTTTCGATCAAAGCCTCCGGCTTGTTCGGCAGTTTCTTCGCCAGCTCGTATATAGTCTCATATCTTTCTAATAGAGCGCCCGCGCTGAAATCGATTGTCGTATCAGCGGCCATGCGGACACATCTGTCGAAGCCATCACTAGCCGCATTCTCCCATTCCACAAACTGTTTTCTATCCGACTGGATCGATGCGTTCAACTTAAGCAGCACCGCACGTGTAGAGGCGATCTGCCTGTTGACTTCGTCCAACTCAGCGATCCACTTGGAGCATTTCGTTGACCAGTCTTCAGGTTTGGGAGCAGCCGGAGCACTTGGCCCGCTAGCCGCGCCAGTTGCTTGCGGAACACCTATGTTTGTATTGCTGCCGCCTGCGCCAAAAAATGGCGTGCCAGAGCCAGAGCGAAGCGCAGTGACAGTATTGCCGATACTTGCCGGATCCTGCCGCACTGCATTCATGGCATCATTGAGGCGCTTTAAATCAGCCTGAGCATCTTGCTCTTGCCTTGCTGCCTCCTCGCGTAACTTAACAGCTTCTTGGGCTGAATTACCCGGTAAGGCGTCTGCCTGCTGACGCATAGCTTTGGCTTCATCCATTGCTCGCAGGCTTTTGTCAGTTATCGACTGTGCCTCAATGTCAAGCGCAGCTGCCATTGCCGGCTCCGGCGACACAGGAATATCTTTTAATCCGGGAAGCTGCGATATATCAATATTGCCTGTCATTGCCTGCGCGCTTTTTTCCGCTAAATCGCGCGCATTTTCTAAATTTCCTGCCCGTGCTTCTTCAACTGCCTTCTGGGCAAAGGCGGTGCTAGCCACGAGCTGTTTAACAGCGCTATTTTCAATTGCGGGGTCAGTCTTCGACTGCGCCCAAGAATCTCCGTATTGTTGGCTAAAATCTGCTCCGCCAAGAGCGACCACGGTCAAACTAACTTCCTGTTGGTCTGCGGCGAAAATCGCATTCCAGAAACCACTAGCAGTTGCAGGAAGCAACACCTTAGATCCTTCTGATTTGTCCACGACAAGTTTGTAATTATTAGCTTTGGCCCAACGCGCTAAAGCAATAAGTTTTTCCACCTCGCGCATCCTGTGAAGTGACGGATAAGCCCTGGCATATAAATCATAGCGGCCAGTTAAGAAATTTCCATATGCGGTAAAGGAATTACGCACCAGAGTTTCGGCGCTGCCCAAATTCCCCACGGGTTTTAGCAGCGCACTTTCAATTTTTACCTGAGCATCATCAAAAGCTACAACTTTTCCGTTAGGAGAAATCCTCATCTTTACGTTACCGGGAAGAAGCGTATTACGCACCTCTCCTCCTGCGCCCATGGGAGTGCGTATGCCTTGCTTTCTGGACTCTTCTTCAAGATACTCTAAATTAGTCAAATGCCCCGGCACCTTCTCTTTAACATCAGGAAGCGCGGTTAGCGACTTAAGCATATAATCTGCCTCAAACATCACTTTTGCTAAGTTTGTCTGAGAAGGCAGACTTTTGAACACCAACTCCATTTGCGGTAAAGGCACATTGTATAATTTGCTCAACAGTGCCTGCGAAAGAGTAACGCCATTAAACATTTTTACACCGATATTATCCACAATAGAGGCAGTGAGTTTATCTGTATAAAATTTCTCCAATTCATCCAGGGTCATGCTGCCGCTACGCACAGCATTTTCTTTTGCGCTCACCTCTGCTGCCGGCACACCCAATTCAAGCAAATACGCTCCATACAAACGGCTGGCGATCTCGATCTTGCCTTGTGCATCAGTGATCTCGCGCGCATCCCACTTGGCCCAAATAGGCTCAATCTCATTAATGCGGCCAAACTTAGTATAAATTTTTCTTGCGGTTTCCCGGGAACCGTCCGCATATTCCAACGCAAAAGCAACGTTGTTATAACCCATACCCTTAAGCACCTTAATCATAATAACCTGCATCTCGGGTGAGGGATAATCACCATTAGTCAGAGAAAGTATCTGCATTACCTCATCGTTACTAACCTTAAACGCATCAGCTGCTTTTTTTACAAAACGATAATGATCCTGCTGCAGCTGGGGATCTCTCAATAATAAAGACATAAGCCGCTGCGTCCATTCATTGACATAGGCGCGGTCATTGAACATACGCTGAGTGTCGCTAGCTATATTTGCCTGCAGATTATCTACTGCGCTGCGCGTAGCCTGGGTTGGCTCAAGCGAAAAGTACGGATAGGGGCTCTCCAGAACTTCCTTAAGCAGATCGTAATAAGGAATCGGTCCTGTGGCATAGGTTTTATCATAAAACCCCACCAGAGTGACTACCCGCGTTTTAGAATCTATAAATGCATATTTAAGCAGATTTATATCAGTCAAAGATCGTTTAGCTGGAGCCGGTGACAGTTCACTTGGCAAAGATTGGTTTACTGCGGTTACTCCACTGGTTGTTACGCGTCGCCGAGCTCCCCTAGCTTCTCCTCGCTGCGTGGCTGTTCCTGCTCCTGGCTGGGTAGTTGTTGCCCCTCCTCGCTGCGCCCAGGCATCATTTTGTACAAACACTAGCAAAGCTATAATAAAAAATAAACCAATCCTTTTCACTGTTAACCTCCTATTTATTAACCGGCAAGGCATGAGAAATTAATTTTTTCTTTACCAGATCAAATACTTCAAACTCTTTAGCATTATCCTTAAAACGAGGGAAATACAATTATAGTATAGGCAATCGAGAGGAGAATTTCAAGGCAATTAAGGCATGGTATATAAGAGCGAATTGTATATGGAATTTCTCTACGAACTTCGCTTTTTCTGCCAATTGTGAAGTTCAACGCACTATTTATACGTCCTAGTTTATTCAAATTACGAAGTTCCCTGACCCACTATTCTTGAAGCGCCTCTAAAATAATCTTATCTTCGACCTTATCTAGGCCTTTTATCACTTTATTCTGCCACTTTTTAGGTATCTCAGAGAATACAGAGCGAATAATCTTCGACTCTCCTTTACGAAGCAAAGCCTTAAGAATCTCAATAGCGGTGTTCCTATCTTTAAGCGCTTTATCCGCTTTTAACCTTCTCTGAAAAATGATCAACTTATGCAGGGCAAAATTCGCAGGATGCGGCAAGGTAAGTGAAAAGTTTTCTACCTTGACCTTTATTGTCTTCATCGAAAGAAAACTTAGGAACCGCAAGGCTACCGCATTCATCCCCAGCTTCGGCAAGGGCACCGGCTTGTTCGTCCCCTTGCCTCTTTCAGGAACCAGGAACTCAAGGAGCAGGTCCGGATGCTCAAGCTTAATATATCCTTTATCGCCTTTGTAAATTACAATAAACCCTAAATCCTCAAGTAACAGCGGTATGTTTACTTCTTTTCTTATTCTTGTAGGGTATTCAACGAGAAAATCAATATCCCTCGTTTTTACAGCCAACCGATCCAAATAACCCGTATCCGCAAAATAGTCGTTATAGAAATAAGCGCTCCAGCTCCCGATAAGGATCAAATCATCCAGAATTCCTACCTGCTTGAATCTGCGTAATATTTCAAGACAAAGCTCATTCTGCTTCTTTTCCACGCAACGCTCTCCTTATAAATTTAATCTGGCCCTTAACCTGTAAAAGCAGCTTCTTATACTTGTTTAGCAGTTTTCTCTGCTTGGCATAAGCCTGTTTTACCTCATCAGAAATAGGGCCTTTATAGATAAACTTGACCTTCTTACCTTGGCGCTTAGCCAAATAATAGTAATATCGCTTGCCGATTTTCTTACGTACAAGACAGCCCTTGATTTTGGCTATCTCCTCCTGATAACGCTTCCGCATATCAAGAGAGTTTTCAAGCTCTTCTTTTAATACCCCTTTTATAACTCCCATAGCTCTCTCCTTTACCAAACATTTATCTAATTAAATTATACTTTGTTTGGTAAGAAAATCAAGTAATTTATTTGAAGCTTTCTCAAGTTTATGGCACGTAATTTACCTAAAAGTATAATTATGAATGAGTTAAGACAAAATTTTGTGCACTAGGCTAAATTTCATTTTTTAGGTACTTTTGCAGCTGATAGAGTTTTAAATGATCTATACG
>CAYHBB010000030.1:0-9514 GCA_964354795.1 uncultured Planctomycetales bacterium | reverse complement strand
TTAGCCTTATTTTTAACGAATCGGTTATCATGGTAGCCCTCCTTAAAGATTCTTAAGTAGACTACCATGCATATGTCAAAGAGCAAAATTTGCCTCTAAATCTAACTAACTATTGCCATAAACTCGAGAAACTACTATTTTAAGCTCTTGGCAGGCGAAATTTACTCCTAAGGCTTTGCGGTAAACCCTGTCTGAGATCATGGCGTCCAGAGAATCAGCTACGGCTAGTATTCGAGCACCCAGCTCTATAGCCTGGCCAATCAACCCGTCAGGGTAGCCTGTTCCGTCGTATTTTTCATGGTGGTGCTTGATCAGCTTTGCCTCTTCTTTTAAGAAAGGCAGGGCGTTGACTATGGTCTCGCCCTTTAGGGGGTGCTGTTTTATGTCATTATATTCCGTGTCGCTTAGCCGAATGGGCTTTAAGAGCACTCCGTCGCGTATCCCGATTTTACCTATATCATGCAGCATCCCGGCCTTGCGGATCTGCTCGACCTGAAAATGTTTAAGGCCCATCTCTTCGGCGATGGCTACGGCGTAGCGGGTGACGTTTTCCGAATGCTGTTTTGTATTGGCGTCGCGGGCATCCAGCGCAAAGGCAAGTGCTGAGATGGATTCAAGGTAACTTTCTTGAAGCTGGTCATAAAGGCTGGCGTTTTGCAAGGCAATGGATGCCTCAGTGACTAGGCCCTTTAAAAAGTCGGTATTTTCCTCGGTAAACGGCTCACCGGATTTTTTATTGCTCAGGTTTAAGACCCCGATGATCTTTTCTTTTGTGGATAAGGGCATGCTTAAGAGGGTCCTTTGGAAATACTCGCCCTTATTTTGCCCTTTTATCCAAAGGCTCTTATCGATGTCGTTCTCAACTAGCATCTTATTGTTCAGCGCGACCCAGCCGGAGATGCTCTCTCCTAATCTGTAGCGCATGGCCGCGACCATTTCGTCTTTTACTCCGTGGCTGTAGAAGGGGACCAGCATTCCGCTTCTTCTGTCTTGCAGGAGCACGGTGCAGATCTGGGCGTTGATCATTTTATTGGCACTCTGTGCGATGCTCTTGGCAATATTTTCATAGGTGACGTTAGTGAAGATATCCCGCCCCATCTTAAAAAGCAAAGAAAGCTCCTCTTCGTAGAGGATCTTCTTTTCCATAGTGGTAGCGCGCTCTTTCTGCATGGTCTCGGTTTCCGTGGGTTTAGGGGGTAAAGCCTGGGGGATGATGACTGCGCGTTTGAGGGAGGACTCTATGTCTGTCGGAGCTTTGGGCTTTTTTTTAAGGATAAGCAGAGCGCCGCAGGCAAAGCCAATAAGGAAAGATAATACTATCAAGGTTAATATCATAAGTTAATTCTATCATAAGGATAGAGAAATAAAAAGGGCGAAGTTTTTAACCTTCGCCCTCATTATTTCTTACTTCTTAGTCTTCTAGTTTAATACATTCCTCCGCCCATTCCACCCATGCCACCCATTCCGCCGCCGCCTGGCATGCCCGGCATCTTCTCATCTTTTTCCGGTTTGTCGGTGACGACTGCTTCGGTGGTCAGGAGTAACGCGGCGATGCTTGCTGCGTTCTGCAGGGCAGAACGGGTGACCTTGGTCGGATCAATGATGCCGGCCTCGATCATGTCCACGTACTCGTTGGTGTTGAGGTTTAAGCCCACGTTGGTCTTTTCGGTCTTGACGCGCTGCACCACTACCGAGCTTTCCAGCCCGGCATTGCTGGCCAGCTGTCTGATAGGCTCCTCTAACGCGCGGCGCACGATATCTACGCCGATCTTCTCATCCCCCTCGAGCTTCATCTTCTCAAGAGCCGGGATGGTGCGTAAAAGCCCTACTCCGCCGCCGGGGATGATACCTTCTTCTACGGCTGCGCGGGTGGCGTGCAATGCGTCTTCCACGCGTGCTTTCTTTTCTTTCATTTCGGTTTCGGTGGCAGCACCGACATTGATAACCGCTACGCCGCCGGCAAGCTTCGCCAGGCGTTCCTGCAGCTTCTCTTTGTCGTAGTCAGAATCGGTGTCCTCGATCTGTTTCTTGATCTGGGCGATCCTGGCGTTGATTCCTTGAGATTTGCCCGCGCCTTCGACGATAGTGGTATTTTCTTTGTCGATCTTGACTCTCTTTGCGCGGCCCAGGTCATCCACATCAATGCTTTCAAGCTTGATGCCGAGGTCTTCGGTGATGGCTTTTCCGCCGGAGAGTACCGCGATATCGTCAAGCATAGCTTTGCGTCTGTCTCCATAGCCGGGAGCCTTGACTGCGGCGATGGAAAGGGTGCCGCGGATCTTGTTTACGACTAATGTGGCCAATGCCTCGCCCTCGACTTCTTCGGCGATGATCAGCAGCGGCTTTCCTGTCCTGGCGACTTTCTCCAGCAACGGAAGCATATCCTTTAAAGAGGATATCTTTTTCTCATAGATAAGGATATACGGGTCATCAAGGATGACTTCCATTCTTTCCGCATCAGTTACGAAGTACGGGGATAGATATCCCTGGTCAAACTGCATGCCCTCTACGACTTCAAGGGTGGTGGCGGTTGACTTGGCTTCTTCAACGGTGATAACCCCGTCTTTGCCGACCTTGTCCATAGCTTCGGCGATCAGGTCGCCGATAGCGGTGTCGCAGTTGGCGGCGATGGAAGCTACCTGAGCCACTTCCTTTTTATCTTTGATAGGAGTGGAAAGTTTCTTTAGCTCTTCAAATACCCTTTCCACTGCTTTTTCTATCCCGCGTTTCAAAGCCATTGGGTTAGCTCCGGCAGTGACGTTCTTTAAGCCTTCGCGATATATGGATTCGGCAAGTACGGTCGCGGTAGTTGTGCCGTCGCCTGCGATGTCGGAAGTCTTTTCCGCCACTTCCTTGACCATCTGGGCGCCCATATTTTCAAAAGCGTCTTCTAGTTCTATTTCCTTGGCTACGGTGACACCGTCCTTGGTGATGGTCGGTGAGCCGAATTTCTTATCCAAAGCGACGTTGCGGCCCTTGGGTCCGAGGGTGACTTTCACCGCACGGGCTAGCTGCTCCACGCCGCTAAGCATCTTTCTGCGGCCTTCATCTTGAAATAATAATTGCTTTGCCATGACTTGTTACCCTCCTTTAATGAGCCCACAATTTATGGAGCCCTTTCTGGGCGACATAAATTGTATGGGCGAATTAATCCCGAGCCTGCGCAGTCAATTTCAAAGAAATTGACAAGCGTTCAGGCGAGGGACCTATTTAATTATCGCTAGTATATCTTCTTCGCGCATGATCAAGAGCTCATCGCCGTCTTTGGTGGTGATCTCGTTGCCCGAATATTTTCCGTACAGGACTTTGTCTCCGACTTTGACTTCCATTGCCTGGATTGTGCCGCTATCCAGCACCTTGCCTTTTCCTACAGCCACGATTTTGCCCTCTTGCGGTTTCTCTTTCGCGGTATCCGGCAAAAGTATCCCGCCCTTGGTCTTGCTTTCAGCTTCTAAGGGTTGAACTACGACGCGATCTCCCAATGGTTGCATGTTCATCTGTAACACCTCCATGTTAATTTGGGTAGATAAATTAGCACTCCCACCTACAGAGTGCTAATTATAAAGATAAACTGAAATTTGTCAAGTAAATTTTATTCTTGTTTTTCCGTGGGCTTTTGTTCTTTAACCACTTCAAAGGGGAGGCTTTCGCTGA
This sequence comes from uncultured Planctomycetales bacterium, assembly GCA_964354795.1. Taxonomy (GTDB): domain Bacteria; phylum Omnitrophota; class Gorgyraeia; order Gygaellales; family Profunditerraquicolaceae; genus JAPLLR01. The sequence continues at coordinate 5,860 of CAYHBB010000030.1, read as the reverse complement.
CAGAGGTGTTTTTGAGCTTGTCGTAGAGGATCACTTTAAAGATGTATTTTCCGGCGGGCACACTGTCGAACTCTACATGGTTATTGAAATAGATGTCCAGGATGGGGGAAGCCGATGTGTAATGGTTCTCCATTATTCCGGGTTTTTCCATCAGGGTCTCTCCTTTATCGTTTAGGATAAGGATGTCTTCGGTAAGCCAGATTTCGTAAATTCCATGCGTTTTAGAAGTGGTAAAGTTGACCGGCTCAAAATACACATAAAGAGTCTCGTTCTGTTTGAACTTAGCTTCGGTGAGGGGCGTGTATGAGCCGAGGGTGGATATCTGCGAGCATGGCAGGAAGTTTTTTATGCCGAGTAAACCTTTGTTCTGAAGCTCGATTATCTGTTCTTTGAGCTCAAGTACTGTTGGAGTTAGGGGTGTATCCTGCGCTTTTAGCGGGTTCACTGAAAAGGCAATAATAAGTAGTGCTATGGGAACAATAGCGGATTTCATTGGAGGTCCTTTCATTATAAAGCCGGAGCGATAAATTTTTTGGCTATTCTGTTTTTGTCAAACAAGCCCCAGTATGGCTCAACCGGAAGGTCTCTTTTCCAGTACTGGTCAAAGGCTTCAAAATAAACGAACGGGATGCCTTTTTTTTCGAAGGCCAGAAAGAATTCTTTCTGGTTGGATGCCGTGGCTTCCCTGGCCCCTTGAGTGGGCCAGCCCACTTCTTTAAAGATGATTAGTCTTGTCCCGGCGTGTCTTGAAAGTATTGAGTAGTGCCTTTCAATCCAGGTGGCGGCTTTTTTCGGGCTTCGGATCTCGCTTAGAAACGGATGAATATTGGGGAATATCCAATCTCCAATATCAAAGACATCTTTATTGTGATAGTCGAAGATCTGCTCGGTCGTGGTCACCGGTTTGCCGGTGGATTTCCTAAGGCAGGCAATGGCGTTGGTCAATTCCTCCAGATTATAGCGGCAATCAAGGCCTTCGTTTCCCATGCAGTAGCCGTCAACGTACTGGTTAGCAAGTTCAGCGCTCATCAGTTCCTCTCGGTTGTTGATATCCCATATCCCCATGATCACGCCTTCGAATCCAACTTCCCGGGCAATGCGCGGAATCTCGGAGAATGTGCTGTAGGAGCTGTATGTGGCTATGCCGCGGAATCCGGCCTGGTAAAGAAGCTGCAGGTCAGTGTATATGGTTTCCTCTGAAGGGAAATCTTCATTTGTAGGGTTGCAGTGTGTGGGGGAATAAGCTGTCCACTTTAGATTCAGAATTTTTTGAGTGAATTCATTGCTGACTTCGGCAAAGCCCATGCTAAAGCTCATGGCGGATAGGATCAGCAGTATAAATATGGCTCTTTTTATTTTTTGCACCTTGCAGCCTCATAAATAAGATTTAAGCCTTTTAAAGTGATGTCCCGGTCGACTACATCAATTTTCTTGCAGTATTTACTTATCAACCCGATGTTTCCGCCCGTGCCGATTACCCGGGCGTTTTTTCCGATGCGGCGCTTGAGGTTTTGGGAAAAGTCGTCGGTAAGCGCGGCAAAACCGTAAATGATCCCGCTAAGCATGCTGTTTCTGGTATCCCTGCCGATAAATTCTTTGGGGCTGGATAGCTTTATGCGCGGCAGGAGCGCTGTGTGCTCTGCTAGGGCTTCAAGGGAGATTCTTAAACCCGGGATGATCATTCCGCCTAAATACTCTCCCTTTTTGGAGACCACGTCAAAGGTAATGGCAGTGCCGAAGTCAACCGCTACGAGCGGTGCCTTGTAAAGCTTGATCCCGGCATAGGCGTTTACCAGGCGGTCCATCCCTACCTGCTTAGGTTTGCGGTAGAGGTTTTTAACCGGCACGCGGATATTTTTACCTACTATATAGGGCTCTGTGCCTAGTAATCTGCGTAGGTCCTTAGCCAGGGCTACGGTTGCCTGTGGGACAACGCTGCAGATTATAGCGTCTTCTATTTTATTGCCGGAGATAAAATTTTTTAAGCCCTTGAGATGCTTCTTGCTTTTTGTGGGCATGATCCCGCGCTTAACCAAGCGCCTGCCCCGGAACGCCCCAAGCGTAATAAAGGTGTTACCTATATCAACGGCCAGTAGCATTTTTTAATTCCTTGATTTTATCTCTCAAGCTTGCCGCTTTTTCAAACTGAAGGTTGCGCGCAGCAAGCTCCATTTCGTATTCCAGTTCGGCAATGAACCTGTTTAACTCGAATTCGTCTTTAGCCTGGCCGGTCAGGTCGCGGACAAATTCATCTGCCCGAGCCAGGTCTTCTATACCCTCTTTTATCGCCTTCTGGACAGAGCGAGGGGTGATCATATTCTTTTGGTTAAACTCAAACTGGATCTTTCTCCTGCGGTTGCTTTCCGAGACCGCTTTTTTGATCGAGTGAGTCAGGGTGTCCGCGTACATTATCACTTTGCCGTTGATATTGCGCGCGGCGCGGCCGGCCACTTGGATAAGGGAAGTTGTACAGCGAAGAAACCCTTCTTTATCCGCGTCCAGTATGGCCACTAGCGAAACTTCCGGAAGGTCCAGCCCTTCGCGTAAGAGATTTATTCCCACCAGGCAGTCAAAGTGTCCCTGTCGCAGGTCTCTAAGTAGTTTTGAGCGCTCGATGGTCTCGATTTCAGAATGCAGGTATTTTACCTTCAATCCTCTCTCTTGTAAATAATTAGTTAAGTCTTCGGACATGCGCTTGGTCAGGGTGGTGACCAGCGTTCGCTCGTCATTAGCAGCCCTGGCTTTGATTTCCTGTATCAGGTCATCGATCTGGCCTTCTGTGGGGCGGATGACTATTTCCGGGTCCACCAGGCCGGTTGGCCGGATGATCTGCTCGATGATCAAATCTTTGCTAAGCCCCGTCTCGTATTCATCGGGCGTGGCCGATACGAACACGGCTTGTTTGATCAGGCTGTCGAACTCAACGTATTTTAGCGGACGGTTGTCCAGGCATGACGGGAGCCTGAAGCCGTAGTCCACAAGAGTATTTTTTCTGGCTTTATCCCCTTCGTACATGCCGCGGATCTGGGGTATAGTCACGTGAGACTCATCGATGATGGTGAGATAGTCTTTGGGGAAGTAATCGATCAGGCAGTAGGGCCGCGCTCCCGCAGGCCTGCCGGAAAGTATCCTGGAATAATTCTCTATCCCGTGACAGTAGCCGATCTCCTTAAGCATTTCTAAATCGTACTTGGTGCGCGACTCAAGTCGCTGGGCTTCCAGAAGTTTTCCCTGCTTGCGTAGATACTCAAGCCTGAGATCCAGCTCATCCTGAATGTCTTTGATCGCCTCGCCAATTCTGTCTTGCGAGACTATAAAGTGCTTGGCCGGATAAACCGCTATTTTTTCTAACTCGCTGATTATTTCTCCACTTACCGGATCAAACTCTTGGATTTTCTCGATTGAGTCCTGCATCAGGATTACGCGCAAAGCCTTTTCCTGGTAAGTTGGAAATATTTCCAGCGTATCCCCTCTTACCCTAAGCCTTCCTCGAACAAACTCATAGTCATTGCGCTCGTACTGGATCCTGATAAAGCTTAATATCAGCTCATCGCGGGGGATCACTTGCCCTTTTTCCATGAAGACCATCATTTCCCGGTAATCATCAGGCGAGCCCAGATTGTAAATGCAGGAAACCGAGGCTACGATGATCACGTCGCTGCGCGACATCAGCGAGCTGGTGGCGGAAAGCCTCAAGCGGTCCAGCCGGTCATTGATGGAGGCGTCTTTTTCTATATAAGTGTCCGTGGAAGGTATATAGGCTTCCGGTTGGTAGTAGTCGTAGTAGCTGACAAAATACTCAACCGCGTTGCGGGGGAAGAATTCCTTGAATTCCGAATAAAGTTGGGCAGCAAGAGTCTTGTTATGGGAGATTACTAATGTGGGCAGGTTAAGCCTGGCGATTAGATTCGCCAGGGTGAAAGTCTTGCCTGAGCCGGTGACTCCCAATAATGTCTGGTAGCGGTTGCCGGCGAGGACTGACTTTTCTAATGCGTCGATCGCCCTGGGTTGGTCGCCGCAGGGAGAAAATTTCGAAACAAGTTTAAAGCCCGGCAATTATAACACCTCAAGGCTCATATCAATGGCTTTGACCGTATGAGTGAGGGCGCCGATAGATATGATATCCACTCCGGATGCCGCGAGCTTGCGCACGTTTTTAAAATCCACCCCTCCGCTTGCTTCCAGCTTTGTGGGCAGATGGTGGCTCTTAAATTTGGTGGTGTTGCGGATTTTGACCGCTTTCTTGATATCCTTAAGCTCCATATTGTCTAGCATGATCACATCCGGCTTAAAATAGATGGCGTGTTTAAACTCATCGAGGCTCTGCACCTCTACTTCTACTTTGAATCCATTTGGTACGCTGGGAAGCTTGGTCAGCCCTTCGGTAACTTTAAGGTGGTTGTCCTTGATCAGGATCATCTCATCCAGGCCCATGCGGTGGTTGTAGCCGCCGCCCACTCTCACCGCGTATTTCTGCAGCTCTCTTAAGCCCGGCATGGTCTTACGGGTATCGGTGATCTTAGCTTTATAGGGGTCGATATGCTTGACGTATTCGCGGGTCTTTGTGGCGATGCCTGAAAGCATGGTCAGAAGGTTAAGCGCCACGCGCTCCGCAGACAGGACGCTCCGGGCTTTTCCGGAAAGTTTTGCGATGACCGTGCCTTTTTTCACCGCATGTCCGTCTTTTATACAGGGGATAAATTTTATCTCGATATCCACGAGTTCAAACGCCTTTTGCGCAGCCGGTATCCCGCAGACAATGCAGTTTTCCTTAGATATTATCACCGCCTTGATCTCTTTGTTCTGTGGGATAGTCAGGGTCGTGGTGATGTCGCCTTTTCCGATGTCCTCGATCAGCGCATGTTTGATGATGTGCTCCAGCTTCGCCGGGTCAAGCGCCGGCTCCTTCTCAGAGAGAAAATATTTACCTGAGTCCATCTTTCACCGCCTTTAGTTTTTTGAGAGCTTCGCTAAGCTCTGCGAGTCTCGCCTTTGCATTTCCGACGATCTCATCCGGCGCTTTTTTCAGGAATTCCTTATTGGAGAGCATTTTCTCCTTATTGCCTATCTCCTTTTCTGTTTGCATGATCCTAGAGTCGATTTTAGCTAATTCTATATCTATATCGATCAGGCCCTCAAGAGGCACTGTTACATGCGCGTTCTTGATCAGGCTGGTGATACTGGAGCGTAAATGTACGTATTTTTCTTTTACGGAGATCTCCTCTACCCTTGCCAGGCTCTTGATCAGCGGGGTAAGTTGGGTGGCGAGTTCTAGATGGGCCTTGTTGGCTGTTGCGATGACGCAGTCGATCTTTGTGGTGACCGGGATATCCAGGTCCTGGCGCATATTGCGGATAGAGGTGATGATCTCAAAGATAAAGCTCATCTTCTCTTCGGATTTTTTGTCGATGAGCTGCTGTTGGATGTGTGGGTAGGAGCTGGTCATGATGGATTCGCCTTCGTGCGGCAGGATTTGCCAGATTTCCTCGCTGATAAAAGGCATGAAAGGATGTATGGAGCGCAGGTACTTTTCCAGCACCTTATACATAACAACCTGATTCTCGGGCTTTTTGATCTCAGGCTTGATCATTTCCAGGTACCAGTCGCAGAATTCATGCCAGAAAAAGCTGTACAGAAGGTTGGCTGCCTCGTTAAACCGGTAGGCCTCCAGGTTGCCGGAGACTTCCTTAAGCGTAGAATAGAGCCTGCTTAATATCCAGCGGTTGATCAGGCTAAGTTCAGTATCTTTAGAGTACTGACAAAGGTCTACCTTGATTTGTTCCGAGTCAAGGTTCATCAGGATGAAGCGCGAGGCATTCCATATCTTATTGGCGAAATTTCTGCCCTGCTCAAACCGCTC
>CAYHBB010000029.1:0-6041 GCA_964354795.1 uncultured Planctomycetales bacterium | reverse complement strand
TCTGCAGGTATGGCGGCGAGGAATTTATGATGATCCTGCCCCAGACAGAAAAAAAAGAGGCGTTCCTGATCGCGGAACGCCTGCGTGAGACTATAAAAATGAGCCCTTTCAGCCACGAAGATATCCTGCCCTCAAAACAATTGACCGTAAGTATCGGCCTGGCAAGTTTCCCCGAAAATGGCTCTTCCCCCTCTGAGTTGATCGCCTCCTCAGACAAAGCCCTCTACGAAGCCAAACACAAAGGCAAAAACTCTACCTGCTGCGCAATTTAAACCGGCTCTGCCACTGCCTCCGGCTCTTTTACCTCTTCCGCCTTTCTTTCCCCGAACTTTACTGAGACGATCTTAGAGACCCCTGACTGCTCCATGGTGATACCGTACATCACGTCGGCATTGGCGATAGTCTTTTTATTATGCGTGATGACGATAAATTGCGATCCCTTGGCAAACTCCGCGAGCATCCTCCCGAAACGGTCGACATTGGCCTCATCGAGTGCTGCGTCGATTTCATCAAGGATACAGAATGGCGACGGCTTGACTTTAAATATCGCGAATATCAGGGCGATTGCTGCCATAGCCTTTTCTCCACCCGAGAGCAGCAATACATTCTGCAGCTTCTTGCCCGGAGGCCGGCAAATGATCTCGATACCTGACTCTAAAGGATCATTCTCGTCAGTCAGGAATAGCTGAGCGTCTCCACCGTTAAAAAGCAGCCTGAAATAATTCTTATACTCTACACGCACCTTTTCAAAAGTTTCAAGGAACATCTGTTTGGTGGTGCGGTTGATCTTTAAAATTGCCTGATGCAAAGCCTCCTTGGCATTGACCAGGTCAGTCTGCTGCTGGATGAGAAAATCATAGCGCTGCTTCAACTCATCATACTCTTCGATAGCCACCATGTTCACGCTGCCGTAAGAATCAAGCCTGCGTTTTAATTCAGCTATCTCCTGAGAAACGGCATTAGTATCGATCTCTTCTGCCGGGTCTTCGGCTGTATCCAAGTCCAACTTATAGGCCTGAAGCATACGCTCTTTCATGGTAGCGTATTTATATTCTACATCTTTATCGTGCATCTGGAGCTCGTGCAGCGAGTTCTTAATCTCATCAAGCGCGCGCCTGTCCGCCTCGATCCGTGAGATCACATCGCTTGCTCCGGCAGAGACTTCCTCGTATTTCTTCTCTGCTTCCTGCAAAACCGCTACCTTTCCGTGCTTATCCTGCTCTAAAGCAGCGATCCTGACCTTACACTCCTCAGTTTCGCGCTCCATGCATTCTTTTCTAGAGGAGCTCTCTTCGATCTGCTTGGAAATATTAGCCAAGGTCTCTTTATCCTGAGTAAAGGTATCTTCAAGCAGCTTGAGTGTAGATTCGTCAGAGACAATGCGCTTATTCAAAGACTCAAGCTCAGTCTTAAACTGGGTGATCACCACCAGCACCTGCTCGCGGGATTTGCTGTTGATTGATATGTGCTCCTCTTCCTGCGCGATCAAGTCTTCGGTAAGCCGATGCTCATTATTCAACTGTCCGAGCTCTGTCTGCATGGTCGAGATATTACCCTCAATGGCCGAAACCTCTCTATGCACGTCATTTAATTCCAAAACGATCAGGTCTTCCTCTTCCTTGATACGGTTAAACTGCTCAAGGACTGTATCCCGGGAAGTCTCTTTATTGGCCAGTGAGATTTCCTGCTCGCGCAGATCTTTCTGGGACAGGGCCACAAAATTATTCAACTCCCCTATGCCTGATTCTTTTGCCATCTTGTCATTACGCAAGGCTACAAGTACTTCCTCTAAGTGAGCGATCTTTTCTTCGATATTCTTGGTATCCAGCTCAATAGGCTTGGCTTCTCCGGTGACCTTGAATGCCGCCGGATCAAAATAAGACTTATCCTCATCACTAAGATTCTGGCTATCCCTGACCTTGATCACCAGCCCAGAAACATTTTCCGTAGGCATCTTATCCAAGTATATCACCGCGTTCATAGACTCGCCGATATCCTCGTACTTGGTGCGCAGCTTATCCAGAAACTCCTTATGCGATTCTAAGGTGAACTTCTCTTTTTCCGCATTGGTGATACTTTCAATTATCTGGCTTAAAGACATACTCTCGCGCTCAAGATCACACTTTAGCCCGCAGATCTTGGAATTGATATCATCCACCACCTTCTTTACAGCCTCGGCCTCCCTGATAATATTATTCAGGTTATCCTCAGTGATCACCCTGTCTTCATAAACCTTAGCTTTTTCGATATCCAGCCTTTTTTTGCGGGATTGAAACGTATGCATCTTTGAGTTAAAATCCGATAACTCATTCTTGGCATGTGCGATTCTTGACACCAGGTCCATGATCTTTTTCTTAGATTCTGAGATAGTGTCCAGCGACTGTTTTATGGAAGCCTCCAGTATATTGATCTGGATCTGCTTTTCGCCGAGTGAGGAATTTTTTTCTTCAATGGTCTTGGAGAGCGCGTCAAATTCAGATTTTACCTGATTATATTTATCTTCATCAACAATGAGCTTTTCTCTGGCCTGAACGATCTGAACCTCAAGATAATCCCCTTGAGCGGCAAGCTCGTGCGACTTCTCATTGTTAAAACTGATACGCTCATTATTCCTGATGATCTGATTTTCCAGATTCATCAATTCGGTCTTAGCCGCCATCATATTATCTTCCAAGCCCTTTAATTCCATCTGGCGGTTGTTGATGCGCGCTTCCTGCTCCCGCACGCAAGCAAGCAACTCGCTTTCTTTTGTCTCAAAGTCTTTTAACTGAGCGATGATCTCATCCTTTTGCCTGACCAGCTCAATCTTGTCCACAATAGCTAATTTAATTTCTTTTGTTTTTAGCTCCTCGAATACCTCTTTATATTTACGGGCCTTATTCGCCTGGCGCTCAAGACTGCCGATCTGACGCTTTACTTCGATGACGATATCGTTAACTCGCAGAAGATTCTGGTCGGTGTCCTCAAGCTTACGCATCGTTTCGCGCTTCTGGGCCTTATACTTGGTGATGCCGGATGCCTCATCAAAAACGATCCTGCGGTCTTCCGGCTTCGAGCTTAATACCAGGTCGATTTTCCCTTGCGCCACAATAGAATAACTCTCAGCGCCCACTCCCGTGCCTAGCAATATATCCAGGATATCCTTTAGGCGGACTGTGGATTTATTCAGCAGATACTCGCTCTCTCCTGAACGGAAAAGCCTGCGAGTAATATCCATCTCATCATTATCGAAATTAAAAAAACGGTTTTTGTTATCAAAAGTAAGAGTGACTTCGGACATCCCGACAGATTCACGATTATCCGTTCCGTTAAAGATGATATCCTGCATCTCCGAGCCGCGCAGGCTCTTTGCTGACTGCTCGCCCAATACCCAGCGGATAGAATCAAAGATATTTGATTTTCCGCAGCCGTTGGTCCCGACCACCGCGGTGATGCCGGGCTCAAAATCAAGGACGGTTTTATCCGCGAAAGATTTAAATCCGTGTAACTCGAGTCTTTTAAAATACATAATTTTCTCCTTTCGTAGAGAACGAAACACTGGCTTAACCTATAAAGCCAGGTGTATTCATAGAGAATGAAACACTGGCTTATCACATAAAGCCAGGTGTATTAATGAAGTGATCTGTTCTCAAGCCAGGCGTCGATCTTGTCTCTTTTAAAACGCCACTGGCCCACAAGTTTAATCGCGGGAATCTTATTGGTCTTCAACCATTCATAGATAGTCCGGCGGGTGACTTTCAGATAATCCGCCAGATCTTCGATAGTCATCAATCCTAATACTTCATTTGCCATAGTGAGCACATTATAGAAAAATAGTAAAATTTTGTCAAGGAAAATCTTAACATTCTTTGACATATAAGTAGCTATTAATGAAAGGGTGTATTAAATGATGTGTTAGTATGCTAAGCTTACGGGAAGACGCTTTATATAACTAACTGAGGCACATAAACTTATGATTATTTATTCTGGATGGATAAATACACCCGGCCTTATAGGAAAGGCCGGTGTGTTTCTTTCTAAAACAAAAAAGGGGCTTATTATAAGCCCCCTTTACTAAACTCTTTATCTTGAAACCTTACTTACATACCCGGTCCTTCTGGAGGACGCGGATCCTCAAAATCCCTACCCCCCGGCCTAGGGCATTTCCCCTTACCCTGACGTTCTTTTAGATCAGAAATGATCTTGGTGAATTTATCTTTTTGATCCGCGGTCAAAAGACCCTGGATTTTAACATTGGTCTCTTCGCGAATATCCGCCATTTTCTTGTACGCGCCTTCCCTGAATGACTCGACACTTTTACGCGCATCATCGAGGATCGCCTTTACCTTTACCTGCTGGTCCTGCGTCAGGCTAAGTTGACGCGTAAGCCGGTTAAACAATACTGCTTCGACTTTCTCCGGCCGCTTTTCCCTGCGGTCCTTTATCCTGTCGCGCATTCCTTCGATGAAATGCTTGCGCCTTGCATGGCCATTTCTACGCTCAGCCAAAGAACCTACAACAACACCCACTGCTAATGACACCACCACCAGAACCACCGCATAGATAATTGTCTTTTTCATACTAGCCTCCATTTTTATCTATCCCTCGCATAACCTCGTCAAAAATCTCTTCGATATTTTTGACGCATGCTTCGGGATAAGTTCGACCAAACAATTTATGTCGCCCATTCATTGGGCTCCATAAATTGTGGTCTCACTTAGCCGCCTAGCACTGACTGACTCCCGGGTTGCTCAATCAGCTCTATGACTGAACCGTTACCACTTCCAAATACATAGTCATCAACCGGATTACTATTATCCGGAATCATATTCAATATCGCTACCGCAATAATACCGACTGCTATAGGAACAGGAATAAGGCGCCTGGCCCAACCCCCGAAATCAAAAACCGCCTCCGACGCCTCACCCCTATTTTCCTGCGCGATACGCGCTTTTAGCTGCTGCCAGAAGAATTCCGGATTAGTCTGAATTTTATTGCTACTGATACCATGCTTCATGCTTAAAATTACTTGCAGCTCTTTGGCGCACACAGGACATTCTTTAAGATGCTTCTGGGAAGATTCCCTATCAGAAATGGTTAGCTCATTATCAGCATAACGGTTTAATAAATTAAGATGATTACATTTCATTTTTCAACACCCCTTTCTTGGTGAGGATGTCTTTTAACATTGAGCGGCCGCGGAATATCCTTGATTCCACCGTGCCAATACTTATCTTTAAAGCTTCAGCAATCTCCAGATAAGACAAGCCTTCGATTTCTTTTAACACCAAGGCGCTTCTATATTCGTAAGGCACCTTCTGCAAGGCTGCCTGCACCAGTTCTTTTGCCAAAATATCCCCCGACTCTTTGGTATCAGGGATATCAAAATTCTCGAAACTATCTATGGAAACAGCTTTCTGCTTATGCTTGCGCAGATGATCATAGGCGCAGTTAACAGTAACGCGATACAGCCAGCTGGAGAACTTTGACTCGGCGCGGAAGCTGTCAATATTGTGATAAACCTTAAGGAAAGCTTCCTGCGCCACGTCATCCGCATCGTGCTGGTTGCCGACCAAGCCGCAAGCTAAATTAACCGTCATATTCTGGTATTTCTTGACCAGCATCTCAAAGCCTCCCAGGTCGCCATTCTTAAACCGCTCTATCAGCTCCAGATCTTGGTCCATATTAGCCCACATGGGCAGGCCTTTCTATCCTATAAGAAAGGGCCTGGCCCTTTCACCTATTAGACGCACCGTACCGCTCTTTTATTCCCACTATTTTACTTAATTCTACTCCCTCGCGTCACCGTGTCAATCTTTCTTTAGTATCTACCTTGCACTCATGGCGGGAGGCTTGTCTTGTTTCTCGCAGGGACGCTTGGTGCGGCCCAGCGTGCCGCACCTGCGCTCATTTCCAGCCCCTCGCTCTGCCCTATATGTAAAATGAGGGGCAACCATGCCCGCTCGGGGCTTCCATGCCCTGCTCGAAACCAAGCCAAGCCTCCCGCCAACTGAAGCTTTCAGCCAAGGGTGACGAGGGTCGCTTTGAGCGGGGCGTCCGAG
>CAYHBB010000028.1:0-15269 GCA_964354795.1 uncultured Planctomycetales bacterium | reverse complement strand
AAGCAGGTTTGAAACTAACAGTGTCAGGCAATCTATGACAATGCAATCAAACTTATTGTCCATGCCCGCAAGCATCCCGGCTACATCCTTTGTTTCCTCAAATGTCTCCCAGTGCCTTGGCCTTGATTCCTTATGCAGCTTTATGCGCTTTTTCATTTCTCTATCCAGCGCCTGACAGGTAGCGATAAAGGCGACATCCTTATGCTTCTTCGCCAACTCCAGGGCATAAGTGCTTTTCCCGCTTCTTGCCCCTCCTAGAATAAAGGTTATCTTTCCCATATTAATCCTCACTCCAGATGCAAAGTATCGTTTAGCGACCTGATCTTTGACTTGCCATTTCTGTGCTCGATAATACTTAAGCTTGCGGATTTCGGGATGTATTTCCAGAAATCCTTAGACCTTAATATATGATTTACGAATATGCTGATAGGCCCGCCATGGCAGACCACCGCGACTGTCTGATTTTTATTCTTAGCAATGATATTTTTTAATTCCCTTATTACCCTTTTCCTGAATTCCGTCAGGCTTTCTCCTCCCGGTATCTTCACCCCAAAAGGGTCCTTTAGCCATTTCTTATACACCACGGGATATTTTTTCATGATCTCTTTATAGGTCAGGCCTTCAAATACGCCAAAATGAATCTCCCGCAATCCGGGAAGTAATTCTATTATTCTGCCCTTAAAGATTATTCCAGCTGATTGTATGGCCCGGCTCCTGTCGCTTGCGTAAATCTTGTGCACCTCATCAAACTTTAACCTCTTATGCAATTTTCCGACCTGACGCCTGCCTTTTAGATTTAGCGGGATATCCTTGAAACCGGAATATCTTTTCTTGCGGTTAAAGTCGGTTTCGCCGTGCCTGATCAAGATCAATTTTGTGGGCATCACTTCTCTCCCGGCACCAGAAGCACAAAGGGCTTGGAACTGACCGGATTATCATTTACCACCACCACTGTCTTATAAACAGCTTCAATATTCTGATAAGTAAGAACTTCTCGAGGCGAGCCTTCCTTAAACACCTTTCCCTCATTCAATAAAACAATACGGTTACAATATTCACTGGCTAAATTCAGGTCATGCAGGACCATGGCTATGGTAAGATTGCTTGAGCGGTTAAGCTTCTTAAGCAGGTCCAGCACCTGTATCTGATGTCCGATATCCAGGTGAGATGTCGGCTCATCCAAATATAACAAAACCGGCTCCTGAGCCAATGCCTTGGCAATCACCACCCTCTGCCGCTCCCCTGAACTAAGCTCATCAATCTTTTTTTCTTTCAGCTGCAAGACATCTGTCATGCTCAAAGCACTTTCCACTATATCCATATCGTGCTTGGTCTCAAGCTGCAGCCTTTTCAGGTGGGGTATCCTTCCCATCAGCGCTATCTCTAATACGCTGAAAGAAAAATTGATCGCCGTATCCTGCGCCACAAAAGCCACTTCCTGGCAGAACTCCTTAAGGCTCATAGCACTGATATCTTCTCTTTCCAGATAAATATTACCTTTCTGCGGAGCCAACACCCGGCTCATCAGGCGTAACAACGTGGTCTTTCCGGAGCCATTCGGGCCGATGATGCCGATAAAATCACCTTTTTGGATTTCAAGCGAGATGCCCTTGATCACCGTTTCCCTGTGATATCCGCCAAAAAGATTTTCTACTTTTAATAATGCGCTCATTTACTTTAATTTACCTCTATTTACCTTGATTTACTTTACTTTTATTTACCTTCTTTTACTTCGGTTTACTTTAATTTACCTAACTTTCTGCCTGCGCTTTAGCAAGAATATGAATACCGGAGCGCCCAAAATAGCAGTAATCACTCCGATAGGTATTTCAAGCGGAGGAAAAAGCGTGCGTGACAAAGTATCGCAAACTACCATAAATATCCCTGCAGCCAGGCATGTCGCGGGGATCAAAACCTTGTGATTTGGCCCTACCACCAAGCGCATCATATGCGGGATCATCAGGCCCACAAAACCGATTATGCCGCAGATGCAGACCACACTTGCCGTGATCAAAGAAGTCACGATTATCAGGACTCTTTTGATGGTTTCTATGTTGACGCCTAAATGGAGCGCTTCTTCCTCGCCTATACTTATAGCGTTTAAATCCTGCGAGAATACATAGATCACCGCTACACCTGCCAAAACTATAAAAGAAACTATTCCCAGGAGCTTAAAATCATACACCTGCAGGCTTCCCCACAGCCACCAGGCCACGCCGTGGAGCGCCTCAGTCGGTGAAATGGAAATCAAAAAGATGATTATGGCTGAAAGCGCTACCGATACTATCACTCCGGAAAGTATCAGCGACTGCTCAGGGATCTTGTTATTCTCCCTTGCGAGGTTATAGACCAGCACAACGCTTAAAATAGCGCCGATAAACGCCATCAAAGGCAGGTAGACTCCTGCAATCCCCATGACTATCGCTAAAACCGCTCCCAAGCCGGCGCCGCTGGAGGTGCCTAAAAGATACGGCTCAGCAAGGCAGTTACGCAATATCGCCTGCAGTACTATCCCTGAAACCGCAAGGCCCATCCCGGCGATAATCCCGACGATAATCCTAAATACCCTAAGCATTAAAATCGGCTGATTAACCTTTAAGAATAATTCTCCGAGTGGAATATTGACCGAACCTTTAATAATTCCCAGTAATACAGCTAAAATCAGTATCAGGAATAACAACAGAAACTTGCTCTTCATAATTTTATGGATACAACCTCTTTTGGATTTCTTTTAAGCCTTCAACTATGCGCGGGCCCGGACGTAATAATAGATTAGAATCAATATCGTCGTAGACCCGGTTGTTTTTGACAGCGGCTATACCTGACCAACCAAAGCGTTTTTTCATTGAATCTAAAGCATTCCTCTTATCCATATAGGTGATAATGATGCAATCAGGATCACGCTTGATCACCTCTTCCGGGCTAAAAATACTGTAAGCGCTTTTTGTGTCATTTGCTATATTGACACCCCCCGCCAGAGTAAACAGCCCATCGACAAATGAGCCTTTTCCGGCTGTGGTCAGCGGGTCATGCCATATTTCAATAAACACTTTCGTCCTTTTTGCAGTCGGCACTAAGCTGACTTTTGAGCTTATCTCCTCAATCTGCCTCTGCATGTTGCTAGTTAAACTCTCTGCTTCTTTAGTTTTACCAATTATATCACCGATATCATTAATTGAAGAAAGCAGTTCTGATATGCTTGAGGGATCAGAAACATATACTTTTAAGCCAAGGCGCTTCAGAGCTGATACTGCCGGCGCTTGTTTAAGGCCGGTGCAGAAGATATAATCCGGCTTAAGGAAAACGATTTTCTCAATATTAGGCTGGATGAATGTTCCGACTTTTTCTTTTTCTTTTGCCTCAGGCGGATAATCGCAATAAGAACTTACACCGACAATATCGTCACCAAGGCCAAGGGCAAAGAGAATTTCAGTTGTCGAAGGCGCAAGGGAGATATACTTTGGCTTGCGGCTTTCTGCCCGGCAGACGCCAAGACTGAAAATCAGAACCAAGCAACTTATCAGAATATTTTTACCCATAAAATACAAAGACCCCTATCGCCTGCCACACACACTAGCAGCAATAAGGGTCATCCCTGATTCTTTCCCTTCCAGCCTGTCCTCGGGCTGAGGTTAATAATTCGGACTTGCACTCAAGATGAGGTCTTCTGACTTCGGAGATCACACTACTCTTCCGCACCTTCCCACCGAAATTATCGGCAGTGGCTTATTGCGGAATTTCGTCCCTCCTTACAGCAGCGGGACTGCGGTTGATTTACACAACCTTCCCTAATCCTGAACAACTGTTTACTCGAATTACCCAAAGAGCAATTTCGACCTATTTATGCTATCCCAAACCACATTGCCTGTCAAGATAAATATATCGAGGTAGCGGGTCCTGTCGAGGCATATTTCTCGCAGGGACGCTTCAGCCCCTCGCTCTCACCGACTTGTAAAATTAGGGTGAACCTTGCCCGCTCGAGACTTCCGAGGCCCTGCTCAAAACATGCCTCGCCACCCGCTACAAACTTCGATGCCACTATCGCCTTAGCAAACGCCCTCTATCTCACCTTCCCTTTAATTATTTTATTCGACTAAATTTAATTTTCTTTAGCCAGGGCATTACTATCTTATCCATAATTAATTCAAATTCTTTTTCTTTTGTATAAAAATTGAAGGTCGCAATTATGTCTATTTCTTCTCGATCATTATATTTGATAATTTTTGTTCTTTGTTCTTCAAGAGCAACTTTTAATAATTCTCCTAGTAGATCTCTTGCTTCTACCCATGTTATCTTATAAAGTTCTTCAAAATCTTTCTTCTTCTTAGAGAAATCTTCGTAACTTTCCCAGAAACCAATTAATAATAAATCTGCTATAACACTAGGAAATAAGTTTTCAATTCGTAGTCCCTTTTTTAGAAAAAATCTTCCTAATTCAGTAAAGTAATATACCGAGTCATTACTAGGTTTATTTTCTTTTTGAGGGAATATGATTGACCTTATTAACCCTAATTCCAGAAGATTACGAACTGCTATTTGTGCTGATAAAGCAGGCTCGATTATATCTTTATTTAGTACAATTAATATGCTTTCTTTTAAACTAAAAGGCAAACCTCGATTTGTGCTTAGTATATCTAAAGATTTTCTATCTAATCTAGACTGAATGTTTTTTATAATAAGTTGTTTTTCACTTTTTATTTCTTTAAAGCGGTCTTCTATAATTGTCTTGAGTATCTGTTCTCGGCTTGAGATATTCGCAAAATCAATTTCCTCAACAAAATATCCTTTTAAATTGAAAGGTAGCAAATTAGCTAAAGAAAAATCTTTTATTTTATCAGATATAATTATAACTTGTTCGGGAGTTTTCCACGCTAAAGCTATTCCGAGCTCAGCCACAACATTAGCATTAAAAATAGCATCCTTATCTTCTTTTTTTTCTAGTTTTTCTTTATTCATTGGCGTAACATCACAAATAACTAATGTCGCCTCGATAATCTTACCTAATATGTCAAATTTAATATCACCTTTTTTGTCCCCTCCTATAGTTGTTTGCAGTCTATAACATAACGAATCTTCTATTCTTCCTTCATCTCGAGCGTTGATTTCTATTTTAGGATCGTTTATGCTTTCTGCCACTTTTTTTATAAAATCCTTATATACGTTTTCTTTCCTTTCTTCCTTTTCTCCTCCAAACCACATAGCAACAAAAATTTTCCTAATCTTTCCCCCCAACTCCTTATGGCTTTTCTCCAAGTCAACATCGCCTTCTACCTCAAATTCATTTATAAGTCCGCTATATTGGTTAAAATAATCATAAGGCCACATTCTTACCTCCTAGCGAGTACGAGCATAGCTTACGGGGACGTTCCCCAAAGGGGCACCCTGTTGATAATAGAACCGACATTATTTATTGTTTAATTTTTTAATATCCTCAATCAAATGACTTTGGAGAATAACTCTAGCATTTAGAAATCCATGAACAATTCTATCTAAGTCGGATAATCTAATAAACTTTTTTTGATCATCGAACAGCTTGAGATTCTCTTTCATGATTATCAAATCAGCAAATTGCAAACCATTGGATATATCAATAGCTATATATGGTGCGATTTTATGAATTAAAGTATTTCTATGAGTATCGAGTTCTATGAACCAATCAGCATTAGATCCTTCTTTTTCTATAATCTTTCTTAACTCTCTTCCTATTTCTTCTCGTTCTATCTTCCTGCCAATAAGAATATAGGTTTGAAACAAGAAATCTAGCATTAAATCACAACAAGAATTTAATTCAAATATAAATGAGTCTATATCAATCAATAGATGATACTTAAGATCATTATCTATTTCTAAAGCAGAACCTTCTTTATCCTTAGTATAGACATAACTTTCTTCAGTCAATTCCGTATTCTTAAGTAATAACCCAAATTCTTTATTTATTCTATTTATAATCCGCGGGAGCATATTTAATCTTATTGAAATGTATAATCCTAATTCATTAAATTCTTTTGATGGCTGTGCTAGCTTTCCTTGATCAATAGCATCATTAAGAGCCGTATAAATTGGCAATATCCAAGGATCCCCGCCCATTTCACTTATATGGAGCCATTTCTCAACTTTCATATTCTTTGCTTTATTCAAAATTGGATTATTCTGGGACGTTTCCCAAAGGGACACCTTATTTAAGGATAAAACCGTCCCTTTTATTTATTGGAGTTTACATTTTAGTTAGGATTAATCTCTATATCAGGCTCAGAAGGAATGGCATCCTTATCGTTGCAGACTGGAGTATAATATTCGTAAAGCGCTTTTTCAGCTCCATCCCTCTCTTCCTTTCTCGATAAGAAAGCAAACTTAAAATAGCAAATTTTACTATTTAATTTCTTCTTAATACATTCATTTTGTTCGCTATCCAAAAGATGCTCATTTAGTCTTTTCTTAAGATCGTCTGTTTGCCCAACGTAGAACGGCTCAACGTTTCCGTTTTCTAGCTCTAAAGAAAGTTTATAAACTCCAGCTTTCTTTTCTTCTGCTATTACCGTATCAACATTGGCTTTTAAATACTTGTGATATTCTCCCCACTCCAATTTGATCTTAGGTTTAGCCATTTTTTCTCCTTTCAGCTCCGATTAATCGTTAACTGGGACGTTCCCCAAAGGGACACCCTGTTTTGAAAGACACGTCACAACTATTTATTGCCTCAATATTTACAATGCCTTAGCCTGGCACCTCAGGGAACGTCCCCGGTCTGCCTTATCTTTCCAATCTTAGGGCTTATTTTAGTTTAAGGCTGAAGCCAATCTCTGTCAGGCCGTGAAATCTGTCGTGCATTATTATAAGCCATGTCTAAACTAAGACATGTTGTCGCTCGATAAAAAGCCTCATGTTTTTCAATAACTAATGCCATATCAGCCTTAGAAGGCGAACTCAAGCAAAGAGGCAACAAAAGCTGCACTTCCCCATTGTAATATTGTGGAATGGCTGTCTTATAACTTCTACGCGTACGTTCTTTTGCATTATCAATTGCACCTTTCAAAAATGTTTGCAACTGATAATTATCCATACTATTGTAGGGAGGAGGAAAGCGTTCTTTATTAGCTTCGATAATATGTTCTATGTTCACTCTTATATCTTTTTGCATATTCAAAACCAAACAACTGGGATCATCAAAATAATGCGCCATATTTGGCAAGAAATCAAATCTGTTCAATTCACGATATCCCTTAGGACACCAATCTTTAAAAAACCAAGGTTGTCTTCCTTCTTGTCTGTTTGCTTCGAAAAGAGCAAAAATAGCTTCTTGATTTTTTGTAGCCAATCCAACATTAAAACAGGTAAATTGACCATCTCCTGATAAAGCTATTTTGTCTTCTTCTGTAAGACGTTTATAAGTGTAGCGAAGGTAATTATATAAAATGGGGAAGGGATGTTCGAATGCAGTATTATGATATACCCAATCCTCATCTTCTGCTAATTCAGCAAGACGACCCAAATTCTCATCCCTCACAGGAAAAAATGCAAATTCAAATAATTCATTTGACCATATACTCGGCATAATCACCTCCGGAGCTCTATTATCAGCGTGTTACGGGAACGCTCCCCAAAGGGCCACCCCCCCATACTCTGACTGCTTCTTATTGTGTAATTATTCTACACCTGTTGCACTTGGCCTGTCAATCCATAAAACAACAAATGCCCCTGGCGGGTTTCGAGCGAATGTTCGATTTTAGCAAAAGCAGCTTGAGCAGCGAAGGCATCCCCGTGGAGCGAAGCGACAACACGGGGACGGCGAAGCTGTTTGAGCCCTATTTGCTAGAGCAAATAGGGCGAGTTCTGCAGCCGCCGAACTGCGAAAGACCTTTTGCGTACCCTAGATAAATACTTATGGTGGGTAAAATCGAACTAGCGAGAAATCCGACAGGGGCATTAACAACTACTGCGCAGTGCGGTTACTTTGAATATCCTTTAACTTATCTCTGGTGCTATCTATGGTTGATTTAGAGCTTGTGGTATCTATGCCTTGCTCTGATATAATTTTTTGTGTATCTTTATCCAGAGAAGTCTTCTTAAAATAGACATTGAATACTTTGTAGGCAATAAACGCGATTATTGCCAGGGCCAGCAAAATTTCTATAAACCCAAAACCTGCCTTAACCTTCCTCATCACTTCCTCATCTTGCAAATATCAGCACTCAATGCCGATTCTGGATTTGATTCCTTTGCGGTAATAGTGCTTCACTTCTTTTATTTCACTGACCAGGTCAGCAGCTCTTAAAACGTGCGGATGGGCGTAGCGGCCGGTAAGGATAAGTTCTGTCTTTTTTGGCGCCTTCTTTAAAAGCTTAAGTAAATCCTTTAAATCAAGCAATCCAAGTTTTAGGGCAACATTTACCTCATCAAGTATGACTACGTCGTAATCATTTTCTTTAATAATCTTCTTTATCCGGGCGAAACCCTTCTGCGCTAATTCTTTATCAATTTTCGACGGAGACTTCCTGATAAAGCATCCCCTTCCAAACTGTTCTGTCTTTATAGCTTTGATTTTGCGTAACGCCTTTACTTCACAATAATTACCATTTTTGATAAATTGTCCTATATAGACTCTTAAGCCAGCTCCTGTCGCGCGCAAAGCCAACCCAAGCGCTGCAGTAGTCTTTCCTTTTCCGTTACCGGTATAAACCTGTATCATTTATTCCCCTTTCCAGCCGTATTTGCCCACTAACGGCACAAATACGCACCCGCAAATATCCGTGTGCACGAATTGCTTATTCTTATTCTCGATCACCGTCAACACTTGACTATATCTTTCACCTAAAGGTAAGACCAGCCTGCCGCCATCTTTAAGCTGCTCAAGCAACGGAGGCGGCACCAAAGGACAAGCTGCGGTAACAATAATCGCATCAAACGGCGACTCCTCCGGCCAGCCCAATGTACCGTCTGCGACCCTGGTATGGACATTGTTGTAACCGAGAGCGCACAAGGCGCTTTGCGCTTTTACGCTTAAGCTCTCAAAACGCTCGACGCTATATACTTGAGCGCACAACTCGGCGAGAATAGCCGCTTGATACCCGCAACCGGTTCCGATCTCCAGCACCCTCTCTTTGCCACTAAGCCGCAGACACTCAGTCATAAGTGCCACCATATACGGCTGGGAAATCGTTTGAGCCTCCCCTATCGCCAAAGGATGATCCGCGTAAGCGGAACTTCGCGAAATCTCCGAGACAAATCTATGGCGCTCTACTTTGCCGAAAACTTCCAACACCCGCGGATCGCTTATTCCGCGCGGGATCAGCTGCTCAGCCACCATCCGCTCTCTTAAAATTTTAAAGTCCACCTCGCCTATCCTTTGCTAGCCTCGTATCTTTCCCTTCGGGAAAGGCGGGGTCCATAACTCCCGGACGATATAGCGCAAAAAACGCAGCGTATCAATAAACGGGTTTATCCGGCTCTTTTCTCCCGAATAAACAGTATTTATGCGAACTGATTCTATCTTTGACCCCGCAGCCGCAGCCTTGATCAGGATCTCGGTCTCAATCTCATAGTTAGAAGTAGTAAGATTAATTTTCTTAAGCACATCGCTCTTAATCAAACGGAACCCGCACTGACTGTCAGAAACATTCTGCCTGATTATCCCGGATACAAACCATGACATGATCTTATTAGTGATCTGGCGGTGCAAAGGCATATTCTTCGGCCTGTGCATGCGGTTACCAATAAACACTCCGGTATCGGTCTGCCGGGCAGCGCCTAAGAATAACTGTATGTCATTCGGCAGATGCTGGCCGTCGCCGTCCATAGTGACAACCGCCTCAAAACCGTGCGTAAGCGCGTAATTAAAACCCTTAATAAGAGAAGCTCCCTTGCCATGGTTCTTCATATTACGCAGGACCACAGCGCCAAGCTCTTCGGCAATGCGCACCGTGCTATCGCTTGAGCCGTCATCCACCACCACTACACTTAGCCCCTGTGCCAAGATGTCCGAGGCCAAACCGCCGATCTCTTTTTCTTCGTTATAAGTAGGAATGACGACACAAGTCTTCATTGCTTCCAGAATCTCCTGAAAGTAAACCACTGGTCCGGGTACTTACGGATATAATCCTCGTAAATAACCTTGTAGCGGGTGATCAAATTCACTATATCCTTATCTTTATCGCCGCTAGCGGTAAACTCTACCGGCTTCTCAAAAACTAAGGTAAAGGTATCGTCAGGGTTTCTTAGCATGAACCCCGGTATGATCGGGGCTCCGGCCTGCAGGGAAAAAGCCGCCGGCCCCTCAGGGAATATCGTTGGCCTGCCGAAAAAATCTATTGTTACACCATTTTTAGTAAAATCCCTGTCCCCTACTAGAGCAATTACCTTATTTTCCTTAAGCGCCCTCAAGCACGCCCTGACTGCCTGCCCAAGGGGAATCACGTGGAGATTCTTGCTTTGGCGCTGACGGTCAAAGAAATCGTTCACCCGTTTATCTTTATGCGGCAAAGCCACTGCCCATAAAGGATACGCGCTTACCGAAAATACCGCCCCTCCCAGCTCCCAGTTACCCAGATGCGCGGTAAGCACTATCGCGCCCTTGCCTTTACTTAAAGCCTGGTCAAAATAACCGATATTCTTTACGCGGACATACCTGCGAATATAGTCTGCATCGATCTTCTCAAAACGGAAAAAATCCACCAGGTATTTAGCGAAGTTCTTAAAGACCCCAAACCTGATCTTAGCCAGCTCTGTGTCGGATTTATCCGGGAATATGGCCCGAAGATTATCCCTGACCACCGCGCGGTCTTCGGATGCAAAGATATAGTGCAACCAGCAGAATATTACCGCCAGAAAATAACCGATCTTTAAAGGAACGAATAGCGCCAGCCGCTGGCCGGCGCGGTAAATAAAGAAATTAACCATTAGGAAGGCTTAAGAGGAACCGGGCGATATCCACGCTTGAATGCGGTTTACTTATGGCTGCGGCGGATTCGCGTAAACGGCTAAGCTTATCAGGATGAGTAAATAAGTCATCGACTACCGTGCCAGTTTGGCGCGCATCATCGATCTTGATCGCTGCCCCCTTTTCCATCAGATACGCGGTGTTATTCGCCTCTTGGCCGGGGAGAGGATTGGCTATGATCATGGGAAGGCTCTTTGCCAGCACTTCCGAAGTAGTTATTCCTCCGGGCTTAGTGATGATGATATCCGATACGCTCATCAGTTCATGGACATTCGAAGCGTAACCGTAGAGAACTATCCGGCTTGAGCACTTCTCAATCTTCCTCTTGAGGGATAAGTAAAGCTTCTTATTTGTTCCGGTGACTACGATGATCTGCACTTTACGCTGCAGGCTGTCCAGAGAATCAATGATACCGTGAATAGGCCCCAGGCCCTGCCCTCCGCCCATGATCAAAACGGTCGGCGCGTCAGGATCAAGCTTTAGCTTCTGAGAGATCTTTTTGCGGTCCTGCTGCTCATTAAACTTAGGGTCAAAAGGGATGCCTAAAAACTTTATCTTGTCAAAAGAAACACCCTTACGCATCAAACGCATACTCACGTCTTCGGAAGGCGTGACATAATAATCCACCTTATCGTATATCCAGTAGGAATGCGGCACAAAATCCGTCAGCACCGCGACAAGCGGAATATCCACGTTACAGTTTAGTTTGTAATCCGCTACCATGCCGCAAGGAAACGCCTGCGAACAAGCCACCGCATCCGGCCGGAAATCTTCAAACAGATTCTTAAATTTCGGGTAATTAAACTTATGCACCGCCTTTTTTATTTTCTCAAGGCGCCTGGCCACATTAGGATTATCATAAAGATAGTCCCAGATCTTAGGCGTATGCTTGATCACCCCCATATAAAGCTTGTTTATGATCTTCTCGGTTATGGGATTGGTGTAATTAAAAGCGTTGATATTGAGGATCTCGGTCTGCGGCTCGAGGATCCTGATCGCCCGCTCGATAGCGATTGTAGCGCTGTGGTGGCCGGAAACCTCGGAAATATACATCAGAATGATGCGCTTTGGGCTGGCAGGCATCAGACTTTGTTCTCCTGGCACAACTCTACAAAAGTCGAGGTAATGTAGGGGTCAAGCTGCTTTCCGCTGACTCTTTTTATTTCGTTTATAGCGTCATCTTTTGAAAGGCGCAGGCGATATGGCCTATCGGTGGTCATAGCGTCAAAGGTGTCGGCAACGGAAATGATGGAAGCGATAAGCGGTATCTGCTCGCCCTTTAACCCGTCAGGATACCCTGACCCGTCGAAACGCTCATGATGATGCTTTACCCCAAGCATGGGCAGATCCAGCTCTCTTAACGGCTGCAGGATGGTCGCTCCGATCATGGGATGCTCTTTGATGCGATTACGCTCTCCGATAGTCAGATCGCCCTTTTTGTTCAGGATATGCTCAGGCACGCCGATCTTTCCGATATCATGCAGGAGACTCGCCATATGCAAATGCTCAAGGAATCGCTCGCTGACCGCCTTTTTGTTTTTGAGTTTTAATTTCTCTGCGATAGCCAGGCTTAAATTTGTGACGCGGGTGGTGTGGCCGTGGGTATAGAGATCTTTGGCTTCGATGGTCGCGGCCAGCGAAATACTGAAGCGCACGAAAAGCTGCTGTTTCTTTTCAAGCTCCAGGCCAAGCTCCTTAAAAAGTTGGGCGTTGCGTATGGCCATGGCCATGTTCGAAGAAAGCGCGATAAAAAAGTCCAGCTCGTCAGCGCCCAAATCCGTACCGTTCTTTTTCTTTCCCAAAAGCAAGACCGCAAGCAGGTCTTTACCAAAGAAACTGGGTATAGAAACCACGCTGTCAAAAACCTGCATCTGATAAAGGACATGCGACAAAAGCTGCTTGGTACGCTCATCTACGCAACGCTTCTTAAGAAAAATCCTGGCCTCTGCCGCTACCACTGCCTGCTGACGGAAAATCAGGTTTTCGCGGGTAACCTTGAAAAAATAGATCAGCGGGTCATCCTTATCCACCCGGGCAAAACCCACAGGCATGGTCGCCTGCAACGAGCCGCGGGAATCGGTGAGGATATAGCTTTGCTTCTCTTTGCTAAAAAGCAGGACGCTGGCGTGCACGACATGCAGCTTTTGAATTGCCATGCGCAGGATCATCTTGATCAAAAGCTCGGGCTCATGCACCAGGATCATGTTTTTTGCCGCGGTTTCCAGCTCTAATTTAAAATTGATAGCCATATATTTTATATAAAGAATACAGCGGATCGGAGATTTGTCAACTTTTATCCATGCCAAAGGCCCTGTTTGCGCTGCTTAGCTTCTGCCTGATCCAGCGCTCGATGTGCTTGCGATGAAACCTCCAGTCAGTGCCGATCTTAAAGGCCGGAATCTTGCCTTCCCGGGCATAGCGATGCACAGTCAAAGGGTGGATCTTAAGATACTCGGCGATCTCTTTTGCGGTCATGATCTCTTTATACTTACTTGTGCGCGGCATCGTCTCACCTCTCTATAATAATCTTACTCTTAGCATATCTACGATAATCATATATATACTAGTAAAACAGGAACTTGTCAACAAATATTACTAAAGATCCCTAGACTAATCGCTTGGAAATTTCTTTGAAATTTCCGGCGCAGTCTAGGGATTAATTCGCAGACGGCTTCGCCTACATCTTATGTCGCTCTTACAGAGCTCCATAAGATGTCTGCTCATTAAAAAAGGCCATGCGTTAGCGCATGGCCTTAAATGTGATAAATTTATTATAATACCTTACTCGATAATGCCTAAAAGGTCCCCCGGATGCACGGTGTCCCCTTCGTGCATAAAAACCTGCATCAGCGTTCCGGATGCGGGGCTGGGCAGATTGAACGTAGCCTTATCCGTAGTCAACTCCACAAGGTCATCTTTTTCGCCCACCTTTTCTCCCTGCTGAAAAAACCAATAAGAAAGCGTAGCCTGGGTCACTCCTTCTCCTAGCTGCGGCAAGAAAACTTTTGTTATCAAATTCCCACCCCCTGATTAACTGTCCCTGTCAAACGCGTCGTGAATAGACTCAGAAAGCGTCGGATGCGCAAAGATTGTTTCCCTGATATTGTTTACCGTAAGGCCCGAAGAAACCGCAAGCCCGATAACCGCGATAAGCTCTGTTGCTCGGGGGCCGATAATAGAACCACCCAGGACTCTTTGCGTCAATTTATCCGAAATCACCTTGATAAAACCCTCAGTCTCATCCAATATACGCGCCATCCCTGAACCAAGAAAGTCAAATTTAGAGACCACTACGTCCAAGCCTCTTTCTTTAGCCTCATCTTCGTTTATCCCGACGCTGGAAATTTCAGGGTCAGTGAAAATACAGCTGGGCACAGCAGTTGGCGAACATTCTCTGCGGGAATCCCCTGCTGCGATATTTTCCGTAGCTAATATACCCTGATAAGCGGCATAATGAGCCAACATTAGGCCTCCTGTACAATCTCCCGCAGCATAGATATTACCGACAGTCGTCCTTAGATATCTATCCACCGTAATATTCCCGCGCTCTAAAGCCACACCGATATTTTCCAATCCCAGACCTTGAACATGGCTTGACCTCCCCACACACACAAGAACTTTATCGAATCCCGATAGATCCAAAGATAATGCGTCGGCTCCAGTGATCACCTTTATGCCTTTTTTCTTAAAGACTGCGCTGATTTTTCTGACCACTTCTGAATCAATACCCGGCAGTATCTGTGGCAGCTTCTCCACGATAGTCACCTGCGTGCCGAGGCTTGAAAAAAGACTGGCAAACTCGCAACCGATGACCCCTCCACCAGCTATTAAAATAGCGTGAGGAAGGCTCCGGAGGTTAAGAATATCATCGCTGGAAATTATCTTACTGCCATCAAATTTCAAAGCACTGATCTCTATCGGCTTTGATCCGGTAGCAATAAGCGCGTGCTTTGTCTGTATTAACTTCCCTCCGGCTTTTATTTCTGTGGGGGACACAAATGAAGCTTCTGCGCTTATACAGTCAACATCTTTAAGCAAGCTCTGCATGCCAGAGCGCAGCTGTAAGACGATTTTATCTTTGCGCTCCTGGATCTTTGCGAAATCAACGGTTACTTCAGCCGCGACATCGATCCCAAAGACGGAGGACTTTTTTACCAGAGAATAGATTTTTGCGGATTGGATCAAAGCTTTGGTAGGAATGCAGCCGGAATTAAGGCAAGTGCCTCCGACGTGCGAGCGCTCTATAATGCAGGTCTTGAGGCCGAGTGACCTGGCCTTTAGGCAAGCGTTAAATCCCGCCCACCCTGCTCCGATGACGGTAAGGTCATACATTATT
>CAYHBB010000027.1:0-19414 GCA_964354795.1 uncultured Planctomycetales bacterium | reverse complement strand
CGGTAATGATCCTGCGCCCACATCTCTTTTTGGATCCAGGTGATGATCCCGTCGGCGCGCCTCTTAAGCTCTTTAATATCCGCCCTTTCCTTGATGACGGCGCTTTGAGCAGGCGTAACTTTCTGGGATAGATTATAAAGCTGATAGTAGAAAGCAAAGATGCGCTGGTTATGCTCTGTCCAGATCTCCTTGTGATTCTTTCCTCCCGTAAAGTAAGTGTAGCCTTTATCCTTTACTTCATGCATAAATGCATCCAGCCAGCCGGCTAAATCAAACGCTACCGCCAATAATCCTGCGGCAAACTCATTATCTTTATCAGAAATACGTTCGAAAAGATTTAATAAAGCGTGAGCTATGGCCATATTCGGACCTACCCAATTGGAATTCTGCTCGGGGATCTTCTCTGCGACTTTGCCTGAATCAGTGATATAGCCGTTATACCAGGCTCCGTTATCCCGCTTCAAACCGAACAATGCTTTGGCTAACAGTTTTGCCGTGGCCAGGTCATCCATGCTCAAAGCGGCCTGAATAGCCTGGGCCTGGTTATACATCCAAGTCACGCCATAGGAGGCGTCATCCTTGGGAAGGCCGGTGAATGAAAAGACTAGGCCTGTCTCAGGATGAATCTGGGACTTTATCCACGCGTAAGATTTCCGGGGATCAAAGAGGGCTGTATTTTCGCGGGATTGCGCAATTAATTGAGACGGATCTAATGCGGCAACAGCTGCGGTAAGAGTTGCTAATTGAAGGAACTCGCGGCGCGTCAATCCTGCACTCGGCGCGCGCGGCTGATGCTCTTTGATCCCTTCCTGCTCTAGCTCGTTGACTTTTGCAGCCAGGGCTTTGACCTTTATCACCTGAAGCGCGACGGCGACTAACAACACTGCCACCACGCCCAGCGCGATCCAGCCCCAGAATGGGAATGTAGCGGCTAAGCCAGTGCCGCCGGCAACATTAACAGGAACGCATCCGCTCATAAGGCTTAAAATACCGATGCCAAGGATGGCAACGAGGGCGCCGGGCAATTTAGCGCCTTTATCCGGCTCGTCAAAACCCTGGGCTATCGCTTCTTTCTTGGCAAGAATGATCTTCGCCTGATTGTCCTCGACCACAATCATGATCTTTCCACTGCTAAGCATTTGCTCCAGGTCGCCATTTCTTAAAGACGGCACCAGAGCCTGCTCGACTACGGCAGGAATCATGTGGTTATTGACCAGAATTATCGTCTGCGCGCCGTCGCGGCTGGCTCGGGCCTCGGCAAACATACCAAGCTCATCGGTCACCTGCAACGCCCAACTAAACAGATACTTCAGGGATAAATAATTCCTCTTAAACTCTTCAAAAGACATCTCCTCATAGTTTTTCTTTAATTGCGCAATTGTTTCCAGGACTTCATCTCTTCTCATGTAATCGGAAGAGACAACCACGTTTTCAAGGTCCAGGACGGTCACTATAAAGCTACGCAGGGCATGCTCGGGAGAATCGTTTAGCATGCTCTCAGCTTTGACAAATGATTCCCTGCTCTTTGCAAGAGGAGAAAATTCCGTCGCGCTTAGGATTTTGATATTGAGCGACCTGGAATACGCGGCTACTTTAGATACGGGCGCCGCCAAAACGCTTTGCTCGCGGGCTAATTTCTTAGCTACTGCGAAGAATAACTTCTTAAGCGACCTGATCTTATACAAATCGTAGATGGCCACTGCCCCTAAAACAACCACGGCTGCCGCTATCGCCCAGCCCCAAGCGGGCAAGATTGCGATATTAACGCAGGCGTGGCTGATAAGGCTGGATAAGCCTACCATCGGCAATAAGCCGATAACGGCGACGCCTGAAGCGCGGCCAGAGGCAACATTTGGATTCTGGGAGGCTTCTTTTATCGCCTGGGTTACCATAGATACGATCTCATCGAGCTTCGCATTCAGGGCTTCTTTATGGTTATCAGCGGCTTCGCCATGAGTTGCGATGATCGTATCGAGCACATTAAATAACCCTCTGTTGGGATTCTGGATGAGGATCTTCTCCCATGCCTTAAAGACCGGGATTTCCGGAGAAGGCATACTTAAAATAATGGGAGTTCTTTTATTAGCATTGACAGCCATATTAACAACCAGCTCAAACATATAATGCCATACTGGCCAGAATTCCTTTTTCGCCGCCAAGTCGCCGCAGACGCTGGCCTCGACCCCGCGTGCACACGCTTTAGCAGAGACAACTCCCAGGATATGGACCACCCTCGGAAGGACAGCGCGGTAATATTTCTGCTCATGCAAAGGATTGCTTCTATCAATACCGCCCTTCTCGGCATCTTTATATAACGATTTTATAAGATCGTTGGTGCCGAAACTGATAAAGGATATTTTCCTTCCGGCAATGCCCCTATCCAAAAGAATATCGATGTTGGCTGCTGCCTCCCGCGTCTCGACCATAATGCCCAGGTCAAATATCTTAAGATCTTGTTTAAACCCTTCTTTGTTCATCGCGATCAGGAGGAGCTTTTCAATAGCCTCAAGGTCACCAACATTCTCTATCATCGGGAACATGACCTTGAAATTGCGGTAGCCGCAGTTCACATACAAATGCAGCCACGCGCGAAACTGCTGGACGAGCACGTCCATGCCCAGCGGATGCTCATAGCACCATCTGCTCTGGTCATACCTGCAGAAGGCAAATGGTAACGGCGCCTTATCCAACTGCCAGTCCAGCGCCCTGAAAATGACTTCTTTGCCGTTTGCTTTATCAACCACCTCTTCGTATGCCGTAGTCAGGCCGTTGAGCGATAACGGTATGATCTCCTTGACCATATTTTCTGTCCTTACCAGCCCGGCCCCGGAGGCAAAGTGATCGACGATCGCCCTGACTACTTGAGCAGCTGAGTCAACATTGGCCTTCGGGAAACTCTCATGCGCCTCTTTTGCTCTCTGAGATACCTTAAGGAAATACTGATTTGCCGTGCGCGCGGCTTCTTCCAACGAAAGCAGTTGTGCGTGTGTTTCGCTATCAGGATAGATCACGATATTATTATTACTGACAAACGCCTCTACGTTCTCCGAGACATGGATAAATGTCTGCAGATAGGTATTGTCAACAATGGCGACCGGAATACCTTCTGCCTTGGCGCATATCGCGTAATGGCACTGCAAAGATCCGGCGGTATTAATAATAGCCTTCAGCTGCCTGCCGTATAATAGAAGAATGCTTTCGAATTCTACCGGCGTGGGTATGTAATTTAAGACTACGACCACCGGATGCTCTCCATCGAAACTTAAGTTCCTGCCGGCGGTTAACTCTGTCTGGTCAATGAGATAATGCGCCAAATGAGAGAAGAAACCGACGATACCGTCCATCATGTACTCTTCCTGCTTGGCCCGCTCAGTAAGCCCCTTGGCGATAAAATATGTCTTATATTGCTCCATTAATTGCGGCATATTGGTCAGATTCTTGGCCACGTCAAACGCCTCTTCCAGAAGCACCATGCGATAACTGGCATGTTCGGATCTCTGAAGGCACTGCTGGGCTCGAACGAGGTAACGCTCGGCGATAGCGAGCCAGTTGGTGACGACCGGACCGTCATTATTGTAGTTATATTCTCCTCCCAGCAGGCGCTCAAGCAGTCCGGCGGTAAGGTTGTTAAGGGCGCTGAATTTATGTTCCACTGTCTGTTTAACCAGCGACTTCAGGGCTTCTGCGTTATACTCATGGGTGCAGACCATTTCCCAGGCCATAGTCTCCAGCACCCCGACTATGTCAGTAAGCAACCCTTCATGTTTAGATA
The DNA here is from genome assembly GCA_964354795.1 of uncultured Planctomycetales bacterium. Classification (GTDB taxonomy): domain Bacteria; phylum Omnitrophota; class Gorgyraeia; order Gygaellales; family Profunditerraquicolaceae; genus JAPLLR01. The sequence continues at coordinate 15,642 of CAYHBB010000027.1, read as the reverse complement.
AGGGAATAGTATTCTTTTCATCGGGATTATCCTGGGCCCGGATTCTTTGGATCTTTGTGCGGACTTCGTCCAGCTTAGTATTCATCAGTTCAATACGCTCAAGGATCGCGACCTCAAGCCAGACACCGCTATCCTCGGCGGCCTTACTGGAATAAGAAAGCTCTTCATCTATGGCATTCTCGTATCCAAATAGGCGTATTTCATCCATCGCCCTGACCTTGCTTAAAGAGCGCAAGAACGGTTCTTTGACCAGGCGTTTGGCTTTTTCCAGCCCATCCTTCGGGTTATAAACGGCTTCTGCCAAACCGGCATACGGCACATTCCTGAAACCGCCTTTTAGGCCGGAGATGACGACGTTATACAGCGAATGGTTTCCGGAGCGCCTGATCGAAACAATTTCATTCCCAGAGACCTTATTGCGGCTAAGCAGCCTCTTCTCTTGCTCGCTCAACGACTGATCGAATAAAGAAACCAGGTCTATGTTTGTAATATTCTTCTCTTTTGCTAATGCCCCCGCCATGAACCGCATGCTCTTTGCCAGGATTTCGCTGAGCGCCTCCTGCCCAAATACATGAGTCAGGAAGGTTTCCTTTTCAATGGCCTTCACGATCGCGTAAATGCGGTCAAAGCCTTTTAAGAGGATAAAGGCCTCGATGAGGCTCCTGTCAAAGTTATCTTTGTGGATCCTGACTAAGCGGCCATGATCAGGATCGCCCTGTTTGGCCTGAAGCGGAATATTGACTTCGTCCTGCAGCGCCTCGAGCCCCTCCTTGATACGCTCATAATTGGTGACACTTTCCTGCGCCTTACGGGCCTGAAGGTGGGACATCCCGTGGAAGGTCTCGGCATACTCGTGGACAACCAAAACGGAATTTGCTATACGCAGCTCTTCTTTATCTTTGCCGAATAGCTCCTGCCAGGCCACATATTCTTTCGGTGAGAAATATACATTAAGGGTGTCATCGGCTCTCTTTGAGGTGGAAAATTCCGGCGGAGCACGTTCAGGCTGCGTTGTCAGTACATAGAACCGCACCTTGATCCCCTGGCGCTCGCTGATGACCCCTGCCTCATCCGGCATAACCTCTTCAAACTCTCCGCGGGCAATAACAGCATCAATTGATTCAATACTCTTACTGTTCAGGTTGCCCCTGAGTCCCTTCGGATACTCGGGGACGTTTCCTGCCTTGTCGCCGGCGTCAGCAGTGCTTGCCTCAGTCAGTTGCCTCTTTAACCACGAAGTAGCTTTATATATATAGGTATCCTTACTTTCCTTAAGCGCTGAGACAGGGTGGTCTTCGAATCTTATTCCGGACAAATGCGCGAAAGTGAAACTCTTGGCTTTTAAGGAAGCGAATTCATGGATATTTTTGGCTATGGCCGGCGTCCATGAGCCAGGAGCGGGATTCCCGTGAAGGACTTTTTGCTTTCCGGCCAGCTCAATAGCCTCTTCTACAAGTAGAGGCAAAAGCTCAATATTACATATTTCATCAAAGGATGGCACCACAATATAGATAGCGTTTCTGCGTACGCCAGCATGGCCCTCAAACGGAGGAGCACGCGAGGTTGCCTGGGCCCAAACAATATTTGTGCTGCAAAGAATTTCATGCACGTTTATAGAACCTAAATTATCCGGCAACTCCGCTATTAAACCCTGCGTAGCCTGTATTGCTTTTTCGATCCTGGCCCGTTGCTCCCTTGAAGCCGCAGGTAAATTTCCTAACGGCTCTCTCCCAGGGTTGCCGGCGCGTAACAGAAATCGCCCAGCTTCGTAAATTGTGAAGTTAATCGCCAGATGCGCCTCAGGGCTCATGTCACCAGAGGAGGAAATGTTAGCGTCAGGCAATAATACTCCAAATTTTATTAAAATATCGCACACTTCTTTATGGCCGCACGGTTTCTGTAAAAATCCGTCTGCCTCTTTAAGTTTCTCTTTAATTTCGGAATCGCTACTTATATAGCCGCTGATAATAACAACCCTGGTCTTTGGCAATACCTCTCTAATCTTCCGGAATAAGTCAATTGTCTCGATGCCTCCGGATTCAACGCCCCTGACATCCAAGAAAGCCAATACCGGACTGATTTTTTTATTTACTATTTCATCATATGCTTTTTTATTATTATTGAATTCTTTTACCTCTATTCCCTGTACCTCCATGCACCTTCTCAATGCGTGCCGCACGGGAGCATCGTCATCAACAATAATTACATGAGAAAAAGAAGAACCCGTTACCTGATCGCGGATAACAAGAGCATTTATTAAAGGAGAGTTTGCGGGTAATTCTGAGGCAATATTAATTTTATCCTGATGATCTATAATATTTAATCCCCACCTAAGATTTATTAAATCTATCTCCTCTTTTTTCCTAATATGTTTTACATCATGGACAAGCGCGCCTTTTCCTGCCTGATAGAATCTTTCATCCGCCTGCAGTATTCCTCTTTTTATCAAAGGGTCGTCCTGACGCATAACCGCTATGGCGTGCATGCCCTCCGCCCAGGTAATATCTCCGGAAGGAATCTCGGGCTGTAATAATTTTACTTCTATCTCTTTTCCGTCATTGTCCTTGAAAGAGGCCCTCTCCAGCTTTAAAGACATAGGAAAACCGTTTTCTACGATTGCGGTTTTCATTTCCCGGATATCAAAATACATGTAAAGCCTGTTGTAAGGTATATCTTCAAATCCATATTCCTGCCTGACCAACTCCCTGATTTGATCCAACCTATCCTTCACCGCTTTGGTTTTAGCTGCCAAGCCTTCCAATAAGATCATAAAATCTCCCAATCCAGGCTTAGTCAAGCAAAAACCTCCTTTTTCTCCGGTTATATTTTTCGTAACTTCTGCCATTATATTTATACCGAGTGTAGCCCTAAAGTGAAGATAAAGCGCAAACATCTCTATGTCCACTGAAAGTTCCGGATCAAGGACTATATAATCATTAAGCCGATGAATTACCGCAGTATCTACTTTCTTATTTATCAACCAGCCCATAGCATCACCTACCAGCAATTCAAGTTTTCTGTTTCTATATTCATAAGTATGCAAGGAAGGCGTAGCTGCATAAATTAGATTATAAGCGTGATTGTAACTTACGGTACGGGGAACCTCAACTAACCTTCTTCCATGCAGGGTATAATACGGATTGAAGGTGTTCCAGACGATGAGAATATTATCCGGGTTGAACCCGAAGAAATCGTTCTCCTCTAAGTTTTTCTCCACGTCTGATATAATATCATCATTGACGCAGATGACTAATTTCTGGTTCTTAAGCACCGTGTCCGCATCTAGGCTATACTTTTCTGCCAACATCCTAATGCCTCTCTTTAAAGCCAACAAATGCCTTATGCCAAGGTTCAGATTTTTGTTGGCGTAGCCGGGAAGACTGAGGCCAAATTCGCTGCCTTTCTGTTGCACAATATCCCAGAACCTGTTGAAATTCCACATCCTGAAGTCTTTGACATTGCTGGTATCGATCTGCATGCCCAGCTCTTCCTTGAGGGATATTATAAACCTCTTTGCCTCTCCGGCGGCAAAGAGAAAAGTGGCCAGCCTGCCTTCGGCAAATGCCTGCACAGCCGGATCAAGAGGCGCCTGTTTTAAATGCTTCTCAAAGAAAAATATCTTTGCGGGCATGAGAAGCTCTAAGATGGGTTCTGCCCGGCGGGCATTAAACCCATCTATCTTATCTTCACAAACTTCCGATTCACTGGTAAAATCAACCACCTCTCCCATCTGATTCTGCGGCTCCCCTGAAAATAAACCCATGAGATTCTGCATAATCAGCCTTTTATTAGCAATGACATCCTCTACTCTTTTGATAGGGACAAAGTGGCGTTCGCGGCTTACCAGTAATGGTATCCAGGGAGCGGTCTCTTTAGGTAAGCTGGTCAAATCGCTGTAAGATCTTTCCAGGTAATAGACGGCCTGATCACCCTCCTTTTTTACCCTCACATACACCGGCAGTTTATTAGTGATTTCATCCACGCGCAGGATTACATCATCAAAGGGGACGGTTTTATCATAGTCGGCAGAAAGTTCAAATAATTGCATCAGGCCTTCCACAGAGAGCATAAAACTGCCTGTGCTAATATAGGGGAATCTTTGCATAAGCTCGGCTGCTCTTGCTTCGTTGTCCATACGCTCGATACCCTGGGATACAAGATACTCCTTTTCTTCGGTTTTCAGTTTTTCTTCGGGCCGAGAAAGTAAAGTAATGAGCTTCTTTGTTTCTGGCGGCAAGGCGTAATCTTCTAATATCTGCGTCCTCTTTTGGCCGTCGCCATAATCTAGGGTTACAAACAAGCCGCCTTCATCCCTGTGGTTATCAGTCATAAACCACATACTCACAGGAAGAGGCCTGCCTTCTTCTTTAGCTTTTCTAATCTCTCTCTCGAAAATACCTTTCGCAGCCGCGGTCAGGCGCGCGGAAACATTATCCATATTAGAATGGAATACAAACGGAATATCCCTGCGCTTAAGTTCTGCCAGTACGCCAGATATGCCAAGCATACGGATAAAATCCCAGTGCCCGGAGGGGATAATCGCGCTAGTTCCATCCGGCTTGGTGAATATGCTTCCTGTTTCGCTGATACAGGGACGCATTGACTGAGCGAAAAGATAAATCCAGAGGCCTCTTTTACGGTCGCGATGGGAATAAAACCCCCCTTTCCATAGAACATCCCTGAGATGCTCTTGTTTTATGCCTAGGGCTGTCGCAACATTATCAAGCCTGCTTTCACTTAACATAATGACCACCGGCTGTTCAGCTTTAGAATTAGCAGATTCATACCTCAACTCCTCCTGCGCCCTCTTAGCCATTGCCAGTTTTATGGTCAAAAAGCTTTTATCGCCAACAATAGGCAGCTCTTCCGGAAATTTGTAGCCAGCGTGTATTGTTCCTCCGGATTTTAAAGAAATGCCTCCCATGGAAGAAGCTACAACGCTGGGAATAGCTCTTCCCAGCTCAACCAACCTGTCATACTCAGGATTGATGCCTTCCGCAGTCCTTTCCGGAAGCCTGACCATCAACTTATCCTGAGCTTCTTTGACAGTAATAACTTTGCCTTTTACAGAATTATTGTCCCGGGGATTACGGCCTTCTCTGGCATCCTTATTTATCTTTTCGCAGAATTTCCTTACGGTTGCCTCTTCGGTTAAGAAGTATTTATTCTCATTAAGGATAGTGACTTCTCTGGTAAGAGGGCCAAGGCCTATGCGGTCTTCTTCATTGCGGCCCAAATTCTGCTTATGGGCCTGAAGTAGCCTGAGGAATGCCTCGCCATAGAGACCATTTTCTTTAAAACAAGATAAAGTCTCAATGCTTTCATCTAGAATCTGGAGCTGATGATTAAAATTTCCCAAGCTTGCCTCCAGCGCAGCATGCTCAAATTCATTTTTATTAAGGAAATGGAAGAACTCATGATGCATCAGGCCAAAGTTAAATCCCGGCAATATGGCAGGCACGTTTAAGTTAAATATCCAGCGGTTAATTCTAATGCCCCTTTCCGGAATCCAGCGGGCAACTTGGCCCATATTATAGGTAAGGAAGAATGGTATGCGTTCTGCCTGCAAACCACTGTGCTTGGCAGCATACACGATTGCTTCCTGCAATCTTCCCTCATCGCCAAAGAGAAGCCTTTCACCAGCATACTCAAAATCTACATTCACAACATCGCCCGCCTTGGTAATAACCGCAGTTACTTCAATATTGCGCCTTCTCCTTAACTGCAGCGGTATTATCTCTAAATCCACGGCTACGGGATAAGCGGAAAAGAAGGATGCCTTATTAACAAATTCCTCAGCAAAATTATGGATAATACCGGCAAGATCCTCTGTCCATTGGCTGCAGTGCACAAAGATTATTCTCTGCTGGGCAGCCAACTCAATGGCAGCATGGACTAACAAACCGGCAAGCTTTGTATCTTCTATTTTATCCAGCGAAGGGACGAGGATGTAAATGGCGTTGAATGCGGCGGAGATATGGTCTTGCTGAGGCGGAGCCCTGATAGAGGGATTAATTAAGACAATATTGGCATTCTTTATGATCTTATGTAAATTTACTTTACCCAACCCCAAAGGCAGTGTTGTCTCAAGGGTATTCTCCAAGTCAGCCAGAAGATTATCCAGCCTGCTTGTATCCACCGCCCTTGCCTGTAACCAACCTGCGACTGAACCCCGATTATTATCTGCCTTCCTCAACAACAATCCCCCGCCTTCTTCTTTAGAGAGAACAATTTCCTGATTAATAAGCAGATGCGCTGATACAGACAAATTGCCGAGGTTAGAAGATGATGCGCTAATACCCGCCTCTTTCACAAAGAGGTCTCCTATGTTCTTAATTATTAAAGCCTGATGGGTAGGATTAATGATATCCTTTTCCGATTTTATGGGCGTAAAGTGGCGGTCGCGGTCAACTACCAGCGGCACCCAGGGATGGTTCGGGGAGACCATAGTGAGATCTCCGTAAATTCTTTCCAGCTGATATCCTTTTAACGCCCCTTCCTCCTTAACATCCATATACACCGGCAGCTTATTGGTGATTTCGTCTACTAAGTTGATGACCTGATCAAAGGGAATTGTGCGGTTATAATCAGGGGGCAGGCTGAATAAATCCATCAGGCCTTCCACAGAAAGCATAAAACTAGCGGTATTAAAATAAGGAAATCTGACGATAAACTCCTTCATTCTGGATTGCTCATCCATTTCAGTTATACCCTGTGACTGCAGATAAGCGCTCTCTTCGTCAGTAAGATTGCCAGACTTGGTAAGCGTGTTAATCAACTTCTTGACATCGCTAGGGAGGGCGCAGCCTTCCACTAACTGCATAACTTTTTCTCCGGTTATGTACTCTACTATTGAGAGAAGCCCGCCCTTCTCTCCGCGGTTATCTCCCAAGAGCCACATACTGATAGGCGCCGGCCGATGCGCTTCTTTTGCTTTCTGGATTTCCTTCATAAAGAATCCCTTTAAAGCCGCAGTCAGCCTTGCCGAAGGATTATTCATATTAGAATGAAAGATAAAAGGTATTTTGACTTTATTCTTTTGCGCATCCTCGCGGATTAATTCAGCAAGCACTCCGGAGATACCCAGCATACGGATAAAATTCCAATGCCCCGGAGGCACAAGAATGCTTGTTTTGTCAGGCCTAAGCAGAACCGAACCATCCAAGGCAATACGCGACTGCAGGGTTTGTGAGAAAATATAGATAATTAGATCCCTTTTCTTATCATGATATTGGTAGCATCCGTTCTTCCAAAGGGCAAGGCGGATATCCTCAGCACTTATACCTAAAGCAGAAGCTATTTCTGCAAGCCGCATGGCACTACCCATAATAGTCACCGGCTGATAGATAGCGAAATTCTGATGCACGCGCCTTAATTCATCCTGGGCGTCTTTGGCCATTGCTAATTTAATATCCATGAAACTCTTTCCGCCGATCACGGGAATCTCTTCCGGGAATCTCCACGCTGCATGCATCATGCCGCCTGAACGCGTGGAAAGCCCTCCCATAGACGAGGCAATCGCACAGGGTATATCCTCTCCAAATTTAGTCAGCGCATCAAATTCTATACCTTCCTCAGGGAACCTTAAGATATGCTTAGAGATATCCGCCTCTTTCGCGGAAAACATTCTCCCCTTTACAGGATTATTCTTTTCAGGAGTCAGGCCGTTTCTTATTAGGCTGCAGTATTTTCTAAAGGTGGACTCTTCAGTCAGAAAATATTCATGCTCATCGAGAGTGGCTATCTCTTTTATCAGAGGAGAAAGATCCCTGCGTTCATCATCGGGAAGTGAAAGGTTTTCTTTCAAGGCAACAAGTAGTCTCAGGAAAGCTTCAGCGTGCAGGTAATTCTCTTCGGGATGGTGAAGGCTTTCTATGGTCTCATCCAGAAGCGCAGGCATATTATTTAAGTAATGGTAAGAGAAGTTCTGGAGACTTGCCTGTATAGTTGCTTCTTCTAATTCCTGCGGATGCAGGATATGATAGAACTCATGGTGCATCAGTCCGGAAATAAATCCCGTGAGTATAAAAGGAGTGTTAAGATTGAATATCCAGCGGTTGACTCTGATTATTCCCTTAGTGCTCCAGCGGGCCGCCTCGCGTATATCATAAGCGAGGAAGAAATGCACGCGCTTCTCCTTAAAATCATAGTGTTTAGCCACAGACTCGATAGCAAACAGTAACTTTTGTTCATCGCCCGCAAGCAACCTTTCGCCAACATAGTGTGGAATGATCTGAATCCTGCCTTCTTCTTTGGTAATGTGAACCGTTACTTCTATCTCAGGCCTTAATAATAAGTTGGCGCTTATCTTGTCTATATCTACGGCTACAGGATATGCTTGGATAAGAGGGGTATTTGCAACAAATTCTTCTGCGAATTGGTGGGCTATATTCGCGACATCTACTGTCCAACGGCTGCGATGTACAAAAACTATTCTTTGCTGGGCCGCTAATTCAATGGCAGCATGGACCAAGAGATTGGCAAGTTTAACGCTGCTTAAACTATTTAAGGAAGAAATAAAAAGGTATATGGTATTGAATTTGGCAGAGATATGATCTTGCTGGGGTGGAGCCCGGATGGAAGGATTGATTAAAACGATATTCGCCTGTTTAATTACCTCCAGCAAGTCTACTTTTCCTAAGCCTAAAGGAAGTTCTATTGCATGTATACCCTCCAGATCAGCTATCAACGTGTTAAGATAACGAATATCAATCTCTTTAGCAGAACACCAGCCTTTAGCCACGGCTCTCTTTATATCAGAGGGCCTTAAAAGATATCCTCGGCCCTCTAGCTTAGCGAGAACGATTTCCTGATTAACTATCCTGTGGGCAACTGGCGACATGTCGCCGGTGTTGGAGGTGTTGGCATCGCTTGGCGGCAGGCCGCTCTTGGAGCGGGCATGATCGGTGACGGAGGATAATCTTAAAGCGAGGGCATGGGTCTTTGTGTCCAGCTCGGCGTCAGTGTCCACTTTCTGGGCTACGGTATCGATATCGTTAAGCAGGTTACGGTAGACGATTAGTTCCGCGTCGTAGTGGTTGCGCAGCTGCTTCAGGGCTTCGAAATATTGATGCACGGGGTCATTGTTCGGGCCCCAGGAGCGAGCAAGGACAATTACCTCCTGATGGTACGGGGTCTGCTGGTTAAGGCGCACGGATTCACGGTCCGCCTGGGCCCTTGACTCTAAGGCTTCTATCTTCTCGACGGCTTTGGCCCTTGATTCATTTATCTTGATGGAGCCCTCGGACGGAGGAGCCTGGGCATCAGGAGATAGCCTTTCGCTGGCTTCCTGGACGATAGCCTCTTCTTCCACGGAAGTGGTGTCAGTAACTACCGGGACAGGAACAACTGCTTCCTTTACTTCATCGGTTGCCGTTGGCACAGAAGTCGTTCCAGCCGCAGGTGTAACAGCTGGTTCAGGCACTGGCTTTTGCACAGGCTCTTGCACTGGCGTAGTTACCGGCTCCTGCGCTGGCGTAGGAGCGACAACTTGTTCATCCTTGGCTGGCTGCGGGCTAACGATATCAACAGACTTTGATAAATCACCGTAGCTTACCGTGACTTTCTTGAACTCAGCTGCCGGCAGATTATTAAAGCTGATCTCAGAATGCAGGCTGCTGAATCTGATATTGATATTTTCGGCAGGGACAATCGCGTCATCAAGCCTGATCACCAAACGGCCTTCGCGGATATCCTTAAGCATAAGGCTCCTGACCTCATCCTGTCTTTCAGCCGGAACAGTGATATCTTCAATAAAGAAATCTATTATATTATCCTGGCGCTCTGCCCTGAACGGCGGGGCAGTGGCATCGGACGATAATCTATCGCGGAATTCTTTAATAATGGCTTCTGCTTCAGGAGAAACTGTGCCGGAAACTGCCGCCGCAGGGGCAACTTGAGAATTCCCTAAGAACTCGCTTAGCTCATCAAGGGCCTCTTCGATATACTTATACGCTTCCTGATGGAAGAAGATGCGTATTTGCTGCAATCTGGCTTCGATCGTGCTCCTTGCTTCATAATCAATCACCCCTCTTGTCCTTTCATAATCTTTCACAAAATCCACAAATCTATCCTTCAGGACGTTAAGTTTATAAGCCCCGAATATCCTTGCGGCCACGATGGTCGTCATGATTACCGCAAAGCCGCCGGCCAGGGCATATGAGAGCTCACCGATCGTGACCTTAAGCAGCGTTGTGCCGATAGCCAGGTAGAAATAATCCGGCAGGGAAACAATACCGAAGAACATAAAAGCGGTCAGCCCGATAATGGCGAAGCGGCAGAATTCCCAGAGCGCCCTTTGCCTTTCAGGATGATTCTTGAACCACGCGGCATCAGAAACATGCTTTATTAAAGCGGCGATAGTCTTGCCGAAGAACGTTGCCGGATGAGGATTATATTTAGGTATCACAAAGAACATCATGGTCAACAGCGCTGCTAATGGCAGGAAGAAGATGACCAGAGGCAAGACCAGCGTGCCTATCGCGGAGGCTACGGAATTCAGCGCCACATTCAACAGCCAGATCAAACCGATGCCAAAACCTAAACCAAGGATATCCATTGCCCTATCGCCCCAATCCCTAAAAGCACCTCTAAGCGGCGCCCACTGCATGCCCTTACCTATGGCTTTGCCGGGTTTATTCTCGCAGACAAACGGCCCGATCATCATGGCGATCCCGAAGAAGGTGGAGATAAACAGGAATACCGCGTTGGTCAAGTCTAACCCGACCAGGAACGCCAGCACGTTGGAAACGGTAAGCGCCAAGCCTAACGCTATCTCTAATCTGTACAACGAATCGCGGTTCTTGGAATTATTCATCTTCTTAAGGACGTCGTATTCGGTATGCTTGCCGCCGCCGGAAGTGCTGAAGATGTAGCCTACGCCCGGATAGCTGCGGAACTGGGCTATTGCTTCGAAGCCTACCCTGTGGGCAAATAACAGAATATCGCGCGGCCTCTGCGCTAACCAGCGGCTAAACCCTAAGAAGGAGCCGGCACAGAAGAAACCATAAGCACCAAATACAAGCGGCATGGTAAATCCGCCAAAGAACAGGTTACCCAAAAGGACACCTGCGGTTAAGCCAAATACGCCCCTAAACAGCGACCGTCTTGAGGCGTTTGAGCCAAATAATGCCGGGACTCCCGAAGCAGAACGCATATGCGCGCCGAGCCCGTTCAATGTGCTGACCTGATTAAATAGGGTGCCGATGACCAAGAAGAAAACGCCGATGCCGGTAAAGGGAAGAATATCCAGGATAATACCGAACGGTATCAGGAAGAGTCCGATGACCGCCATGGGCATAGTGACATAGAACCTTGCGCTGTCTCTTCTGGCATCCCTCTCAAATATTGACTGCGGGCCGAAATCATTGATCGCCTGTAAAATAAAGCTCCAGAAGGTCTGGGTAAGGCCCCATGACCAGCGGGGAACTGCGTTTTCGAGTTCCGCGGTAGTATATGTTTCCCTGATCTTGAAGGCCAGCGCCGTGCCGAGAGCAAAGTCAGGCCTCATACCCAAAGCGATCATGTTATGGGTCTGGCAGATCACATCCGTAAAATCTTCGCTCTGATGAGGGGTATGCGGGCCTAAACCAATTAAGCCAAATCTATACCATTCTTTGTAATCGGCGTAGGGGAAGAGTTTCTGCAGCTCTTTGGTAAGCGGCATCACCGGGCAATTCGGATCTGCCAACGCCTCAAGATACCCATCCGGGCCCTGATCAAGCATTTTCATAATATTCATCCAACCGGTTCCGATCATATCGTTCCAGCCCAGCATCGCGTAGCCATGCCCGCCTTCCACAAGCCAGGACATGTTTCCGATAGGCATACGGATATTAGTGGTATTTCTCAGCGCCGGCATGATCACGATGTTGGGATTGCTGATCATCCTTTTGATATCGTAAACGAATCCGTTCAAATCCAGATTATTGGCATTGCGGTCGACAATGATCAGATAGCGCATCCTCTCAACGATCTCAGACGGCAGCATAAACATACCAGCCATTGCGTCTGACTTCAAGGTCGACGGATTAGAGACCATAGTCGTATGGACCTTTCCACCGCCGGAAATGTACTCAAACAGCTCTCCCAGAGCATCATAATTCGGGCCTGCGTCAGCTTTCCACCAGCTCTGATACCGGTTAGGCGTAGGAACAAGGACGACATTCTTCCCCAGGCCTTCTGCCCTTAACTTAGCCGCGATATCCATAAGGTTGATACCAGTGTCAAACGGCCACAGTGAAGTATGGGTCATGATCAAATGCCTTCTTACCGGACCGTGTGCTATCCTTAACAGGGTCCTTTCATTCTCATCGGCGGTAATGATCTTCCAGGCCGCCGGAACATGCGGGTCTTCGATCTGGGCTAAATGGCAAAGCGGCCGGCCTAAGGCGTTCTCTTTGACAACGAGCAATTCCAAGGACTTTCTTATGACATCCACCACCTGCGCATCTGTTAAAGCCGCATTACCGAGCATCGCCCTGATCTCTTCAAAGAGCGGCCCGATCTCCGGAGAATTATTATCGACGAGGTCCCTTAAGCAATCCATAAGCGCGTTGACATCTCTGACGTTCTTTGAATCAATAGGATGCCCTACATAATTGATCACTATCAGGTCGCCGCTAGAGATGAATACCTGGACCTTGGCCTGATCGACTGCTGTCGGACCCCTAGGCCCATGTGTTTCTCTAAAGAGAATGGTCGACAAGTATGTCACCAGCGGCCATAATCCGTATTCCATCAAGTAAGTAAACAGGCCTAATCCTGCGTATATCCCTAAGACCGTCCTGACGATCAGGCCTGAGGCGAAATGGGAGCCGATCCACGGCAAAGCAAACCAGGCTGTTACCGCGCCTAAAGTAACGAATAAGGCGTATTTTGCGAATCTAAGTGCTACTGTCCTGGGCCTGCCGATACCGACGGAAGGCCTGAAATTGCGGTACATCGATATGCCGATCAATGAGCGGCCAAAGGAAAGATTGACAGCCCCTTCCACATACAAGATGGTAAGTATTGTCGTCTTCAAGATAAATGCCGCCAGGGATACAGAGGCTAAAGGAGTGAGCCATGCAAAAGCTATAAAGGTAGCTAAGGCTATATTTGCCGCGCCGGTGACTCTTAAGAAATTGTTAGCCTCAAACCGTAAGCGGCTCATCCGGCTATATTGATAGAAGATATTCAGCGCGGCTAAGGCCGCTGCGGCCGCAAGCAGATAAGGAGCAATAGGCAGGCTTAATACGGCAAGCGCGCTGCCGCCCATGGCCCAGCCATAGAGCACTGAAGTCACGGTCATCAGGATGGTCCAGTAAGGCAAGTAATAAGCGCCCTCTATTAAATAAGGAGGTATGGACCTCTCGCCGATACCGAGCGCCCTCTTCCATTTCTCGGCGCGGAAACTATCAAGATAATCCTTGACCATCTTATATTCATCCTCGCTTACAGGAACCGCGCCTTTGTTAGTGTCGTTTGCCCGGCCACGCAATGTATCGATCAGCGCCCTTAGCTCGGGGGTGATCTCCTTATCGCACAACCAGCAGCCTTCTGCCTTAAGGAATTCCCTGAAATGCGCGACACTGAACGCGCCTGTAGAGACATCTATGACGGCAAGGATCTCTTCAAATGCCGCCCGGTCATTTTCTCTTAACGCTTTCCTCATCTTATGCTCGGCATTGAAGAAATACATCTCAAGCTTATCCCAGATCTCTTCATCGGGCTTACCGATCTCGCAATAAGGAGTATCCACCTGGACTGCGTTATCCCTACCCACGATCAAGCTGACCAGGCCCTTAGAATAATGCCTGCCCGCGTATTCGGCCACCGTCCTGCAATATGCGTCCATGTTCTTCAGCCAGCTATCAGCCGTATCCAAAGACGCGTCTGCCACGCCCCTGAATTTCTCGGCTCCCTGGCAGGAGAGTATATAGACTCTCTTTAAGCTCTTGATGAAGAGTATGCTTGAATCTATCGCGGAAGAATATTTATTGCCACTTACCGTAACCGCCATGACATTCCTGTTGAAGCGCTCATGCGCCCTCTTTAATAATCCCTTGTCATAAATCTTTGGCGCAGCCGCGGGGGCGGCCTTACGGCTATCGGTCCATTCCTTCCATCGCGCTCCGGACCAAGCCGAACGGGCCAATAAAATGACGGGCCACAAAAGCACGCCGATGACAAGCAGGATGATCCCCTTCCAGGTAACATTCATATGGGTCGGAGGCAGGATCGACTCGCCGTAGGCATTGAAAAATCTGTGTTCTGTCTCATACTCATTGAATAATCCCAGCCATCTTGTAGGAGATAAACGATGGCCCTTCCATCCCGCATTGACCTTCCATGTCTCGTCCTCGATGCCGTTGGTATAGGTAATGCCAATGCACTCTTCTATCGTGTCTTTGCCCTGCGCGTCTGTGGTTACTCTCACGGGGACCCTGAATGGATAGCCGCGGTCATAGAACAGATACCTATCCTGTGATTGAAATGGCTTTAGAAGAGAAGAAACTGCTTTATGAAATTCCTCCCAGCACAGCTTTCCGGATTTGTCATAAAATTCTCCCTGCTTATATCCTCCGTTAATGATCTTATACAAGTATCCTTCTACGATGGGCGCACCTTGCGCATCATGTAAATCTTTGTATGAGGCCGCTCCAAGGCACAACTTTGTCTCTTCCAGGCGCGCGCTGTCCCTCTTCCACCAGCCACCGATCTCTGTCACTCTGACAGAAACCACTCCGGGCAATATCCCAAACGGAGCGCCTGTGGCCTCCTGCCAGTTCAACATATTGATGGTCAGGATATATCCGTTAAGTGTCTTGCGTTTCTCCATCAGCACTCTTCCGGCAGGATCATTAGGCAGCAAATAGAGCTCCACATCCTTCTCTGCCTTGTTCTTAAAGCTGACATCTTTGGCTTTCCCGCTTCTCTCGTATGAAGAAACAGTCACCTTGACAAGCGGGGTTTCCGCGGTCAGGCCGTAAGAAGAAAGGAATGTGTTCAATTCCTCGATGGCTATCGGCTTGGAGGAAACCCGACCAGCCTTGGCCTGCGCGTCTTTGAAGAGGCCTTGCAATTTATTTAGTGTGGTATTATTACCCCCCAGCGCTCCCAATAAGCTATCCGTGCTTGAGCCGGAGGAAGAGATGACATCGGTCCTGTATTTGCCATCCTTCAGCTTTCTGGGCCAGGCCATAATCGATGCCCGCGGCTGTCCGGCATCATCCCACTTAATATTCATCTGCCAGGTGCCGTCGCTGTTCTTCTGGGCGATGATCCGGGCTAAATAATCGCCCTTTATCCTGTATATCACTGAATCGCCGCCGTTTTCCTTGTGGAGCTGGCCGACAACGAATTCCCTGCTGCCTAAATCATTGAACAGCCCGCTGACAACTGTTTTAAACGAGCTGTCAAAGCCATACTGGCCTAAGTCCGCAAGCGAGGTCTCTACAACTTTTAATTCATTGACGGCCTTCAGCGATTCATCGTTCTGCAATACCCTGAACGTCGATATCACTTCTGTCAGGCTGTATCCGGCAGGCGACCTTAGAGCCCTGTAGGTGGTCCTCAGGACCTCATCGCCATTGGCGTTGTATGCGATCTTGTCGATCTGATATGCGCCTTCCGCACCCGGAAGCACCGAGATCACTGCCC
>CAYHBB010000026.1:0-36202 GCA_964354795.1 uncultured Planctomycetales bacterium | reverse complement strand
GCCGTATAGATCATTTAAAACTCTATCAGCTGCAAAAGTACCTAAAAAATGAAATTTAGCCTAGTGCACAAAATTTTGTCTTAACTCATTCATAATTATACTTTTAGGTAAATTACGTGCCATAAACTTGAGAAAGCTTCAATTGTTTCAATATTTTTCTAATGACAAATTATTCCGCTTTTATCTCTTTCTTTAGTTTGCCGCTGATGCTGCAGTAGGCTTCCACCGAAAGCGTATCTGCCGGCTTGATATCGGTGAAAGTATAGGTGATGTCTTGAGAAAAGTAGCTATCCTGTTTCTTAAACTTTAATTCCGCTATTTCCTTGCCGTTTAATCCGATGTCAACTTTCTTAATATAATGCTGTGTGGGGTTGCTTACGCTGTGCTTGATCTCAGCAGTCAAGGTCTTGGTGGCGGCATCATATGTGATGATGATGTCTGACGGCGGGTGAGCGTATGCTATAGAAGCGCTCAGTAGAAATACTAACGATAAGATTGATAAAACTATTCTCTTCATGCTCTCCTCCTTTGCGGTATCTTATTTAACAGCGGGGTAAGGGCATTTAAAATCAAAAGGCTGCAAAGCTCCGCATCAAACTTAACGCCCATCTCTGTCAGAATAAAGATAAGGGCTGCAGCAGCTGCGCCAAAGATAAGCCTACCCGTCCTTCTTACGGGAGTAGTCTTTGGCTCGATAAGCATAATGAACAAATAGAAATAATTGAGGTATCCGGGAATATTCAATATGGGAACCTTACGGATAAAAGCCTGTGTGCCAAAAAGAAGGAGAAAAACCAAAACAAAACCCGCCAGTATCTCAAGCTTCTGAATCCTATAAACAAAATAAACCCCGAAAGTGACCAAAAAATACCAAAGATACGCCCCCCTCCATTCCGTAATAGCTCCGAGGAGGATTATTGACAGAAAGATCCCGAAGGCCGCAGGATTAAAAACATGCTTTGAATTTATACGTAGCAGGTGTTTTGAAGCGATGGCGAATACTGCCGCAAGCGCGATCACCCACCAGCGGTTATCGCCGGAAAGCACGATCCCGATGATAAGACCGCTGACAAGAGCGCTCTCTGTCACCTGAAACTTTTTGCTTCTAAAATACAAAAACAAAGATTCCGTGCCTGAGGCTGCGGCAAACGAAAGACACAACGTAAAAATAAACGCAGATTGCTTATCTATTGAATACAAATAAGCGGCAAAACCTAACAAAAAAACGATCAACTGAGTTTTAATTGAGTTAAAATCGACCATCTAAAAATCTACTTGCTCCATATGAACCAGATAAATAGATACGCGGCGGTAACAGCGGCAAGGGTGAAAGGGATACCGATCTTCATAAAATCCTTGAATTTAACTTCAATGCCCTCTTTTTTCAGTAGGCTGCAGGCGACGATATTGGCTGAGGCGCCTATAGGAGTGATATTACCACCCAGGCTTGCGCCGATAAGCAGCCCGAAAAGAAACAACGAAGGGTTTATTTGCAGCTTATCCGACATGGAAATGGCAACCGGCAACATAGCTGCCAAAAACGGGACATTATCGATAAAAGCGGAAAGAATAACCGACATGAAAACGATCAGGGTATAACCCAAAAAGATGTTCTTTCCCACGATCCCGGAAAGAAAATTAGCCGTCACCTCGATCCACCCGGTAAGAGCGATGCTTCCCACCAGAATAAAAATACCCATAAGAAAGAACGTAGTTTCCCAGTCTAAAGACCTTATCCCGTGGGCAATAGAGCCCTTATTCGCTAACTTATCCCAGACAAAGGAAATGGCCGCGGCGATCATACACAGGATACCGGCCATATAAGAGAAACCCGTATCGAAAAACGATGAAAGCGCCAAGGTGATCACAAGGCTGACCAGGATCATAGTCGGCACCCAAGACTTCACCTTCTCAACCGGAATAAGCCTCATCTTCTGCCTCTGGTTCCTAAAAATATAATATAAGACAAAAAATGAAACGAATGCCCCCAGCTCAACAGCAAAGAAAATACTGGGCCTGCCCTTATAAAAGAAGAAATCCCCAAAATTCATTTTGGCAAATCCGCCCAGCAGCATGCTCGGCGGATCGCCGATCAAAGTGGCAGTCCCCTGAAGATTGCTAGATACGGCGATAGCGATCATCATCTTCATGGGATTTATTTGAAGCTTCTTCGCCAACGCCAAGGCAATGGGCGCGACAATCAGGACCGTAGCCACATTCTCTACAAAAGCGGATATGAAACCGGTCAATAAACAGATAAGCAGGATGGCCCAGGCAGTATTCTTTGCCTTATCCACGATCACCTCGGCGACATAGGCAGGCACCCGGCTTTCCATGAAGATATCCGCGACCACCAATGTCCCAACAAATATCCCCATGACATTCCAATTTATGGCGAAAAATGCGTCTTTTAAAGAAACAACCCCAGTAAGGATCAGCAACAGACTCCCCACTACTGCAATGTAGGTGCGCTTGTGTGGCAGAAATACAAAAAAAATATAAGCGAGGATAAATATAACTAGTGAAATAAGACTATGGCTCATAGTGTTATGATATTATCTGCAACTAGATGTGTCAACAAAAGCTTTACGAAACTTTTTTATTTCTTGATATACATCCGGCTTATCCAGCACCGCGGAAATAGCGCAGATACTGTCAGCCCCGGACCTAGCCACTAGGCCGGCATTCTTTAGGCTAATGCCTCCAAGGGCGACAATTGGAATCTTGACTCTTTTGCTGATTTCTTTTAATTCCTTAATTCCGACAGGCTTGCCGGCATCGGATTTTGTTTTGGTTTCAAATATCGGAGCAACTCCCAGATAATCTGCGCCCTGCCTTTGAGCAATAAGGGCTTCTTTTAAATTGTGCACGGTTACGCCGATTATTTTCTTCTTACCCAGCAGTTTTCTTGCCTCCGGAAGAAATATATCGTCCTGACCCAAGTGCACTCCATCAGCCTTAACGGCTAAAGCAATATCAATGCGGTCATTAACCAGAAAAGTTATATTCTTACAGATGCGGCGCAGGGTGCTTGCCTCCCTAAACATCTCGCGACTAGGTTTATTTTTCTCCCGATACTGCACAGCTTTTACCCCGGCCTTTACCGCATTCCTTACGTCACTGACAGTACCTTTACGGCTAAGACCCGGATCGGTAATAAAATAAAAACCTTTCATAGCCTCTCTACTTTTTGCTTGTTATTAATGGCCTTTTTGTCCAGGTTCGCTAGGCAGTCAAAAATACCCTCTTTAAATGAGCCCGGACCTTTTGCCTTTTTCGCGGCGCACTCGGCAGCAAGGCCAAAGCACACCAGGCCACTGGCTGCAGCTTTAACTAAATCCTTCTCCACCGCGGCAAAGGCGCCGATAACTGAGGCTGCCATGCAACCGCTGCCCACAATCTCAGTTAGTCTAGAAGTGCCGTTTTTCACCAGATAAATCTTAGTCCCGTCACTGATGATATCTTCCTTGCCAGTTACAACCACCGTAGCCTTACGGACCTGAGCCAGACTTTTGGCTATTTCTTTTAAATCCACGCTTACATGTGCAGCATCTACCCCCTTGGTGCGCACCTCCTCACCGCTAATCCGGGCGATCTCAGAGGCATTGCCTTTGATTATATCTATTTTTACCTCATGCAGCAA
Source organism: uncultured Planctomycetales bacterium (assembly GCA_964354795.1). Classification (GTDB taxonomy): domain Bacteria; phylum Omnitrophota; class Gorgyraeia; order Gygaellales; family Profunditerraquicolaceae; genus JAPLLR01. The sequence continues at coordinate 32,559 of CAYHBB010000026.1, read as the reverse complement.
TTCCATGCATTTCTCATCACGTAGCTTCGTAGCTCCTGCGCCGCAGACATCCAGGACAACCGGGATGCCTTTCTCATTGGCGCTAATTGCCGCGATCTTCATCGCCTCCACAAAATCAACGGTGAGTGTTCCAATATTTAACACCAGGCTAGAAGCGATTTTCGCCATCTCAGCTACCTCTTCTTTAGCATGGGCCATTACCGGAGAGCCGCCCATCACCTTGACTATCTGGGCACAGTCATAAATTGTCACCCAGTTAGTCAGATGATGCACCACCGGTTTTTCTTTCCTGATCCTCTCCAATAACTCCGCCGCCTCGATTTTTATTTTTTCCATATTTTCACCTCAATAATTATTTGATTTCTATGAGAACACGCCCGGGATGACCGACTTACAGAATCCACACTTTCCTTCCTTGATATTATTTTTTAAAACGCTGAAAACCTTTCTTCTTACCAAGAGCTTATTGCAGCTGTGGCAGTAGGTGTCATTGCCAAAGCCGTAAACATTACCTATATATATGTAATTAAGCCCTGCCTTGCGGCCCAAATCGTACGCGCGCTTTAAAGTCTCTTCAGGCGTTGCCTGATATTCAGTAAACTTATAGTCCGGATGAAAACGCGAGATATGCCAGGGAATATTTTTATCCACTCCGGTAATAAAGCCGGCGATATCTTTGATCTCCTCTTCAGAATCATTTTCACCCGGGACGACCAGGGTGGTCACTTCCACCCAGATACCCAGCTTATGCATCAGGCGGATAGAATCCAGCACCGGCTGCAGGCTTCCGGCGCACACCTTGCGGTAAGACGCGTCACGGAAGAACTTCAGGTCCACATTCGCCGCATCTAGATTTGGCCGGATCATTTCCAGGCATTCTTTAGTCATGTAACCGTTGGTGACAAAATTATTATACAGCCCTCTGGCCTTGGCCAGCTTTGCCGTTTCTAAAGCGTATTCGAAGAATATTGTAGGTTCGGTATAGGTGTAGGAAATGCTCTTACAGCCGTGATCCAAAGCCTTCTTTACGATATCTTCGGGAGAAAAAGGCTCACCTGCGGTATCTTTATCGCTAAAGAACCGCTGAGAGATCTGCCAGTTCTGACAAAAGCTGCAGCGGAAATTACACCCAATAGTGGCGATAGAAAAAGATGTCGATCCAGGCAAGAAGTGATACAGCGGCTTCTTCTCGATCGGGTCGATATGCGCAGTAATTACCTTGCCGTAGGCATGGGCATATAAAACACCTCCAATATTTTCCCTCACCCCGCAGAACCCGAATTTTCCTTCGGAGATCCTGCACTGATGCGCGCACAAATAACAATGCACCCCTTTGTTATCTAACTTTTCGTAAAGAAGCGCTTCCCTACTCATATCCGCATTTTCTCCAGCTCTGCCTCATCCAAAGGCAGAACTTCCAAAATCTTTTCTTCTTTATCTCCGGCCGCCCGATATGATATTTTCACTTTCGCACCCACCGGCTTATCGCAATACCTGGCAATGATCCTACAGGAAAGCTCGATCAGGCTTTGAGTGAAATTTCCTCTGCCTAAGGCAGTGGAGCCAGCAGTCTCCGGAGGCATAAATATATAATCTCCTGCCTGAGTAAGGCCGTCTAATTGATGATCCTCTTGTTCATCGCGGCCTACTACCAGCTTTGCGCCAGGACTCAAGCGGAAATGCCTGCCAAATTTCAGCAAATCCACCCCTTGCGCGGTCAAGCCCTTATGCTTGATTAATTCTTTGAGCCGACGCGAAAATCCCGGGTCAGTCAAAAGACACCCGCCTGATGGCTGAGAGAAACTCTTGATCTGAAGCTCTTTGGCTAAATCAAATTGGGGATTTCGCCTGCGACCGCTAAAATTCAATAAATTTTCGCGCTTGATCCAGCCTTCGGTCTCAGGTATGGTCGCAGGAAGCAACTGGCCGCAAAGCGGCCTAACCACTAAACCTTCCAGGCCTGCCCGACGGGGGATAAGATTAATTGCCTGCTTGTGCTGCGACATTGGCCGCTGACCCAAAACTTCACCGGTAACCACAAACTCAGCACCCAGTTCCTTCATCAAAGCTTTAGCCTTAGAAAGCATAAGGATCTTGCAATCTATGCAAGGATTCATGTTCGAACCAAAACCATAACGGGGATTTTTAAGCACCTCAATAAATTCTGTTTCCAGGTCTATATTCATTAAATCTAGGCCCAAATTTTGTTTTACCAACACCTCCTGCTTAGAAGAATCTTTCCCTTTATGGCAAAAATTGATCTTAAAATGAAGTGGTATGACCTCTATACCCTGGCCCTGAATGACCTTCGCCGCCAAGATGCTGTCTAGGCCTCCGGAAATCAATGCGATTGCCCTCATCATGACTTATTCTATCCCAGGCTTAAAATTTAATCAAGGGCTAGTATCTGACGGTTTGACGACTGGATCCCGACATGCTATCATAGAAATCATGAAGCTATCAAAATTAACGATTTCCCTCGCAGCCTACATAATCGTTTCCGCCTCGTTCGCCCAACAGCTTTTCACAGCGGCGGATAAATTATTCGGCAGGCCCGCGCTTATAAATATCCTGGGGATAGTCTTCCTGGCTGCGGCAGCCAGTCTTATCTACAAAGGCGCGCGCTCAAAGATCGGGCCAGTCAGGATCACACTGCTTGCAGCAGCCTGCATTGCGGCATTCAGCTTCGCATGGAAGCAACCGTATATGGCGGAGAAAACCCATATCCTGGAATACGGACTCCTTGCGTGGCTAGTGATGCGGGATATGGCTAAAACCAAGGCTCCGCTTCTAAAAAGCGTATTGATTGCCTTTGTCTTTACAGCTTTAGTGGGAGTGTTGGATGAAGGCTTTCAGAAGCTTCTACCCTGGCGGGTATACGAAATAAGAGACATGGTTACCAACGCTATAAGTGGAGCGCTGGGAATCACTGTCTTTTGTGCGGGAACCAAAACTAAACCTAACCTAAATTAGGTTTTCTTCCCTTGTTGGCGCGTTTAGAGCGCCAGTTCAATTTTCCCCTACGTTTTCTTTTGCCCATAGAATTTGCCCTCGTTTAAATTGTTTGCAAATTCATCCCGAAGCCTGCGAACGCAATTTCGAAGAAATTGCGGAGCGTTTAGGCGAGGGACGAGTGAGTCCTTATCTTAGTATGTATAGTAATTCGCAGGTATCACCTGCGCTATATAGCGCACTGCCTCAATAATACAGATGCGTATGGCTTTTTCCATCGGCGTGTTAGAGTAGGCGCCCAACCCTGCACCCAATCCCCAACTACCCATGAACCCGACCATGAACCCTCCGACAACATCCGATGCCTGCCCTTGAACACGGGTAGAAGCCAAGACTTCCGAGGTGGAAGTATCCACAATGCGGATATCTATGGCCATGTGCGACTTGTTCATCGCCGCACCCAACAAACCGCCTAAGACGCCGCTAGCTACACCGCCGCCGCCACCGATTCCCGCAGCGCCTCCTGATGCCGCAGGCTCAAATTCCGTGACTGCCGCGCTAACTATAATATCTGCGGTCTTGATCTTCCCTCTTTGCGCACTACCTGTTCCCTGCTGGGCAGCGCCGGAAGCAGCCAGCTCCTGCTCCTGCATTACCGCGCCTAGCTGCTGGCGCTCCAGCACGCTGAAACGATTGCTGTTTACCATGGCGGTAACCAGCATTTCTCGTAAGCCTGAACCTATTTCTCCGGTTGCCTTGGCAGCCTTAACATCAAAATCCGCCACCGCTATACGCGCCTTTGGCCCGCTATATGGCGGTAAAGCCAAAGCTCCGGCATTATTATCCACCTGCGCGGTCGGCTGAGGCGAGGCGCATCCGATAAACCCAGAAATAATAAACAAATAACCGATAATTACAAGCGCTCTTTTCATATTTTTATTTTCTCCTGTTTATTCTAATATATACAAAATACCGTCAGTGTCAAGACAAAAGGGCCGCTAGGCCAGCAATGCTCCTAATAATATAGGAAGGCTTTTCTTTCTTAAGCTCTAAAAATGTGCTAGAGCCTGTAGCTACCGCAACAGTCAAAACATGCGCCCGGCGGCCAGCCTGAATATCAATAATCATATCCCCGACATAAAGGGTTTCGCTGGCCCTAGCCTTTAGCCTTTTACGTATAGCGTTAAGGATCTGCGGATGAGGCTTGCCTTGCTTAAGCTTATCCGCGCAAAGCATGTAATCAAAATACTTATCGATCTTTAAATGCCTGATCAGTATGCGCGAAAACCTGGTCGGCCGGTTGCTGGCAACCGCAAGCTTGTAGCCTTTTGCCTTTAGAGAACTTAAAAGCTTTTCTGAACCGGGGAAAAGATGCGTTTGCCGGATCAGGGAATGTTTATGGTGACTGCGATATATCCTCAAAGCATTCCTTAAAACATCCTTGCCCACAAAAGGCCTTAAGAGATTTTCATCACCCCAGCCTACTGCCCTGCGGATAGTCAGGGAATCGCGCTTAGGGGAGGCGACTTTACGCATAGCATAATTAAAGCTCTCTATGATCGCGCCATACGCATCCAGCAGCGTGCCGTCTAAATCAAAGATGATAAGCCTGATATTCTTCATATAATATTAAGGGCAGGAAAATGATTTCCTGCCCTTATTATTCGGATTAGGCAAAAATAATTACTGCTGAGCCGCCTGAACTGCTGCAGTTTCGGCAGCCTGCAAGGGAATAATATCCGAAGTCGCAGCAACTGCTGCAGGAGCTGCCTGCACCGCACCTTCTATCCCCGCATCCTGCGCCTTCTCGACGCTGATATTCTTAGCGGTATTCTTTCCATCAGCTGTAACTTTATAATCTATGCTTAAAGTATCCTGGGGCTGGACCTGAGCCAAAGACCCGACATTCTCAAAACCGGTCTTATCGTCCACCGTGATAGTCATCTCTTTTTCTTCGTCAGTATCGTAATCCTGATACCTTACCAGGATCTCCTTCTTCTCGATATCCACGGTAACCGCCTCTCCCCAAAGCCACTGCATCTCGGAATCAACCGGGCTGACTGCAGGCACAACCGCATCAGGGGTAGCCGCATCCTGGGCAAAAGAAACGCTGACAATAACTAAAGAAATTATAATACCTAAAACAAAAATAAACTTACGTGCCATGCGATACCTCCTTATGAGCTCTAAATTTACTTACTAGCGAATACCCCGAAGCCTGCGCAGTCAATTTTAGGCGTGAAGCGCCAGAAATTGACAAGCGATTAGGCGAGGGGTTTTAATCGAGCCAATAATTTACCACAAACCCGTCCATTTGTCAAGATAGCTCTATCGGTATAAAGGCAGGGTGACCAATGCCAGCCAGATGACGCAGGTAGTGAGCACTCCCACGGTAAGCCCGATCCCGAACCAACGCAGAAAAGTCATGCGGATATTTTTTTCTTTTTCCAATATGCCTAAAGCCACGATATTTGCCGTCGATCCGATAAGCGTAATATTGCCCCCGAAACAGCCACCGAAAAGCAGCGCCCACCATAAGGGCTCAAGCCGAACATGCAAAGCCCCAAAACCCTGAATAACCGGAATAAAAGCGGCGACAAGCACCACATTATCCAGGATGCTCGAGCCTATAGCGCTGATCCATAATATTGAAGAGGTCAATAGGACGGGATTGTTCCCGGTAAGGCCGATGATCTTCTCGGCGATAAAAACAGTGGTGCCGGTATATTTAAGCGTTCCCGCCTGCACAAAAAGCAGCAGGAAAAAAAGCAAAGTCCACCACTCCACGTCCTTTTCGATATACTTACGCGCCCGCCTATGCTTCCAGATCATCACGCATCCAGCGCCTACCATCGGAACCACCAAAAGCACGGTATTAGCCGCCAGCCCCCAAGCAACCTCCAGACGATGATGCAAAGAAATGAAGAAAAGCACCACCGCGAAAAACACCATACTTACTCTTAAATGTCGTTCCGCCGGAATTGAGATAAGCTTAATCAGTATATCGTTTGCTCCCAACTCTCTTATATTCTCATCAAGCTTCTTTAACGAAGAGCGGTACCAAAACATCACCACCAATATGACCAGGCCCAGACAGGCCATGGTCAACGGAAAGGCCTTAAGAATAAAATCTTCAAAAGTAAGCCCGGACTTGGAAGCGATAAGGATCCCGATGGGATTCCCCAACACCGTGCCGGCTGAGCCGATATTGGTAGCCAGCACCGAAATAATTACGTAAGGGATGGGATTGACTTCAAAATAATCGCAAAACTCCAGCACTGCCGCGACCATAAAGATGATCGAGGTCACCTCATCTACAGCGCAAGACAACAGCGCGGAAAGCACACAAATAAGTAAAACGAATTTCTTTGCGCTAAGATTCTTAGTGCGCAAAATCCGGCTCATGATCCAGGCAAAAACACCGGCATCCCTTAAAAAGCCGATGATCACCATCATCCCCACCAGGAAAAGGATCACCTCGAGGGAAGAGAACTCTAAAACATGGTCCAGATCGATAGTCTTGGTAACCAGCAGGATAGATGTGCCGATAAAAGCGAAACTAAGGCGGAAGTCCCAGAAAAATAGAGTGCCCAGAATAGACGCGGAGAATATAGCAAGGGAAAGAGACTGCTTCGGGGACATGCCAATAAACCGGGAGGAAACACCCAGTAAACAGGAGATCAAAGCCAGGGTTATCAGCTTCAAGACTATTTTCTTCAATTCTTTAAGCAGGCCCCCCTTTCCATTCTTGTCACGGGGATTAGAATATTTCTTTAGCCCGACCAGAGAGCCTCTGGTAGGCAATAGTCGCGGCAAAAGCCTTAAGCATATCTCCGGGGATAAACGGAACCAAGCCCATCATTAATAACTGTGGGAAGGAATAACTGAAGCACAATTTCAGCCAAAGCGTACCGCACAATAGCAGAGCCAGATCTGCCAGGCAAAATACCCCGAAGGTAAGAAAGAAATTCTTCCCGCAATACTTGACTAAACTCCCGGTAAAAAATGCCGCTGCCACAAAGCCGATAAAATATCCGCTGGTGGGCCCGAACCCGGCAACGCTTAAAGCCAAATAAATTCCTTGTGCCAGCATACCCAAGTTGCGGCCTAAGAATGCGCCGGCCAAAAGCACGAAAAATGTCTGCAGCGTGATGGGCACCGGAGTAAAAGGTAAGGGTATGCGCACAAATCCGCCTAAAGCTGTAAGCAAAATAAAGGCAACCACGCCGAAGGAGCGGCATGCGGTTTTATTGACCATGATTTCCCTACGTAAAATAGCTTCCATAATTAATCCCCCCGTTTCTTTAAATTTGTTCAAAATTTAGACTTAATCTATAATACCACAAAATAAATAATTGTAAATAAAGCCGATAAAAATCAAGGGCCGACCCCAAGCATTTATTCCAATGCCCATGATCAGCCCTTGATCGATAATGCTTGAACAACCTATCCTATTCTTTGGCGATAGCTAAGGTGATGAGGCCTGCTAAGACCAAGAACGGACCGGCACAGCCTTTGAGGAGGGGAAGAGTATATCCGCTCCACCAATGGTTGGAGTATAAGAAAAATGCCGCCAGCCCTAAGAAAACCAGACCTAACACCACTTTCAAGAGCGTAGATAACGCTTTTTTAGCGCCAGCTCCCTTTTCCTCTTTCTTGACTTCGTCTGCCATAGTGCACCCTCCTTTTGCAGTGAGCAAAACACCAGCCATTCCTATTACCCCACAGGGGTAGCCCTTCCTATACCTTTTAAGGAAGGGGCTTAGGCCGGGTGTTAATTCTGTTTACTTTTCCATCTGCGGTGGACCCAGCCCCATTCCGCAGGATATTTTTTTATATACGATTCTATGATATTTGTCAAGCGCTGAATATTTATAGAGATAGTCTCTTCGGCGTCTTTACCCTCGGTCAACTCCAGCTGCGGCTCAAAGATGATGCGGTGCGAATCATCCGGCTGCCTGACGATAAAACAGGGAAGCAATGCCGCTTTGGTGCGCTGTGCCAAGACCACCGGTCCGGTTGCTGTCGCCGCCTTCCTCCCAAAGAAATTCACGAACACGCCACCCGTCCCGAAATTCTGATCCATAGGTATAAAGACAATTTCATTACCGCGCAGCGAGAAAATAGTGCTGTTTACGCAGGTTGTGCGCGGAAGAAAGTATATGGTTTTTATACCCAGTTTCGTGCGTTTGGCCAAAAACTTTTTCTCAACCCGCGTATCACGCATCTGGCGCATGATCCCTGCGACCTTATATCCCTCAAGGCTTAGCTTTGCCATAAGCAAAGGAAAGTTCCCGAAATGAGCGCTCACCAGGATCACTCCTTTATCGCGCGCCAAAGCCTCATCCAGATACTTTTTCCCTATAAGCTCCACACGCTTTCTTAAAAGCGCCGGCCGGTCCATAAGAAAAAGCAGCTCCACCGCCCCCTTAGACATCAAAGTAAAAGAGTCCTTAGCGATCTTTTGGATTTCGGCCTTTGATTTTGCGTCGCCAAAAGCGATCTGCAGGTTGTCCAGCGCCACTTTTCTTTGTTTTGCCACCAAAAGATATCCTAAAGAGGAAAGATTGCAGGCAAAACTATACAAATAGCGCGCCGGGATGACTTTTACTATCAAAGAACATATGGTTAAACCCAACCAACTGACCAGGTAACTTAGGCTTTTGCGGATCTTCTTGGAATCCATCAGATTGTATTGGATAAATTATAGCAAAATAAGGTCAAATTGCAAGCGTAATTATAGCTTATAGCCGATCTTGCGCAGTAATTCCTTGCGCCAAGTGATATCTGTTGCATCCTCTATCCCCTTTGGCTTTGCCCCATCAATCACCCCCAATACCCCCCGCGCGTTTTCGCTATTCTCAGCCACGATCACCTCAACAGGATTGGCTGAGGCGCAATATATAGTGCATACTTCCGGAATGTTCTTAATAGCGTTTAAGACGTTGATAGGATAGGCGTTTTTAAGCATAATAATGAAGCTGTGGCCTGCGCCGATTTCAAGGGCATTCTCGGCTGCCAGGGATTTTAACTCCTGGTCAGTGCCTTCAGAGCGCACCTTGCACGCACCGCTTGACTCCACGAAGCCCAAGCCGAATTTTATACCCGGCACATTGTTCACCAGGACTTCATAAATATCCTCCACCGTCTTAATAAAATGGCTCTGCCCAAAGATCACATTGATGTCATCGGATTTACGGATCTTAACTGTCTTGATCTCTGCCATACTAGCCTCCTTCTGTAGAAAACAGAACACTGGCTTATCCTATAAAGCCAGGTGTAGCGCAGAAAGCTGCGCCCCAGCTAATAGGTATGCTGGGTGCGTCCTTTCTGGACGCAACACTGGCCTATCCTTTAACCCCACAGGGGTAGCCCCTTCCTAATACCTATTAACCCCACAGGGGTAGTCCTTCCTATACCTTTTAAGGAAGGGACTAAGGAAGGGGGCTAAGGCCAGGTGCTTTACTAATCTTTATTACTCGAAATCCCATGGCATCCACCGCAAGCGCGCCGCCGTAAGCCTTCATGGAAGCCAGAATAACATCCGGATTCCCCAAACAGGATAGCGGCACCTTCAAAGTTATAGTCTTGGGCCCCCGCTCAAACCCAACCCCTGTATCAGCCATCAGCTTTGCCCCGTTAGACACCTTGAATTTATTATTCTTTGCCAAGATGCGGATCTTGGGCATTTGAGCGAAAGGGGTTTTCTGACTGTAGCCGAAAAGATAAAGCACAAAGGAAAACTTTTTAGCGAAACCCTTCTTCTTTTCTATGCGAATAAACAGATCCTCCCCGGCGTAAGCAAAGCTCACCTGGCCGTCGTCAATTATGCCGGGATCAGGTTCAATGTCGACTTCTGCGTCAATATCGTTATAAAGATCGGAATATCCGGAGAATTTTAAATCAGTCTCTTTTGAGATACTTTGAACCTTTAATTCCGCCTCGGGGTAATCCGAGAATAATTCGTTTTTGCGGATAAACGCCAGCAGATAAAAGGCGCTGGACTGGGTCTGGCTTTTATGCTCGAGAATTGCCTCGTGCTTTTTATCCAGCTGATTCTTTGTCAGAAAGAAATTCTGCCACTCCAGATCCGACCCCAAAAATTTATCCGCAGGGGCAAGCTCAAGCTCAGGATGATAATGCCTAGGTAAAGGCCAGCCCACGCAATGCACCAGATACGGGTGTACTATCGGAGCCGGGAGCTCCTTGGCCAGATCAAGCAAAGCAACTCGCAGAAAAAGATACATTGCCCGATGGTCGCCGTTTACATCTGCCGGATGAGAGACAAATATTTTATTCGGCCTGTAGCTGATAAGCACCTTTTTTAGGTCATTAAGAATGCTCTCTCCCACGTAAGGGGCGCCAAAGGATAGATTATTTTTGTAGGGGACTTTGGAGATCCGGGTGAGGATAGTATTGTAAGGCTTATCTGTCTGCCAGTAGCGGGAAAATATGGTGAATGTACCGAAATCCGGATAGCCCAGGAACGTGAGATTGCTTTCCTTAAGGCCCAAGGCCTTTGCCGATTTCTCTGACTCGCTGCGACGGACCTGACCCAGGTGGACGAACTCATTCTGGCGCAGAGTAAGACGCTTCTCATAGACGATAAAAGCCAGCTCGTTATGTTCTCCGTTGGTCAAAAAAGCCACGCGCACCTGAGCCCCTACCTTAAGCGCTGCCTGGATCACCCCGGCGCAGCCGAGAACTTCGTCATCCGGGTGCGGGGCAAGGATCAAGATCCGCTCGCCTTTTACAATCGGCTCAAGAGGCTTTATATCCGCTGACTGCTGCGCCGGAGCCGCGGCTCCGGCCCCGGCTGCGGCCGTGGACAACAAAATGCACGAAAGAAGAATAAGAAGGATTTTTCTCTGCATAGTGGCTTGATTGTAACACACAAAATGTTTGAAATAAAGGCTAAATCAGATATAATAAGCATTTATGGACTCTCCAATACAGGCCCACTACTCCAAAATCAGGCGCGTGCTGGTGATCGTGCTGATCTTAAACTGGCTGGTGGCCGCGGCAAAGATCATCTACGGCCTCATCACCCGCTGCTCAAGTATGACCGCGGACGGCTTCCACTCCCTTGCCGACGGCACCTCTAATGTCATCGGGCTGGTAGGGATACATCTAGCCGGGCAACCTACGGATGAAGACCATCCTTACGGACACAAGAAATACGAAACATTATTCTCACTGGTCATAGCCGCACTGCTTTTTCTGGTCGCCTTCAATCTCGGCAAAGAGGGCGTGATGCGCCTGCATCATCCGGCAATGCCAGTGATCGATATCGCCAGCTTCGCGATCATGCTGCTGACCCTTTCCGTAAACATTGCTGTGATGGCTTATGAACAAAAAAAAGGAAAATCATTAAAAAGCGATATTCTGGTATCTGACGCCATGCACACCCGCGCGGATATTATGACCTCGTTATCGGTAATCGCAGCGCTCATCTTTATGAAAATGGGCTTTGCGATACTCGACCCGATCGTGACCATACTGATCTCGTTATTCATCGCTTATGCCGGATTCCAGATACTGAAAGAAAGTTCAAATGTGCTGGTAGACTCAGCCGCGATCCTGAATACAAAACGCATCGAGGATATCGTCTTTGAGATCAAGGGGGTAAAAAACTGCCACAAGATCAGGACACGGGGAAGGCCGGACGATATCTACGTTGACCTCCACGTGCAGGTCAGCGGCCAGATGCATGTGGATAACGCTCATAAGATCTCTTACGCTATTGAGGATGCGATCAAAAAAGGAATTCCTGAGGTGACGGATGTGGTCGTGCACATTGAGCCAAGGGAAGATTGCGCAGGGGACTAAAGATCTTTCAGGATAAACCAGAATCCGACACTCGCCGATAAACCCATAATAGCCCCGAAGTAAAAAGCCGCCTGAGGCCCGAGGAATTTCCAAAGCAGTCCCGCCAGTATTGACGCCGGCAACAATCCGATACCCACTAGAGTAGCGTGCAAGCCAATAGCAGTTGCCCGTAACCCAGCCGGCGCGATATCCGCTACAAGAGCCTTTTCTACTCCCTCGGTAAAACCGATATACAAGCCATACATTCCGAACAAAACCCAAAGATTTTGCAAAGAGTGATTTAAGGCAAAACCCAGATATACCACCCCATAGAAAAAATATCCCGCGACTAAAAGTTTTTTCCTGCCGATACGGTCAGAAAGCCGTGAAGCCGGATAAGCCGCTAAGCAATAAACGATATTGTAGGACAGATAAAACAGGATCACCTGCGCTACCGATCCACCCAGACTGTTAGCCCTTAAAAGCAGAAACAGGTTGGAGGAATTTCCCAGGGTAAAAATAAAGGTGAAGATAAGAAAAAGTTTCAGGCGCTTATCCAGGCAAGCCAATTTAAACTGAAGCTTTTCTTTTTTAGGCTGCGGTAAGGCCTTTGGTTTTTCTCTGACAAAAAACAATATCAAAACCCCGAAGGCAGCCGGAATTAAAGAAAGCAAAAATACATTGCGCAGGTTTCCGTTATAACGGGTGACCAGAAAATAAGCCGCGGTGACACCGATAACAGCGCCCAAAGTATCCATTGCCCGATGCAAGCCAAACGCCGCTCCCCGCCTGCCATCTTTTGCGCTTTCCGCGATAAGGGCGTCCCGGGGCGCGGTACGCACGCCCTTGCCGAAGCGGTCCACCACCCTGGCCAGCAAAACCACTGGCCAGCTGGCAGCCACAAACAGGAAAAACTTTCCTATCGTAGAGCCGGCGTAACCGAATATAGCAAAAGGTTTTCTTTTTTCTATTTTATCCGACCAGTAGCCGGAGAATACTTTCAACAGACTGGCCAGGCTTTCCGCGATCCCTTCGATCAGGCCCAGTATCGCCGGGCTTGCGCCAAGGGTGGTCACCAGAAATACCGGCAAGATAGGATAGACCATCTCAGAGGAGATGTCGGTTAGTAGACTCGTAATTCCAAGTAAAATGATATTTAACATACGTTTCGTTTAGTTCGTTAATGACTAATCTAAATAATACAACGGATCCTGAGGGACGCCGTTTTTACGCAGCTCAAAATGCACGTGAGGAAGGATATTGCGGTAATTTGCGTTTCCGGTCTTTCCTACCAGCCCGATAACTTTACCGCGGAAGATGACCTGGCCCTTATGCACGTATATCGCCGAAAGGTGTCCGTAAAGGGTAGTGTAGCCCCCGAAGTGTTTGATCACAACATATTTACCCATACCGCGGATCTGCTTTGCCGAGGTGACGATCCCCGAGCGGCTGGCAAGGATAGGTGTCCCGATTTCAGCCAGAAGATCCACGCCTTGATGCGTCCTTCGACCGCTACGATGCGTGCCGAAATAGCCGTTGCCGCGGCCGTCATTGCGAATGATCCAGTCTTTCTGATAGACGATGGGAGAAATAAATCTCTCTTTGAACAGAAAAAGGACTCCCGTAGAAACAAAAACAATCACAGTTATCAATAAAAATAACAGGATTTTCTTCATGGCTTTGATTTTAGGCGGCGTATTAGACCATACAACACAAAAATCAAACAAACCGGGATAAACCAATCGCCGTAGCGGGTATAGACCCCCAGCTTCGCGCTCGAGACACCTATAGTTTGCGTACCAATGCCATCGATAAAAATATGCCGGCCGGAGGCGCCACCGGCAAGCAAGATTATCTTACCGCTGGGCGCGATAAATCCCGAGATTCCGGTATTGGCTGAGCGCACCAGATACCTGCGATTCTCAACCGCCCTGAACACCGAAGCCTGCAAGTGCTGATAAGGCGCTGAGGTCAACTTATACCAGGCATCATTGGTAATATTCACCAGGAACCCTGCCCCACGCTTTGTGAATTCACGAGATAATTCCGGAAAGAGATCTTCAAAGCATATCAATACAGAGAATGTAACTGGTAACTTAAATACCGTATAACTCCTTCCCTTTTCGATATCTCCTATCGGAACCACCGTTTCCAAAAACGGAAGGTATTTTTTAAGCGGAATGTACTCGCCGAAAGGGACCAGGTGCAGCTTATCATAGCGGCCGGCGATCTGCCCGTTTTCATCGATCAACAGCGCGCTGTTAAAAAATATGTCTTTTGAGCGGGTTACCGCACCCAGAAGAATAGGCACCTTTATTCTTTTGGCCAGCGCGTAGAAAGAGTCAAAGATATCGTCGTCCTGGCCGAACAGTCCGGGGCTGGCTGCCTCAGGCCAGACGATCAGATCCGGCTTCTCCTTCACAGCTTCCTCAGTCATGCGGGAATATTTTTCCACGATATATCCCATTGCCCGCTCATCCCACTTCAGTTCTTGCGGAATGTTACCCTGGATCACGGATATTCTAATTGGGGCTGAGGTGGGTTGTGGATTATATGGCGAAAGTTTAAAAAAACCATATATTAGAACACTAACTAAACATGCAATTGGCAATATAAGTTTTTTCCTGATAGCCTGATAGCCTGATCGCCTGATCGCCTGATACACCGCCACATTCACCATCATCACTAAAAACGACACTCCCCATGCTCCGAAAATATCCGCAATCTGGATAACCGGCAAGACCCGATACTGCGAATACCCCAAGAGTGCCCAGGGGAATCCGGTAAGAAGGTAAGAACGCAGGTATTCGAGAAGAACCCAAGTGCAGGAAAGAAAAAATATGGGGTTGGGGTGGGTTGTGGGTTGTGGGGAAAAAGCAAAAATACCGAATACTCCGAAATATAAAGCTAAATACAGGACCAAAACAATAGTCCCGGCGAAGGTCACGTGAGCTAGCCAATAAACCGTGCCGGCCCAGAATAATACTCCGGTAAAATAAGCTAATAAGAATCTTTTTACTTTGGATTTATTTTCTAAGACAAGAAATAACGGGACAAAACCGAACCAGGCGAGAAAACTAAATACGCTAGAGAAAAACGGCAGGACGAGCATTACCGCCGAGAGGACACAAGGCAGGATTATTTTCCGCAGCATTTCTTATATTTTTTTCCCGAGCCGCAGGGGCAGGGCTCATTGCGCCCGACTTTAGGATGGGTGGATTGAACGGGTTTGCTTTCGGCGCTTTCTGCGGTAAAGCCCTCAGCTGCAGGTGGCTCAAATTTCGCCGCTTCCGGATGAACCATCTGCTGAGTAACAGAACTGAATACCCCTCTGAATCTCTCTTCCTTGGCCGGCTGCAGTTTAAAAACCGTTTCCACCGCTTCTTCTTTGATAGAGCCACACATCTCAGTGAACATCTGAAAGGCCTCGCGCTTATATTCGATCAGGGGATCGCGCTGGGCATAGGCGCGCAGGCGTATACCCTCGCGCAATTTATCCATGGTGTAGAGATGATCCTTCCATTTGGAATCAATGATCTGCAGGAATACCATGCGCTCAAGATGACGTAACAACCCTTCACCAACAGCCCGCTCTTTATCCAGATAATATTTGCTAAGGCCGGTCGATAAAGCTTCGTGTATCGAATGGCTGTCCATATTCTGCAGTTGCGAAGGCGCGATATCGATATTAAATTTCAGTTTCAGGGAACTGGTGATCGCCGCGACGTCAGGCTCCCCTGCCTGCCCTGCCTCATTCGCATAAGAAGCTAATATTCCCTCTACAACATCGTCTATTGATCCGATAATGTCTTCTTTAAGGGAAACTCCCCCCAATATCTCTTTACGCTGGCCGTAGATGATTTCGCGCTGCTTGTTCATCACTGTATCGTATTCCAAAAGTTGTTTTCTGATCTCATAGTTCTGCTGCTCCACACGATGCTGGGCGGTTTCAATAGACTTGGAGAACATGCCGGCCATGTGGCCTTCTTTGGCAGTAAGGGACTCTCCCTGTGTATCCAGGCCATTGAGCCACTTGATGATCCAGTCAGGAGCGAATAGCCGCATCAGGTCATCGCCAAACGAAACGTAAAAGCGCGATGAGCCGGGGTCCCCCTGACGGCCGCAGCGTCCGCGCAGCTGATTGTCGATTCTACGTGCCTCATGGCGCTCAGTGGCCAGCACATGCAGCCCGCCCACCGCGACAACCTTCTCATGCTCAAGCCTAGTTTCCTGTTTATATTTCTCAAAGATAGCCTTATATTCTTCGTGATAATTCGGATCATCGGCTTTTAATTTCTGCTTGGCCACATTCCGGGCCATAAATTCCGGATTCCCGCCCAGTAGAATATCCGTACCGCGCCCAGCCATGTTGGTAGCGATAGTCACTGCTTTATAGCGGCCGGCCTGAGCCACGATCTGCGCTTCCAGCTCATGATATTTAGCGTTTAAGACCTGGTGAGTGACCCCTCGACGCTTTAAGAGCTCCGAAAGATGCTCGGATTTATCGATAGAGATAGTGCCGACTAAAACCGGTTGGCCATTGTTGTTATGCTCGACGATCTCCTCCACCACCGCGTTAAATTTTTCCTCTTCGGCTTTAAATACTAAATCCGGATAATTAGTTCGGATAAGCTTTCGGTTGGTAGGAATGACCACCACGTCCAGCTGATAGATCCCTTCAAACTCATTGGCTTCAGTAAAAGCTGTCCCTGTCATACCGGCGAGTTTTTCATACATGCGGAAATAATTCTGGAAAGTGATTGTTGCCAGGGTCTGGTTCTCCCGCTCAATACGCATCCCCTCTTTTGCCTCAACCGCCTGATGTAGGCCGTCTGACCAGCGCCTTCCGGGCATCATCCTGCCGGTAAATTCATCGACGATGATCACCTGTCCGTCTTTGACCACATAATCCACGTCCCGCTTGTAAAGATTATGCGCGTAGAGTGCCTGGATCACGTGATGGCGCCACTCCATGGTCTCGATATCGTGCAGGTTATCGATTTTTAGGATCGCACAGACCTTGGCCTCGCCCTCTTCGGTAAGGTAGGCGGTGTGCGCCTTTTCATCAACAATGTAATCGTGTCCTTTTGCCAGATCCTCGCCCTTATGCTTGGCGTCGATCTCTTCTCTTTCCAGGATCATCTTCCCCTTTAGGCGCGGGACGATATTATTAATGGTGTAATATTTGTCGGTAGATTCCTCGGCGGGACCTGAAATGATCAGGGGAGTGCGCGCCTCATCCACTAAGATAGAATCGACCTCGTCGACTATGGCGTAAAAAAACTGCCTCTGTACCAACTCGTCGATAGAGTACTTCATGTTGTCGCGCAGATAATCAAAGCCAAACTCATTATTCGTCCCGTAGGTGATGTCGCAGGCATACGCTACTTTACGCTCGTCATCAGACATCTCATGCTGGATCACCCCGATACTTAATCCTAAAAATTCATAGACCGGGCCCATCCATTCCCGGTCGCGCCGGGCAAGATAATCATTGACTGTAACCACATGCACGCCTTTGCCTAAAAGGGCGTTGATGTAAGCGGAAAGTGTCGCCACCAAAGTCTTTCCTTCACCGGTAGCCATTTCCGCGATCCTGCCCTCGTGCAAAACAAAACCTCCGGCAATCTGGGTATCAAAATGCCGCAGCCCTATGGTGCGCTTGGCTGCCTCCCGCACTACCGCAAAAGCCTCCGGCAAGATCTCTTCAAAAATACGATTACGGGCGAGCTTTGCCTTACTTTTGAGTTTTTCTTTCTCCTCAGGGATAGCTACGGCAGACATCGCCTCCTGCAATTCCTTGATCTCAGGTTCAATTTCAGCGTTTTTGCGGGTTAGCAAATCCTTAAATTCCCGGGTCTTGGCCTGCAAGGCACTGTCAGTAAGCCCACTGATCTTGGGTTCAAGCTTATTCACACTATCCACAAAACGGGCCACCTCCACCATCTTATTCATGGAAGGCTGCGGCATCTCGGAATGCAAAATGATCTGCACATCCGGATACCGCTTGTTGATCGCGGCCTGTTTATGCTTAAGCATGCTTTCTTTAATAAACCTTAACATGATTATCCTTTTATTTCCGCGCTCAATCTTAAGAACGCCTCGATGAATTCATCTATCCCGCCGTCCAACACTTTGCTGGTATCCCCGGTCTCCATATCCGTGCGGTGGTCCTTGGCCAGATTATAGGGGTGCAAGACATAAGAGCGTATCTGACTGCCCCACTCGATCTTTTTCTTTTCTACGCCGTACTGCTTTAATAATTCCTGCTCTTTTTTCTGCTGCTCATGCTCATACAGGCGGCCTTTCAGGATCTTTAAGGCTGTCTGCTTGTTTTGATGCTGCGAGCGTTCGTTCTGGCACTGCGCCACTATACCCGTCGGAATATGGGTGATGCGCACCGCGGAATCCGTGGTGTTGACGCTCTGGCCGCCTGCGCCCTTGGAACGGTATACGTCTATGCGCAGATCTTTCTCTTCTATTTTTATGTCCGCATCTTCGGTGATCTCCGGGATAACATCCACCGAAGCAAAAGATGTGTGCCTGCGCTTGTTGGAATCAAAGGGAGAGATACGCACCAGCCGGTGCACGCCCCGCTCCGCTTTCAAATATCCGTAGGCGTATTCACCCTCTATGAGAATAGTAGCGTTCTTGATCCCCGCCTCTTCTCCGGGAAGCATATCAATGGATTTGACCTCATAGCCATGGCGCTGTGCCCAGCGGTTATACATGCGAAAGAGCATGCTCACCCAGTCGCAGGATTCCGTGCCTCCGGCTCCGGCATTTACACTTAAAATCGCGCTGTTGCGGTCAAACTGTCCACCCAGCAAACTCTTAAACTCCAGCCTCTCCGTCTCCTGGGTGAGGATAGCTAGATTACGGTTTAGTTCCGCAGCTAATTCAATTTCATCGGGGGTGGTGATACTGGAGAGCTCATGCAATTCCTGATATTTGTTGCGAGCAGCCTCCCATAGCTCAACGCTGGACTTAAGGCTTTTAAGCTCTCTTACTACCCTGGTAGATTGCTCGCAATTTTCCCAGAATCCGGCCACAGACATCTGCGCGGAAAGTTCAGCAGAGAGTTTCTTCTTGGCATCGACGTCAAAGATACCCCCTGAGCTGCTGAAGCCGGGCATCGATCAATGCGAGTTTCGATTGGATATCCTCTAGCATAAATTTTCCTTGGCCCTTCCTTTATAGGTACAGGAAGGCCTGCCCTTGTGGGCTAAGCTCTGCGAATTCCTTTTAAGGTCAACACAAACTCATCGCGGTTATCGGCAAAATTCCCCGCCTCCTCTTCGCTGATCTTGCCTGCCTTGACCAGCTTTACCAGCGACTGATCAAATGAACACATTCCGAATAACTCCCCGTCCTCTATATACTGCTGCATATCCTGGACCTTACCCTCGCGGATCAGACGGCTGATAGTAGGAGTCAAAAGCATAGACTCATAAGCTGGCACTCTTCCGCTTGCATTGTGCGCCGGGACCAGGCGCAAAGATATGACCCCTTTTAAAATAGTGGCCAGCTGATTCCTGATCTCCTGATGCTGATGCGGCGGGAAGAAATTAATGATCCTCTCCACGCTCTGGCTGGCGTTGACGGTGTGCAGAGTGCTCAAAACCAGGACCCCGGTCTCCGCAGCGGTGATCGCCGCCTGCATGGTATCGTAATCGCGGATATTCCCGATGAAAATTACATCCGGGCTTTGAAGCGTAAATGCTTTTAAGGCAGCCGCATAGGACTGCACATCCAGGCCCAGCTCGCGCTGATTGATCAGGGATTTATTGTCCTTAAAAGTGAATTCAATGGGCTCTTCGACGGTAAGAATGTGTTTATTGCAATTGCTGTTAATATATTCGATCATACTGGCGATCGTGGTGGACTTGCCGCTGCCCATAGTACCGGTCAATAAAACCAGGCCTCTTTTTTCCGTGGAGAGCTTTTTTAACACATCCACTGGCAACATCAGGTCCTCAAAGTTCTGGACTACGTTTTGTATACTCCTGATGACAATAGAAGGCCAGTTGCGCTGCATGAAAATACTTATCCTGAACCTGCGGTCAATACCTTCAAAGTAATAAGCAAAGTCAATATCCATATTCTCTTTAAAGAGCGCGCGCTGTTTGGGGCTCATCAGCTCTTCGGTAGCCGCCATCACGTCGTCGACGCTTAAGACAATATCCGACATCGGCACTACCTGACCATCTACCCTTAAGCGCGGGGTGCCGCCGGCGCGAAAAAAAAGGTCTGAAGCGCTCTTTGCCACCATCTCTTTAAGCAGATCTTTAATTTTCATAAAACCTCCGAGTTATTAAATACGCATATCGGCAAATCAGGGTATCAGTTAGCGGAATATTGGTATATCAGGACATCAAATTAAATCTCTTTCTGATATTCTGACAACCTACCCACTGATCTCCTGATAACCTGATCTTCACTTTTAAGGATTTATTATATCACTAATTTTGCCGTCAGAAACTCTTTTATTTCCCGCTCCCGGCTCAAAAGCAAAGCCTTCTTCTTTACCCCAAAAACATAGCCTCCCAAATCATTGCCGCACTTCACTACCCGGTGACAGGGAATAGTAACCGGCCAGGGATTTTTGTTTAAGATACTCCCCACTGCGCGATAGGCATTAGGCCTGCCGGCTTTTTTGGCCACCCACTTGTAGCTACGCGTTTCGCCTATCGGAATCGTTGAAACTACCCGAAGGACTCTTTTGGTAAACTCTGTCATCGGTTTATTTCGTTACGAACCTGACAATTACCTGCCTATCACTTTCTTACGGTGCAGTAAGTGATGATACACCTGAGCGAATCGATGCGCCTCATCGCGCACCCGGCGGATGAGATTCAAAGCCGGAGTATCAGATTTCAACTGTATGGGATTCACTTTGCCCAGTAGATAAATATTTTCTTCTTCTTTGGCAATGCTGGCCAAGGGTATAGGCAGGCCGAAATCCAACAAAACCTTTGCCGCGGTCATTAAATGCCCCTTGCCTCCATCAATAAGGATCAGGTCGGGTTTGGGTAGCTTTTGCTCAATAACCCGGGCATAACGCCTACGCACCACTTCCTGCATCATGGCATAATCATCAATTGCGCTGACCGTCTTAATCTTAAAACGGCGGTAATTATTTTTATCTGGTTTACCCTTGTGGAAACTGACCATCGACCCCGTCGCCTCTTTACCGGAGATATTGGCGATATCAAAGCATTCAATGCGCTCTGGGATCTTTGAAAGCTTCAATAAATCTTTCAGGTCCTGCATCTCGTCGCTACTACTAAACCCCGGCCGTATGGAGGAAAGCGCGCCCAGGGTCGAGATTTGATCGCGTACCGCGGCGGCCTGTTCATAAACTTTGTTTTCGGAAAGCCGCTTCATTTCGGCGCTCAGTTTCTTGATCAAAGTATCAGTCTTACCTTCCAGGATCAGGCTGATATTCTCAATAGTCAAGGCATAATCTTTTTTACTGATCTTGCCGATACACGGTCCGGGACATAAATTCACCCGGTAATAAAGGCAAGCCTTATCCGGCAGATTCCTGCAGGAGCGTATGGGAAAACTGCGGCGGATTATCTTTAACGCCTCGCGCAAAAGATTGGCGTTGGTGTAGGGGCCAAGATACCGGCTACCATCATCATCTTTTTTGCGCGTCACATAAATCGCAGGAAAATCTTCCTTGGTGATCTTGATCAAAGGAAAGCTTTTGTCATCCCGAAGCGAAATGTTATATTTCGGCATGTACTTATGGATGAGTGCCGCTTCCAAAAGTAAAGCCAGAGCTTCAGTCGAGCAAAGCTGGACCTTAATATCCGCCACACTTCGCATCTGGATCAGCGTCTTGGTGGCCAAGTCGCGGCCGAGATATGTCATCAGGCGTTTTCTTAAAGACTTAGCCTTGCCAACGTAGATGATCTTGCCCGCAGCGTCCTTCATCAAATACACGCCCGGCGCATCCGGCATCTTGGCTATTTTTTCTCTAAGATTGCTCATGATTATTGTTTTGCGTCTGCCTTATCCTGTTTCTCACCATATCTCATGGCGGGTGGGCTTGTCTTGTTTCTCGCGGGGCCGCTCGTTTTGCCCCTGCGAGGCAAAACTTCGCTCGGCCTGCGGACCTCGCTCTCACCTAATCTGTGTATAGCGGGTGATCCATGCCCGCTCGGTTCCTCGGACGCCCCGCTCGAAACCAAGCCAAGCCTCCCGCCAACTGAAGAGCTAGAATTGGCGGAGTGTTAGCTTTTAGTGTTTTGCTGAAGGGTTTGTGAGCGTGCATAAGAAAATTTTTGGCCCCTAGTTTACATTGAGTCTGCAAGGGATTACGGCGAACGAAAGGCACTGGCTTTTGCGTAAGTCAACTGGCCGAAAGTGAGCCGTAAACCGCAGCAGACGGCAAAAATTTTCAGCACGCGAACAAAGCCCGAAAGCAAAACAACTTTAGCTGAAAAGACACTAAGGGCGCTAAGTTTTTTTACCCTTGGCTACCCAATTCCAAAGCTCCCGCATTTCAGAAACTCCGAAAATAAAACAGAACAAAGCGTACGTCACCACGCCGGCAAAAGCCTCTAATCCCAGCAGGGCGAATTTATTCATACCGGCGAGATTGCGCGAAATCAGATAGCATACGCCGCCCATACATAGGCTCGCTAAAAGTATACGCGCAGCGGAAAAAATAACCTGCCGATTACCGAAATCTCCGATCTTCTTCTCCAGAAGTACAAACAACACAAAAAACGAGATTATTCCGGACACGGAAGTCGCCAAAGCAATGCCTGCGATTTTCAGAGGAAACATTAAACCTACGCAAAAAATAATATTCATCACCAAAGCCAGCGCTGAAACTTTAGTAGGCGTAACCGTATCTTTAAGCGAGAAAAAGCAGGATTGCAGGATACGCGTTCCCCCGTATGCGAATAAGCCCACGCTATAAAAAAATAATGCGCTAGCAGTAAGCCGGGCGGAGTAAGCGTCAAACTTACCGCCCCCGAAAAGCGTAGTCACCATGGGATTGCTCAAAACCATAAACGCTACTGACGCCGGGATCATCACGAAAAACGTGGCGCGCAGGCCCCAGGAGAGAGTATGTTTTAAGTTTGCGTGATTATCTTCCAGCGCCTGGGTGGAGAATGTCGGCAGAATCGCCTGGGAAAGTGCTGTGCTAAAAAGACCCAGAGGAAACTGGATCAGACGATACGAGAAATACAGAACCGCAACACCCCCCTCTCCCACGATAAAAGCCAATGAACCAAAAATAGAATCAACAAAGTTATTCAGCTGATAAATACTGGTGCTTAAAACCCGCGGCAGCATCAGCTTGCCGATGGTTCTGGCCCCGGGATGATTAAAAGTCTTAGGTAATTTAAAACGAAAACCTTTCTGATACAAAACCGGAACCTGCACCGCCAACTGCAAAACCCCGCCCACTAAAACGCCTAATGCCAATCCCTTTATCCCCTCTCCAAACAAAAGCGCAAAGACAATGATAGAAATATTCAAAAGGCAGGGCGCGAATGCCGGGGCGGCAAAATGCTTAAGGGAGTTCAGGATCCCCATGCAATAAGCGGCGAGACTGATCAAAAGGATATAGGGAAAGATGTAGCGGTTAAGCTCGACTGTTGCCCAAAACTTATCCGGCGACTCCACAAAACCCGGAGCGATCAGGCGCACGATAACCGGAGAAAAAATCACGCCAAGAAGAGTGATCAGGGAGAGTATCACCAGGAGCAGATTAAGCACCACATTAGCCAACTCCCAAAACTCTTCCTTAGTGCGCTTATGCTGATATTCGCTGAACACCGGGACAAAAGCGGCATTGGTCGCACCTTCGCCCACAAAATCGCGCAAAAGATTAGGAATACGGAATGCAATGACAAAAGCCTGAGCTATGGTGTAAACACCGAAAAGCCGGGCAATGACCACATCCCGGACAAATCCCAGCACGCGCGAAATAAGGGTGGCAAAACTGATAAGGGTGGCGGACCTGGCTACGGATTTGTTTGTTGACATAGGGGATTAATTATGGTAACTTATTGAACATAAATCGCCAGAAGAAAAATCTGGCTTATTAAGGAGTTAACTATGCCAAGACGCAGAACATCCGTCAAAAAAACCCGCGCAGACAAGAAAAAGCATTTGCGCAACCTCAAAATCAAACAGCAGCTTAAAAAGACCATCAAGAAATTCCAGCAACTGACCAGCGCCAAGAAACTGGATGAAGCCAAAGAGCTGCTTCAGAAGGCATTTTCAGAGCTAGATAAGGCGGCCAAAAAACAGGTCATCCATCCGGCCACAGCAAACCGCAAAAAATCCCGCTTAGCCAAGCAGCTATCTAAACCCGCATAGGCTGATCACCAGCTTCTCAAGAGCAAATAAAGGCTTAAGTTTTCCTGTTTTGATGTCGATATCGCATGCAAGCAGGTACTTAAGCTTTTTTCTTTTCTCAAGAGGATGCGCGGCATTCTTCTCCCAGGCATAACGCAAACCGCCAAGAATACGCTCCGGCCTCTCCCCTTCCCTCAAAAGCCCGCTTAAGATGCGTAAAGCGCTGTCCGCCTTCTTCAAATCTATTGAGCGGCCCAAAGCAAAAGTATCCTGATGCACTGTTTCCTTAAAACGCACCGGCTTGACAAAACGGGCGATATTCTTGATAAAACTGTCAGCCTTATCCAAGTGGTTTAAATCTAAAGCCATCACCACCTGCGGATAAGGCTTCCTGACGTATTTTTCCAGGAACTCTTTGACCTCATCCTTCAAATCTTCGATATTTTTTATAATAATCAGTCTCTTGGGATTCTTTACCGGAAGGGATAAAAGCTTTTCCTGCAGAGCCTTAAGGGTCAGCTCACGGGCATAGAGGGTATCGAGGTTGAATTGTTCGGTGCCTTTCGAGAGGACGTAATCTTTAAGTTTCTTAAGCTGGGCGTCTTTGGCGAGATTGTCGCTGCCGATAAAAAGATAGATCATTGTCTACCACTGCTCAACAGTGCGTTCAACTACTCGACGGGCCAGATCAGTTATGGAGTTCTGTACTGCCTGATCCTCGCTTATCGCCTGGGCGCCGGTGACAAAATAGCTGGTCTCTCCGGTAAACCCGGGCTCGCTCCAGAGCAGCTTTTTTTCCGGCCCCGTATTATCCCACATCTCCAAATTGACCACAATATTCACCCGGTACTCGGTGACATCGTCGCTGTTATCGGCATAACGCAGGGGGTCTTTGCGGAATTGCACCAGCTGACCAACCAGAACCATATCCGCAGACGCCTCCTTGACCGGCTTGAGATTGCCATCAAATAAATAGCGATTACTTACTGCCTTGGTCACCTCAGTCTCAGTCAGCGGCCGGTTAAGCTGGTATTTATCTCCGGAGTCGCCTTCTCTGGTGATGTCGATGGTATTGACAAACGGAGTGATATAAATGGTCTTATACTGATCGGAGATCATGGAGCGGGTGGTGTAGCCGCAGCTGCTAAGCCCAAGAACGCTTAAACCCAGGAGCAATAATAGTACCAGTCTTTTCATCATTTCTTCTTCTCCATTTTCTCAAGGAGCTGCAATTTATCCTGCGCCTTTTTTGCCCACGGGCTTTCGGGATATTTCTCGATCACGGTATTATAATAAATGCGTGCCGCCGGGAAGGCTTTTTGCTTCTCGTAGAAAACCGCGATGTTGTAGCTGCTGGCCGCTTCTTTTTCCTTTAACTTATCAATATTCTCCTCTGCCTCCCGGGAAAGCACGGCATCCGGATGGTCCTTAAGGAAATCCTCGAATTTCTGCTTGGCCTCGTTGGCTGCTCCAGAATCATAATCCGGACCGCGGGATAAGGCTGCGCGACAGGAGGCGATCTGAAACTTGGCCGGCTCCACCCACTCGCTCTCAGGATAATTGGTGACCACCTTATTAAAAGCCTCTTCCGCCTCATCAAAACGCACCAGGCCTTTTAATACCAAGCCAAGTTTATACTGCGCCTTCGGCGCGATCAAGCCGTAGGTGGAATTCTCAACCACCTTGGTGAATATTTCTATGGAAGGGTTCTCAACGGGAAGCGGGACCCCCAGGGCTTTGCGCTTCTCCCCGGACATGAATATTTCTCCGATCTTATATTCCCGCTCGATGATCTCCTTAATCCTTTCGGAAAAAGGATACTTATCCACCACCTTCTGGTAAGCAAGGAAAGCTTCGTAGAGGTTGTTCTTTTCTTCTTCGGAGCGGCCCATGTAATACTGGCTTTCGGAAGCCTCGTAGGACTTAGGATAAGCCTTGAGGAGCTTCTTGAACTCACGGATTGCATCATCGTATTTTTTGAGATTATAGAACTCTATGGCATAATCGTATTGCTCCTTAGGGGTGGGTTTGACCATAGTCTTGGGGTTCACCCACTTGCCGGTCTTGGGAGTCCAAATCCAGTAAGCATAAGCAGGGCTTACAGATACAGCCCAAATGCAAGCTAAAATCAGCAAAATTACTCTACGCATAATAGTAAAATGGTAGCATAGGGACTCGGCTTTGTCAATTCAAATAGGCGACATGACATAGCTTCTGCCTTGTACTGTTTCTCGCGGGGGCGCTCGTTTTGCCCCTGCGAGGCAAAACTTCGCTCGGCCTGCGGACCTCGCCTGCACGCCGAAGGCGTGCGCCATGCCCGCTCGGTCCTCGGACGCCCCGCTCGAAATCGGTCCAAATCAGCCGCTAAATACATCTTATGCATAATCTTCAGTTGGCGGGAGGCTTGGATTGGTTTCGAGCAGGGCATGGAAGCCCCGAGCGGGCACGGTTGCCCATCATTTACCATTTAGGGCAGAGCGAGGGGCTGGAAATGAGCGCAGGTGCGGCACGCTGGGCCGCACCAAGCGTCCCTGCGAGAAACAAGACAAGCCTAACCGCCATAAAAATCTGGGCGAAAACTCATATTAGTAGTAGCTAAAGATTGAAGGAGGCGCCGGGAAGGGCGCTTAGGAAAAGGTTGAGCCTGACTAGAAGCGTGACTGCTAGCTCGCTGGTGGAGGCAAAATAGGGAGCAACCGAAGGCAGTATTAACCCGGCAAAAACCAGGCATATGCCGCACAGAGTAATAAAGATAGCCAAAGGCACAATAAAAAGATTTGCCAGGATGGTCACCGGGGAAACCAACTTGAAGTAATAGGCGATAAAGCCACAGGTACCCAGCCACGCAGAAAGCGAAACCACTCCTCCTTCAGCCAGAAACCTAAGGAATTTGATTTTTAAATCATCCAGCCTGAAAAGTGATTTAAGCCGGGGATACAGGTAAACAATAGATATAACGCTGGCAAAAGAAAGCTGAAAACCGATATTAAACAACTGGCCGGGATCGATAAGCAGGATAAATTGAGCAGCCAGGCTTAAAGAGTTATAAATATCCGGCTCCCGCCTGATAAGATACGCCACTAAAAAGAAAATTCCCATTACCGTTGCCCTGACCACCGGATTAGATGCCCCGGTCAACAGACAATAGATGATCAAACACGGGATGATTATGACAAAGCGCGCCCTGCGCGGCACGCGAATAAGCTTTAGAAATAGCGCGACTATAAAAATTATTATTCCCACATTAAAACCACTGACCACCAGGATATGCACAGTGCCGGCTTTAACCATGGAGTCATAGATGATCTGGGGAATGTCTTTTTTCTCTCCCAGCACCATCGCCTCAAGCACACTTGCGGGCAACTTCGGCATATAGCGAGAGATCGTTTCCTGCATCCTTGCCTTGAGCCAGAAAGCCCATCTTTTAAGAGACACGCCGCCGGTTTTCTGAAAACTGACTGCCAGATCCCGTGATTCCACGCGCATAATGCAATATATCCCCTGCTGCAATAAATAATTCTTTCTTTGCTGCTGAAAGCTAGGCACCGGATACATGTAACCCCTAAGCATCAGCTTTTGGCCGTAATACAAGCCGCTGACTTCAGCTACCTTTACCAGTATCTTACCGCTGGAGCGGTAACTTGATTTTCCAAAATGCAACTCCCTTAAATTGAAAACAAAAATCGTTTCCTCGTTACGCTTTTCCGGAACACTTACGATATTACCCATAACGCTGTAAAATAATTCATTCTTATAGTAAACAAAATTGGAAACATGAGATTGCGGTAAGGTTTGTGAATTAATCAGGATTAGCGCTCCGAATAAAGAGGAGATCACCGGAAGGGCGACCGTGGATACTAAAACCTTATCAATAAAGAATATACAGAAGACCAAAAACATAGCCGCAATAAAAAGAATAATCCAGAAATTCATTACGATTGAATTTGCCAGGATTATTCCGATACATAGAGATACAGTCACCCAGACAAGCGGCCGGGACATCA
Organism: uncultured Planctomycetales bacterium; assembly: GCA_964354795.1. Classification (GTDB taxonomy): domain Bacteria; phylum Omnitrophota; class Gorgyraeia; order Gygaellales; family Profunditerraquicolaceae; genus JAPLLR01. The sequence continues at coordinate 4,468 of CAYHBB010000026.1, read as the reverse complement.
ACGCACCATTATATAATTCTTCATTTTATTGAACTTGCCGGAGGTAAAGCCTTTGATCTCTTTGATCTGCTCAATATCGCTTAGGCCAGCCTTCTCTTCTCTGAACGCGATGATCCGCCCAGCCAGCTTTTCTCCTATACCCGGAACGCTCTTAAGCGTATCTTTATCCGCGGAATTCAGGTCGACCTTGCCGAAATCGCTCTCCAGCCGCGCGATACGCTCTACCGGCGCAAATACCTTTGCCGCATAGCTCACCCCCACACCCATCAAAGCCACGCCCAGCAAAAAAACCAATACTTTACGCTCTTCTGTAGTCAAGCTTAACATAATTTTACCCCTCCTACTCTAATAGACGTAATGAAGGGTAAAATCTAACGAAAAATCTTAGGATATTTGCGACTGGCTTAGTTTTGTTTTGAGCAGGGCATGGAAGCCCCGAGCGGGCATGGTTCGCCCGCTATTACATACCAGGCGAGAGCGAGGGGCTGGAAATGAGTGCAGTTTTGTCACGCTGGGACAAAACAAACGTCCCTGCGAGAAACAAAACAAGACAGGCGCGAAAATTATACTACGATATTGACCAACTTCTTGGGGACTACAACGAAATTGCGGATGGGCTTACCCCCTATCCAGGGCAAAAGCTTTTCATCAGAGAGGACTAAATCTTTCAACTTATCTTGCGCGATATCAGCGGGGACATCGAGCTTGGTGCGCAGCTTTCCATTGACCTGAACCACTATAGTGACTACATCTTCTACCAGCATCGCCGGGTCATATTCCGGCCACTTAGCTTTGCATATACTTTCCTTATTTCCCAATATCTGCCACAGCTCCTCGGCAAAATGCGGAGCAATAGGACTGATCATCAATACCAGATTCGCGAATACTTCCTTATTCGCGCCTGATTGATAAATAGCGTTAGTCAGCTCCATCAGGCTGGCAATCGCGGTATTAAATTTAAACTCCGCGTAGTCAACGCTTACTTTCTTGATTACCTTGTGCATGATGCGTAGCAAAGCGTCATCTGCTTTATCCTTCAGGTTCTCCTGTACGCGCCAGACGCGGTTTAAAAACTTATTCGCGCCCTCAATACCGCGATCATCCCACTCCAGCTCGGTTTCAGGCGGCGCGGCAAACAAAATAAAAAGCCTTAATGTATCCGCTCCATAATTCTTGATGATAGATTCAGGGTCAACGATGTTGCCCCTAGACTTAGACATCACCTCGCCGTCTTTTAAGACCATGCCCTGAGCGAGCAGACGCTTAAACGGCTCCTTGAAATCGATCATCCCCAGATCCTGAAAGAACTTGGTAAAGAAACGCGAGTACAACAAATGCAGAATGGCGTGCTCTATGCCTCCAATATACTGGTCCACCGGCATCCAGTACTTGGCGTCTAAAACATCAAATGGGGCATTGTCGATTTTCGGTGAGCAAAAACGCAAGAAATACCACGAAGAATCAAAAAATGTGGCCATGGTATCGGTTTCCCGACGGGCAGGGCCAAGGCATTTGGGGCATTTCGCCCCAACAAATTCCTTAACTTTGCCTAAGGGGCTTCCGCCTTCTCCGGTAAAGCTCGCATCTTTAGGCAAATCCACCGGCAGCTCTTCGTAAGGCACGGGCACTATCCCGCACTTTGAGCAGTAAATCATGGGGATAGGTGTACCCCAGTATCTCTGACGGGAGATCAGCCAATCGCGCAGCCGCCAATGCGTCTGAATCTTGCCGATCTTGGTTTGCTCCATCCACTCAGCGATTTTTGTCTTAGCCTCCTGATTGGTCAAACCATCGAATTGCGCGGAATTTACCTGCACTCCGTCACCTTCATAAGCCTCAAGTAAATCCTCATGACCCTTGCCCCTTGACCCTGGACCCTCAATAACTACGCGCATTGGCAGACCATGCTCTTTGGCGAACAAAAAGTCGCGCTGGTCATGAGTCGGCACAGCCATGATCGCGCCGGTGCCGTATTCCATTAATACGTAATCCGCGATCCAGATCGGAATGGTCTCGTTATTCACCGGATTAACCACATAGCTTCCGGTAAACACCCCCTCCTTTTTCACATCCGAAGACGCCCGCACTACTTTTGTTTCCTTGGCCACTTTCTCAACGAATTTAAGCGCAACTTTTTCTTGGGGTTTCCCCTTGATCAGATCTTTAACCAAAGGATATTCCGGAGCCAGAACAATATAGGTGGCACCAAATATAGTATCCACGCGAGTAGTGAATACCGGGATCACCGTAGTCGAATCTTTAAGTTTAAAATATATTTCTACGCCTGAACTTTTCCCGATCCAGTTACTCTGCATACTGATGACCCGCTCAGGCCAGTCATTCAGCTGAAACAAATCCTCTAAAAGCCGCTCTTTATAATCAGTAATTTTCAAATACCACTGCTCGAGGTCCTTCTGTTCAACTTTAGTCTTACAACGCCAGCATCCGCCATCGATGACCTCTTCATTAGCCAACGTTGTTTCGCAAGAAGGGCACCAGTTGACATCAGAGCCCTTCTTATAGGCAAGCCCGCGCTCATACATCTTTAAGAAAATCCATTGGTTCCATTTATAATAATCGCTGTCGCAGGTAGAAACCTCGCGCTCCCAGTCATATGAGAATCCCATACGCTTGAGCTCCACCTTCATCCAATCAATGCACTTATGCGTCCAGATATCCGGCTTGGTGTTATTTTTTATGGCGGCGTTTTCCGCGGGCTGGCCAAAGGCGTCAAACCCCATGGGATGCATCACCTGAAATCCCTGCATCATCTTAAAACGCGCAGCCACATCGCCGATAGTATAATTGCGCACATGGCCCATGTGGATCTTGCCCGAAGGATAAGGGAACATCTCCAGGAGATAATACTTCTTGCGCTTCGGATCCGGCTGGGCGCAAAAGTTCTTCAACTCATCCCAGGCCTTCTGCCATTTTTCTTCGATTTCTTTAAACTGGTAAATCATTTTCTTTCTTTAATTCCTTAGCTTCCTGACTAAAGCCAGATTTACTTTATCCGAGCTTTCCGTTTCCTTGGGGGTTTCCAGGATCATCGGTATATTCCTTAATTTAGGATGGTTGATGATCCTTTTCATCCCGCTCATCCCGATATGGCCTTTGCCGATATGGTCATGGCGGTCGTGGTGCGAACCCAACGCGCCCTTGGCATCATTCAAATGGATAAGTTTAATCATATCTATGCCGCAAAGCTCTTCTATCTCATCCAGCATATCCTCAAGGCCTTTCTTGGTCGAGATATCGTAGCCGGCTAGATAGGCATGCGCCGTATCCAGACAAAGGCCGACGCGTTTTAAGTCAACCATTGCGGCAAGCACCTCGTTCTGGTGGATAAATTTATAGCCCAGCCAGGAGCCTGATCCCGCGGTATTCTCCAGCAGGATCCCCACTTTTGTGTGCTTGGTTTTCTCAAGAATTCTATTAAGCGCATTTATCAGTCGCTTGATACCGGCTTCTTCTGAAGTCTCCTTATGGCTACCCATGTGTGTTACGATATAATCGGCGTGCAGTAAATCTGCTTCCAAGATATCCTCTATATACGCCTCAATGGAAGCCCCATACAACTTCGGATTAGGTGAAGCCAAGTTGATTAAATACGGTATATGGATAAAGAACGGTCTTATCTTAAGCTTTTCCTGGCGCTTATTGAACTCTTCGATATCCTCGAGCCCCAGCTGGGCATCCCGCCAGCGCTGGGGGCTGCGCGAGAAAATCTGCATAGTATTACAGCCTAACTCCTTGGCTACAGTCAACGCCTGGTAGATCTTTCCCGCACCCGAGACATGCACCCCCAAGATCATAATAGCCAAGATTATACCGCAGTTGGAATTGACCGTCAAGTCATGTTGCCAATCAACAAATAATATGTTATGATTACTTGTTGCGCTTTCTGCTACACCCAACTTTATAGCACCTTGGCATGTAGGGTTACCAAGTGCGTGCCTTGTGGCACGGAAAAGTTGGTGTTACACTTTCTGTGTAAGGAGGATTAAAATGCTGCTGAGACAACAGGTGCTGATTGAAGACTGGCTAGTGGAATACCTAAAATTTCTGTCCGAAAAATACGACTTAAGCTATTCCGAAGTCATCAGGCTGGGATTATGCGCCCAATTCGATGAGATGATCACCCTGAATTACCCGGATATAAGATCCAAAATCGACAAAAAGAAATTCTTGCAATTACTGCGTAAATCCGAGAATAATAAGGATTCCCGCGAAGAGCTGCTGAAATTCATCTCCATGGTCTATTTTGAGGCGCGTAAGACCATTGAAGCCCGCATGGCTAAGGAGAAAAATAAGCGCAAGTAGGCCTTGGCAGAAACAGCTAATAAAAAAGGACGGATTGATTAATCCGTCCTTTTGATTTTCGTCGGGTGGCGCCGCACTCGCTGCTACGCGCTTGTGCACTCCGCTCGCTACAGCCCTTGTCGGGCTGTTTTACGCTCGCTTGAGT
>CAYHBB010000025.1:0-47969 GCA_964354795.1 uncultured Planctomycetales bacterium | reverse complement strand
CAATGGAGCTTGAGCATTGAGGGAATGCCTGTGGAGCGATAGCGACAAAACAGGCACGGCGAAACTGTTTGAGCGCCGAGCGAGAGCGCGAGGCGCGAGTTGTTTCGCCGCCGAAATGCGAAAGATCATTGGCGTGTCCTGTATAAATACTTATGGTGGACAAAATCGACCCTGAGCGGAAAAGCCGCCAGGGGCAGCTAAGAGCAAATAAATGTCTACGCCTCTTCTTTATCGCTCTGCGGCAGGGCGCGGGAGGTGTAACGGCACTTGGGGAAATTGGAGCAGCCGTAAAAGAATCCCCTAGTGGACCTACGCTCGATCAGCTCTCCGCCGCACTCCGGCTCAGGGCACTTAACGCCGCTGGTGATAGACTTGGAGAATTTACACTCCGGGAACGCCGAGCAGCTTAAGAATTTACCTTTTCTCCCCCACTTGACGATCATCGGCTTGCCGCACAGTTCGCATATCTGGTCGGAAGTGATCACTTCTTTCTTGATGTTGGCCTGGGCATATTCAAGGCTGGCCTTAAAAGGCTCATAAAAATCCTGCAAGACCTTGACCTTGCCCAGCCTTCCTTCCTCTATCTCATCGAGCTCCTCTTCCATGGTAGCGGTAAAAGTTATATCCATGATCTTGGGGAAATATTCGATAAGCATGTCGCACACCTTAAAACCCAGTTCAGTCGGGAAAAAATAACCTTTTACCCTACGCATGTAATCACGCAGGATCAAAGTTGAAATGATCGGAGCATACGTCGAAGGCCTGCCGATACCGTCCTCTTCCAGAGCCTTGACCAAAGAGCTATCCGAATACCTCGGCGGAGGCTTGGTAAAATGCTGCGACGGATCAAGCTTCAAAAGTTGCAGGATATCGCCTTTCTCAAGCGGCGGGATACCATTCTTTTTCTTCTCGCTATTCTCACCATTTTCTTCTTTCTCATCGTCATCATAAACCGCGAGAAACCCGTTAAATAATGGCGTAGAACCGGAAGCGCCAAAATGATAATTATCCGCGCTTATATCCACGCTGGTCACCTGAAAGCGCGCCGGATTCATCTGGCTGGCCAGAAAACGGTTATAGATAAGCTCGTATAATTTGTACTGCTCAGGGGTAAGAAAATTTTCAACGCTCTTGGGTGGGCGGGAAATCAGCGACGGACGTATTGCCTCATGCGCTTCCTGGGCCAGCTTCTTTACCTTGTAAGTGTTGGGCTTCTCAGGCAGATAATCCTTGCCGAACTCCTTGGAGATATAGCTACGCACCTCCTTGATCGCCTCGGGTGCCACGTGCACCGAGTCCGTACGCATGTAGGTGATAAGGCCTACGGGATTTTCCTCTCCAATATCAATACCTTCATACAACTGCTGGGCAATGATCATAGTGCGGGTGCCGTTATATTTTAATTTATTGAACGCCTCCTGCTGCAGGGTGCTGGTGATAAAAGGGGGTACCGGGTTACGCTTCTTCTCGCTCTTTTTTACCTCCACCACCCGGAATTCCTTACCCTTAACCTCCTCTGCCATCTGATCAGCCTGCGCCTTATCAGTGATCTCTATCTTTTTATCGTCTTTTTTCTCAAGCTTTGCAATAAATGAAGCGGCGTCCTTCTTAAGCTGGGCTTCTATCTCCCAATATTCCCGAGGCACAAACTTCTGAATTTCCCGCTCACGATCTACCACCAAACGCAAGGCCACTGATTGCACGCGCCCGGCGCTTAAGCCACGGGCGATCTTTTTCCATAGCAAAGGACTTAAGAAATACCCCACAATCCTGTCCAGGATCCTGCGGCCTGCCTGAGCCTCGACCATGTTGGCGTCGAATTCCCGTGGATTTTTAAACGCCTCGGCCACTGCCGCCGGCGTTATCTCATGAAAAGTCACCCGGAAGACTTTCTTCTTCTTTAAGAACTGCTCTCTTATCTGCCAGCCAATAGCCTCTCCCTCGCGGTCAGGGTCAGTAGCCACATAGATATTCTTGGCTTCTTTAGCCTCCTTTTTCAGGGCGGTGATGACTTTTTCCCTCTTGGGAAGCACCACATAATCCGCAGCAAAACTATTTTCAATATCCACGCCCAAAGTCTTCTGGGGAAGATCGACAATATGCCCCATCGAAGAAATTATGGAGTAATTATCCCCGAGGATGCGCTGGATAGTCCTTGCCTTAGTGGGAGATTCTACAATGACCAGGTTCTTTTCTTTCATTAATTGCACCTCGCAAATTGTTTTCCGGGTAATTCCTTGACTAACTTCTTTAGCCTTAACTTTAAAAGTATATCAGAAATACGGGGAATATCCATATTTGTCTTCTCCACCAGCTCATCCAAAGAGACCGGCTCCTTTGACAACATGCTACAAACCCAGGAAACTTCGTCACCAGTCTCTTCGATAAAGACTTTTTCCTGGGGCATTTTTGTTTCTCCTGCCACGGGCTCCGGGATAATATACTCCTGAGCAATGTCCTCAGCGCTAAAAACCAACTTCGCGCCCTGCTGGATAAGAGCATTAGGGCCGAATGAAGCGACAGAATCCACTTTTCCCGGCAAAGCAAAGACATCCCTGCCCTGCTCCAGAGCGAAATCCGAAGTGATCAATGCCCCGCTATTCCTGGCTGCCTCTACTACCAAGACACCTAGCGATAAACCGCTAACCACCCGATTCCTGCGGGGAAAATTCTGAGGGAAGGGTAAAGTGTTAAGCGGAAATTCCGAGATCACCGCCCCGTTCTTAGAAATTTCATCGGCAAGTTTTCTATTCTCCTCGGGATACAGATGATTAAACCCGCTGCCGATGACTGCCAGGGTGCGTCCGCCCTGCTTCAAGGCTCCGCGATGCGCCGCGGTATCGATTCCCCGAGCCATACCTGAGACAACAGTGAAACCCTTCTGCGCCAGATCAAAGCCAAACTTTTCCGCACTAGATAACCCGTAAAAAGATGCCCGGCGGCTTCCGACTATGGCTATGCTGAACTTATCCGCCTGAATCATGCTTCCTTTTACGTAAAGCACGATCGGCGGGTCATATATTTGTTTAAGGTTTTCCGGGTAGTCGCAATCGTCGATAGTCAGGATCCTTAACCCCAACTTCTTCGCCTCAGCCAATTCTTTATCTAGATCCTCTTTTTTAAGTGCTGCGATCTTTGCCGCGATGCCAACGCCAATTCCCTGAATCTGCAGTAATTTATCCTCCGGAGCTTTAAGAATATTTTCCGCTGAACCGAACGCCTCCAGCATCCGGTTTAAACGGATGCTTCCCACATCTAAAACCATGTTCAAGCTGACTAACGCTTCAAAGCGCTTCATCGATACCTTTCCGAAGCTTTTTGCAGCTCCTGGATGAATTTCACATCAAAGGTAAACCCAAGCTCCTGGGCTTTATGCACATCCTCCCAGGCTTTCACGAAATCTTTTTTCTGCGTATAAATATAAGCCCGGGGATAATACAAAACTCCTTCATGAGGATTAAGCGCGATCGCCTTGTCAAAATCCGCCAGCGCCTGCCGGATCTGGCCTTTCTTGCTATAGGCAAGCCCGCGGTTAGAAAAGGCTTCAGCAAACTGGGGATCCAGCTTTATCGCATGGTCAAAATAGTTAATCGCCTCATCCAGCGATCCTTCCATAGCAAAAGTATTGGCCAGATTATTGTAGGCAAAAGCAGAATCAGGCTTAAGCTTTATCGCCTGCTTAAAATCCACGGTAGCCTGTTCGAAATTACCGAGGTTCCGGTAAAGTATACCGCGGTTAATGTAGGCCTCGACAAAATCCGGATCTAGATGAATGGCCTTAGAGTAATCCTCGATAGCCACACCGTAGCCTAATATATTCTGATAAGCCAAAGCCCGATTGTGATAGGGACGGGCCTTGTTGGGAGATTTACGGATAGTATCGTTCCATAGGCTAAACTCATCATGCCAGATGTAATTTCTGGTAAAAGTCAGCACCCCGTAAGCAACCGCCAGTATCGACAATATCAGCAGCATCATATCAGAGCGCCTCTGCCCAAAAGAATAATAAATCCCGCTGACTAAAAATATACTAAAACCTACAATAGGCAAATACAGCCTGTGCTCGAAGATCACGTCTTTTATAGGAATAAGGCTTGATTCCGGAATCATGGTGAGGAGAAAAAAGAAGATCCCAAATGAGGGCAGACGATATTTCTTGAATAAGCGCAAACCCGCCGCGAGCATCCCGAAGATGACCGTAAAACCAAAAAGCACGGGGATGCTGAATAAGTTCTTATAAACCGGATAATCATAATCCAGGTTCTGATTAAAGGGAGCGATGAGTAGACGCAAATAAGTCAGCATTACCCGGGCCTGGGTAAATAAATAATGTAGTGGTGAGATCCCCACAGGGCCTTCGTTAACTTTCTTTAGCTCCCCGAAATTTACTGACCTGGTGAAATACATAGTCACCGGTATGATCAATAAAGTTAAAAAAAACAGAATCAGATATTTTCCTCCAGGCTTTTTTTCGCCTTTTAAGAAACAGGCTTCATAAAGCAAGACAGCAAAGGGCAGGCTGATGGCCATTTCCTTGGTAAACATCGCTGCCACTGCGCAAGTCAAAGAAGCGATAAAATAAATCAAGCTTCTGCTCTTCGATAATCGCGCCTTTATGTACAAGCAAAGCGCTGACAAATAAAATAAAGCTGCCAAAGAAACTGCCCGCTGCACCACATAAGTCACTCCCTGCGTTTGAATTGGATGTGCCAGGAATATCAACCCGATGAAAAATGAAAGAATATTTTTATGCCGGTAGATTCCGGTAGCCTTTAGCCCGGCAATAGAAAATGTCAAAAGCGCAAGCCACCAAACACAAAGCCCGGCAAGTATATGTATGATAATATTAGTCAGATGATACCCTAGAATATCGAATTTATGCAGGTGATAATTTAATGCGAAAGAATAGTAAGTGACAAAACGCGTGGGCCAGAAATTCCAGATCTCTTGCGGATTTTTTATATTACGGATGGCGTAATTCTGGACAATAGACGGACCGTCATCGAAATGAAAAGAATTCTGCAGGATATTAGAATAAATCAGGAAGCCAGAAACGATGAGAATGATTGCGGTAAAAACTCTCAGCCCAGATCCGGCAAGCTTCATCTTTTCAGGCGCAGGCTCTTGATCTTACGCACCACCTCTTTGGGAGAAAGGCGTGAGGTATTGATGGTTCTATCCGCCAAAGCATAGTAGGGAGCGCGAAGCTTAAGCAAAGTCTCTATCTGCTTTTTGGGGTCCGGGACATTCAAAAGCGGCCGGTGAGCGCAACCGCTGGTGCGCTTAATAATCACTGCCGGAGTTGCGCTAAGGCATATTATTACCCCAGTCTCTTTCATGGCCAGGATATTCTCCTCGCGGGTAACAATACCTCCGCCGCAGGCGATCACGAAATTATCCTCTTTGGCCGCTTCTCTAAGGGCCTTGGTCTCGGCTTTGCGAAAATAAGGCTTACCTTTTTGGGCAAAAATATCGCTGATCGCGGTTTTTTCCCTTAATTCGATCAGCCGATCAAGATCCATGAACTTCCACTTCTTCTGCCGGGCCAGCTCCTGCCCTACCACGCTCTTACCTGTACCCATGAATCCGACTAAGTATATATTCATATTTTTATTTAGGGACACCCTTGCAATCAATCGCAAGGGTGTCCCTATTTCGCTATTCCTGATACGCCGCCAGCACAACCTGCGCTAAAGACTGACGAGCTTCTTCAGTCACCGGAGAAAAAGTGTTATAGTATTTCCCATCCTTGGATTTCTCCTGCGGCATGGATAAAAATAACCCCTTCTTTCCTTCGACCACACGCAAACCTTTGACGATAAAATCGCCTATAGCGATATCCGCAAAAGCTTTTGTTTTGGAATCCGAGTCAAAGCGGTGTAGCCTGACTACCTTTACTTCCTGTGCGTCTGCCATCCTGATCACCTCCTTCAATGAGCCACACCGAAGGTGGGGCTCATTGAACCCCGCCGAATGCCAGCAAAGTTTACTGGCGCGAAGCGCCGAGAAACTTTGCGGCGATTATGAGGCGGGGTATTCAACTGCCCCAAACCTTGGGGCCCTCACTTAAATAGACGTACAGGAGGTGATTTTCTAACAAAAATATTTCTGCTAAATTTACCCCTTGCCTAAACGCTTCCCCCTTGAAGTAAATCGCATGGGATGCGCAGGCATCGGGGTTAGCCCCTTCCTTAATAGGTATAGGAAGGGCTACCCCTGTGGGGTTAATTCGGCCATAGACTTACGTCCATAGAACGTAAAATGATGGTTCCGCAAGTCTAGGCCTCATTAATAAGTGCTTTCGACAATAACTTCCCAGTGGGTAATATCTTTGAATATCAGGGTATAATCCAGATCTTCAACGGTTTTTTCAAAATTCTTTGTTTTTCCGGAAAACAACCCATTAACAACCGTTATCGTACTTGCTATAACAATACTCTTTTTAAATAAAATTATCCTGATAGCCATGGCATTATAATTCCTACCGGACCTGTTTTCCACTTCACCCCTGACAACAACCTGATTGGTATTATCCGCCTTTGATACAGTCACATTGTAGAAATTAATATTAGCCATTTAATTATTTTATCCTTTCAAGATAATCCCCGTAAGCTTTACTGATGTCTTTCAGGGAATCCTGGCCGAATTTCTCTAACAATGCATCTGCCAGAACATAGGCACAGGCTGCCTCAGCCACCACCCCCGCAGCCTCCACCACGCAGGTGTCGGAGCGTTCAGTTGCGGCACGAGATGTCTTCTTGGAATTAATATTTACCGACTCAAGAGCTCTCATTAAAGTAGCTATCGGTTTCATGCAGGCGCGTAAAATTATATCCTCGCCGTTTGAAATACCACCTTCAATACCTCCGGCATTATTGGTTTTATGAAAATAACCTTTCCCTTTTTTGTAATAAATGGGGTCATGCACCTCTGAGCCGAAGCTCACTCCGTAACCAATACCCAGCCCGACTTCAAAAGCCTTGATTCCGGGTATAGATATAATATTCTGGGCTAACCTGGCATCCAGGCGCCTATCCGGTTGAACATAGCTGCCTAATCCCGTCGGCACACCTTTTGCCGTCACCTCAAAAATCCCGCCTACGGTATCCTTATTGGTAATCGCCTCTTTGATCTTAGCCACAATAGCGGAAGGAGAGCTTTCCGCGCCCACAGACAAAACTCTGCTAGCTATCCTGATCCCAAACTCCTGCAGGAAAATCCTACAAACCGCGCCAATGGCTACCGTAGCCGCGGTGCTGCGCGCAGAAGCCCGCTCCAACACCTCGCGGATATCAGAAAATCCGTATTTTAAGAATCCCGGAAGATCCGCATGCCCCGGCCGTGGAGAAACTACCTTATGTAAAAACTCAATTTTATAATCTTTATTACGGATCAATAAAGCAATGGGGCTGCCCAAAGATACCCCGCCTTTTAGCCCGGAAATGATTTCCGCGGTATCATTTTCTATCCGCATGCGTTTGCCGCGGCCGAAGCCGGCCTGCCTGCGCTTCAACTGCGCATTAATTCCGGCGGCACTGATCTTTAATCCTGCCGGCATCCCCTCTAATATGGCAACCAGGCCTTTTCCGTGCGATTCACCTGCGGTCAAATATCGTAACATTAGTACCTCCTGAGTAAGTATATCAGGAAATCAGATTATCGGTAGGCAGGACATCTGCATATCAGGTTTTTCTGATAAACTGATATTCTGCCCACTGATCTCCTAGTCCGCTGATCCACTTTATTTCCAAAGCCCTCTGTTATTCTCTCTCGCCTCCCGATACAACTTCACGAACTCATCCGTATGTTTCACATTCGGCGGATAAGTCATCACTGAGGCGTACCCTTCTTCTATGATCTTAGCGTTTACGAATGTCCCGTCGCTGACCAGATAAACATAGGCCAAAAGCCGCTTATATTTATCATATCTATCCACATCGAACTCAAGCCGCACCGGCTTGCCCTCGACCAGATTCCGGGTGAACTCCGCGGCGCGCTTACCTAGATCCTGTATGGTTTTGATATCTTGCTTTGAGCGCTCGGAATCCCGGTAGAGCTTCTTGGACTCATGCATCTCAGGAGTGTCAATTCCGATAAGCCTTACCCGCTCACCGCTCTCCAGCAAAAGCGTGTCTCCGTCCACCGCCCGCTTGACCAGGATATTGTCGTATTTATAGTTTTTGCCAAACTTCACCTGAAACTTGGCGTCATTGCTGTTATAAACCACCCCTTCGCTCTGGGCCCGGTTAAAATAGGAAAAAATAAGCAGGGTAATGACTGATACGCCCAGAGTCAGAAATTTAACCGTATTTTTCTTCATCACTTCCCTTATAAGCTTGCAGCAATAACACCAGCTAAAACCACGATATCTTCGGTGCAGAATATTTCCCTGATACTGCGGTCAAAATAAATATTTGCGTCAGGGCCAAAATCCTCGTCGGGCTTCCAGACTTTCACCAGCGCAGGCACGCCCTCAAAAGCCAGGACCTCCATCGCATTATCCTCAAGCCTATACCCGTATTTTCTGATGATCGGCTCAATTACACGATTCTTAAAAGCCTCGAAATACCCCTCTATCCCGGATAATTCCCTGAAAGTCAACCATTCCCCGGTTACTGCAGGCAAGCCCTGCAATTTCTTAACCGCATAATGCAGAATAAGTATGGCATAGAAATCCTTAGCCGGCACATTGCAGGATAAAGACATTACGGCCTGATTCTGCAAATCTATGGAATATTCGTCAGCTAAGAACTTTACTGCTAAACTCTTAGCAGGGTTTAAGTTACGTAATTCCTCCCAAGCCTTGAGTTTCGCCGCCTCATAGCTCATATTTTTTATAATAACATTTTTATTAGATAAATCAATGGTTTTACATTATAATACTCCTATGCAATACGACCGTTTCCAACAAGAAGCCATCGACTTCATCAACCAGGGACACTCGGTGATCGTCTCCGCTCCTACCGGAGCGGGCAAGACCGCCATCGCCGAGCATATCATTGATACCTCCATCCAGAATAACCGCTGCGTGATCTACACCGCGCCCATCAAAGCCCTTTCCAACCAGAAATACCGGGATTTCCAGGCCCAGTTCGGGAATAATATAGGCATACTTACAGGAGACGTATCCATCAATCCCGATGCCGCGGTACTGATCATGACCACCGAGATATTCCGAAATAAAATTCTGGATGAGCCGGAAAGCCTTAATAAATACTCCTGGGTCATCTTTGATGAGATCCATTATATTGACAACCCGGAACGCGGAACAGTATGGGAAGAGTCGCTGATATTTCTACCCAAGCATATGAATATCCTGGGGCTTTCCGCCACTATTCCCAATATCAAACAATTCGCTCAGTGGATAGAGTCCACCCACAACAAGCCGGTGCAGGTGATCATTGAGGATAAACGGCCGGTGCCGCTGCATTTTTTCTTTCAGGCGCGAAATGAGATCTTTGACAAGTTAGAAAGCCTTAAGCGCTTTCGCGAAGGCCGCTTCAATAAGATCTCGACCATGATCAATTACATCCGCCAGAGAGAAGGCCTTCCGGCGATATATTTTGTCTTCGGCAGGAGGCGCGCCGAAGAATTGGCCTCAGAGCTTACCAGCTTTAATTTTCTTAACAGCAAGGAGAAAGAACAGATCACTGATCTTTTCAACGGCTTGGTAGAACGCTTTGATTTAAAGACCGACCGCACTACCATGGAGATGTACCCTTTGATCCAGCGGGGCATTGCCTATCACCACGCCGGGATGCTTCCCACCTTAAAAGAGGTAGTGGAAAGATTATTCACCAGCCGGCTGCTTAAAGTGATATTCACTACCGAAACTTTCGCCCTCGGGATAAACATGCCCAGCCGTTCAGTGATGTTCGATGACCTGCGCAAATTCTACGGCCGTTATGTGCGCACCCTTAAGACCCGCGACTTTTATCAGATGGCCGGGCGCGCGGGAAGGCGCGGAATGGACACGGAAGGTTTCGTCTATTGCCGGGTGAACCTGCACCGCATCAGCTATGACGAGGTCAAGCGCATCATCTACGGAAATCCCGAAGAAGTCCGGAGCCAGCTGAACACTTCCTACGCCACCATACTTAACCTCTATGAAAAATATAAAGAAGATCTTTTTAAAATCTATCCCTTATCGCTGCATTATTTCCAGTCGCGCAAAAACGAACAAAAAGAAGCTCTGCGGCTGATAGAAGCAAAATTAAAACTGCTTAAAGAAATGAATTACATCTGTAACGGGGAGTTGACCAAAAAAGGGCAATTCGCCAAGAGCGTTTACGGATATGAATTGATATTGGCGGAGCTTTATGAGGAAAATGTACTGGAGCAACTGGATGAATTCGGGCTGGGAATAATCGCCTCAGCCGTGGTATTTGAGCCGCGCAAAAACCAGAAGATGCCCCTTGGGCTTTCCAAAAACACCAAAAGTATCAAACGCGCCTGCGAAGAGGTGTTTGACAACATCAAGCACAAAGAGGAGCGCTACCGGATCTATCCTTTCAGCAAGATCCCCTATTTTCATTTGAGCGTGGCTATGGAGGCCTGGCTGCGGGGCACTGCCTTTGATAAAATGCTGCGTTTTAGCGATACTGACGAAGGCGAAGTGGTAAGATATTTCCGGATGAGTATCCAGATCCTGCGCGAGATCAACAAAGCCAAGGTCGCTTCCCCCATCCTCAAAGACAAGATCAAAGAAACTGTGCGAGTGATCAACCGCGATATAATCGATGCGGAGAAGCAGTTAAGAGAGGGATAATAGATAATCCTGGAGGATTTTTTTGTGGTCAAAGGCGAAATCGTGCTTTAAGATTTCGTCTTTTTTTATTATTCTTAAACCCGCCGCGTCATCCCCTGCTTTGGGTATACCTTTAGCCTCGGCGATGAACACGGTGCCGATGGTGTGAAACCGGGGGTCACGGTTTGGATCAGAGTAGGTATGAAACTGCTTTAACTTAATCACGCTTAAATTTGTCTCTTCCTTTACTTCCCGCGTCAGCGCATCTTCAAGGCTTTCCCCGTAATCCACAAAACCTCCGGGAAGGGCCAGGCCAAAAGGCGGGTTGCTGCGCTCGATAACTACTATACCGCCGTCAATCTCGATTATTGCATCCACTGTGGTATATGGGCCTGCGCTTAACTTCTGGGTGACATAGGTAAGATATCCGATAACTCCTTTATTAAATACGTCGTAGGCCTCCTGGTCATAGAGGCAGAAAATAATTTCTTTAAGTCCAGTCTCTTGCTCGCGCAGAAGTTTCAACACTTCCTGAGCCATGATCTTTGCCGAGGCTAACATTGGAAAACCTCCGGTACCACAGCCTAAGACGGGAAATGCGATAGAAGAAATCTTTAATTCCTGCGCCACCCTAAGGCTGTTGCGGCAGGAATCCCGGATCTTGACTTCATCGGTCTTGAAACTCATATCCATAGTTGCGGCATGAATGACATATTTAGAAGGCAATTTTCCCGCGGAGGTAGCCACTGCCTCGCCTATCTTTATCGGAGCCTTCTTTACCGCCTCATCTTCAATGCTTTGTCCGCCTTTACGCTTGATAGCACCGGCCACCCCGCCACCCATCACCAGCTTATTATTGGCGGCATTGACAATCGCATCCACCTTAAGCTCAGTGATGTCACCTTTTACAATTTTAATCTCCGTATTTTTTATCTTCATTAAGCGGTCTCTATTTTATTAAACTAGTCGGTAGCGGGTGGCTCGGCTTGATCCGAACACGGCCATAAGCCGCGCGCAGGACAAGCCAAGACAGGCCCCGCTACCCCCCAATTATCTTAATCAAAACGCGCTTCTTCCGCTTCCCATCAAACTCACCGTAAAATATCTGCTCCCACGGCCCGAAATCAAGCTTACCTGCAGTAATCGCTACCACCACTTCCCTGCCCATCACCGTGCGCTTAAGATGAGCGTCGCCATTATCTTCGCCACTTAGATTATGTTTGTATTTATCTTTCCCGTAGGGCGCCAACTTCTCAAGCCAGGCGGAGAAATCCTGATGCAGTCCGCCTTCGTCGTCGTTTATAAAAACGCTTGCGGTAATATGCATGGCATTGACCAGGCACAAACCGTCTTTGACCCCGCTCTTTTTTACTGCCTCTTCCACCTGCGAGGTGATATTGATAAACTCCTGGCGCTTATCTGTATTAAACCAAAGCTCTTGCCTGTAAGACTTCATATTATTGTTTTTCCAAGATCAACTTTTTATTTTCCTGGTCTATAGTAAACTTGAAATTCTTTAAAAAAGACATTCCAAGGAGCCCGTCCTGCATATCCGCCCCGCCGACATCAGAAGTCAAAACGCAAGCCTCCACTCTTTTAACCTCGGCATCCTGCACTTTAAGGCTACCGATGATAATAAATTTCGCGCTGGCTATGCGTCCGTCAGCCAGGCGCACCTTCATATCAGGTATAAACCTGCCCGAATTCATTCCCAACAGCCGCTGGGCTACGCTATTACGCAACACTACCGTAGTTGCTCCAGTGTCCAATACCAGCCTAGCGGGTACCTTGTTGTCCAAAAGACAATCCACAATAATGCTCTGCTTGTCCTTGGCAAATTCTACGGTCTTGGGCTTTTTCTCTTCTTCCTCGATAATCTTTTGCCGGCGCTCCTCGGCAATCTGCTTATCTTTTTCCCACTGCGCGCGTAGAACCGCGTCATTAGCCTCAGATTTTTCTATCCTGACTATCTCGCTTTTCTGGAATTTCACCGTACCTATAGAGATCTCAAACTCGATCCCCTGGCTATCCTCGCTCTTTACGACCCCCTCCATAGCCCGGCCGTTCTTAAGGTAAACCGTATCCGCATGCGCTAAACCCGTAAAACCCATGGCCCCTAACCCGATGAGTAAAAGATATTTCTTCATCTTGACCACTCCTTTCACAGAAAGCTGCACCCCAGCTAATAGGTATGCTGGGTGCGTCCTTTTTAGGACGAAACACTGGCTTATCCTGCCCAGAAGGGGCGCACTTGGCAATCCTTTATGCCAAGGTGCAATAACCCCAGGTGTTTTATTTTGCCTGCTTAGATATTTTCGGCTTGGGAAAATCTTTTATCGACTCAAGACACTTCTCCAGCTCCTCGTCGGAAATGGCATAATCCGTAAGCTGGCCGCTCAGATACTTATCATAACCGGTCAGATCCATCAGGCCGTGGCCGCTGTAGCTGAATAGTATGACTTTTTCTTTGCCTTCTTCTTTTGCCCGAAGGGCTTCTTCAATGGCGCAGGCAATGGCATGCGATGTTTCCGGAGCACAAATCGTGCCTTCAGTCTTGGCCCAAATAATCGCTGATTCGTAACACTTAAGCTGGCCGTAAGCGCGCGGCTCAAGCAATCCCTCAACCGCCGCATGGCTCACTAGCGGCGCCATCCCGTGATAGCGCAAACCACCGGCATGTATGGGTTCAGGTATAAAATTGTGCCCCAAAGTATGCATGGCAAGTAACGGGGTAAGCCCGGCCACATCGCCGTGGTCATAGGCAAACGGCCCGCGGGTAAGCGTAGGACAGGCAGTAGGCTCAACCGGAATGATCTGGATCTTAGCCCCGTGGATCTTGTCACAAACATAAGGGAACGCCAGCCCCGCGAAATTACTTCCTCCACCCACGCAGCCGATAACAATATCCGGCTCTAATTCATTAATAGATTTAAGCTGCTTCTTAGTCTCAAGGCCCATGATAGTCTGATGTAGTAATACGTGATTTAAGACGCTACCCAAAGCATAGCGGGTCTTACCAGAGGTATCCGACACCGCCTCTTCCACTGCTTCGCTGATAGCGATACCGAGACTGCCCGGAGTATTAGGCATTTTCTTAAGGATTTCCCGTCCGGCGTTAGTCTGGTTGCTGGGACTGGCTACGCAGGTAGCACCCCAGGTCTGCATCATGATTTTACGCAGCGGCTTCTGATCAAAACTGATCCTGACCATATACACCTTACACTCAAGGCCGATCAGATTGCAAGAAAAAGCCAGAGCCGAGCCCCACTGCCCGGCGCCGGTCTCAGTAATCAGCTTTTTTATCCCGAACTGCTTGTTGTACCAGGCCTGCGGCACCGCGGTATTAGGTTTATGCGAGCCCGCGGGGCTGATAGACTCATCTTTATAATAAATGCGCGCCGGAGTCTTTAAGAATCTCTCCAGATACACCGCCCGCCGTAAAGGCGCCGGACGCCAGCGGTACAAAATATCAATGATCTCATCAGGTATATCTATCCAGCGCTTAGTGGATACTTCCTGCTCAATAAGGTTATCCGGAAAGACCTTGGAGAGCATGGAGGGGCTTATGGGAAAGCCGTCCGGGCCAAGCGGCGGCGACATGGGCGTAGGCAGGTCCGCGGCCAGGTTATACCACTGACGGGGAATATCTTTTTCATTAAGAGTTATTTTTATTTCCGGCATCGAGCCTTCTCCCTCTCACAACCCACAACTAACCCCAATCCTATTATTTAACCACCCAACCATCTTCTGTTTCAATAGGCGTGCCTGAAGGGGCATCTGCCTGCAGCCTTTTAGCGTATAACTTTTCCACATCCTCGACGCTGGAGCCATTCTTCTTGGCGACCCCTTGATAAATGATCATGCGGTCGCTGTTCTCGACGTTTACAATTTCTGCGGCTGTCGGGTCACCTGCCTGTTTGACGGTGAGCAGCCCGGATTTATTTTCTCCGATAACGCCTTTTGCTTCCAAAGCCACCAAAGCATCGCGCCGGTCTCTGCGCCGGTATGCAGCAGCCTCTACTTCAGAGCCAAGATCATCTTGGGCATATGCCGCGGTGACAAAACCTCCCAGAAAACTCTGATTATCCTTGCCAGCGGTAGCCTTTTCTTTTGAACCGGAGACAATACCTTCAATAGCATCGATATCTTTCTCTATATGCTGATAAATATCCAGGCGCATGGAGATATCCACTTTTATCGGCTTATCCGGAGCCTCAACTTTGACCCGCGCGCAGCCTAAACTTAAAATTGATACTGCTAACAGAATTAATGTAAGCCTCATCTCTTCCTCCTTAATTACTGCGCCGAAGGCGCAGGAATTACCCCACAGGGGTAGCCCTTCCTAAACCTTAAAAAGGAAGGGGCTTAACCCCGCCGAATGCCTGCAAAGTTTACTGGCGCGAAGCGCCGAGAAACTTTGCGGCGCCCATGAGGCGGGGTTTACCTCAATTTAAAATCATGCAAAGTAACCGTTAAATTGCGCTTTCCTTTTTCTCCATCCAAAGCAACATCCAAGCTAAGGTCATCCTGCGCCTTACCCAGCTTCATTACGCCAGTATTATAATGGTAATCCTTGAAACTTTCCATCAATATATCAAGAGGCTGGTCCGCGGCCTTAGCCATATTCTTAAGTATAGTCTCGTCCTTGACTACCATCATGCCACCCCCGGCTCCGGCAGAGAAATTGCCGTCGATAAGGCGCATATCCGTGCCTTTACCTTTCACGCTCACGCTCCCACTTAGCTTGCCAGTTATGGAGAATCTCTCCTCGAGCTTAAAATCTTTGACGAACCTTTCCATATCCAGCTCATTGAACTCTACCTCTGCCGCATATTCAGGATCAGCGTCCATAAACACCCTAGCCTCTAGCTGGACATTGCCACCAAAAAGTTGAGCCTGTAAGCCGGAAAAAATCAACTCTTTACCTTTAAGGGAAACCGCACTGCTGATCTCATCAATTTTTACCTTATCGTATTTTACCTGCCGAATGCTTAATTCCCCTGACGGCGCACCCTGCTTTACTTTAAATACCGCGTTTTGCGCATGCACTCCCAGGCTATCCAAAACTGATATCTCAATATCGCAAAACTCCGGCTCCTGCTTTAAAAGGTTCAAAACCAAAGATAATTTCCCCTCAAGACTGACTTCTTTGGATTTTAAATCTAGGCTCAAATCCGAAACATCCAGGCCACCGACTAAAAATACACTCGGGCTGCTTAAATTAATGTGTTTAGCGAAATCAAGGATGCTGTTTGACCCGAGATTGATACGAATAGCCGCACCTTTAAGATAAACTGTCGAGATGCGTTTTTTTAGAAGCGACTGCAGGCTAAACACCACCCCGGCTTCTTTAAACTTAAGCTCGTAGACTTTATCTTTTTTTATCCTTATATCAAAAATGCTAAGTTTTTGGATGGGGAATAATTTAGAGCTAGCGACGGAAACTTCGCTGCCTAGGAAGATGCTTTTTAACTGTTTTATAGCGATAGATTTAATAAGCGGAGCAGAGAAAAATACTGCGGAAATAATTACTAAAAATGAGGCGACAAAAAAGAAAAAGACTATGCGCTTCATGCTACATTTTCATCTCTAATCTGAACTCGCTATAAAAGCCGTTTCCGACATTCACCTTACCCAGCGAATCCGGATGATACCTCAACTGGCGGTTGAATATCCCGCCCACAGTCACCGAGCTCTGGGCGTATTTATTGATCCGGTACTGCAAGCCGCTACCCATGTGAAATTCCTTATACTCTAAGATGACATTCTTAAACTGATCCTGGGTCACTTCATATTCGCCGGATGAACTGCCTCCCTCGCAGAATACGGTAAGCTTGTCATTAAGCTTGTAGCTGACTGACGGCGTGGTGGGGACAATATTAAAAAGCAGCCGATCGTTAGGCTTATAGATAAATCCTAGGATAGGGGCGACCTGGTCAGTTACATAATCCGGAAATACCGCAACCCCCGCAACAAAGGTCCACTTATCATTAGGCTGATATATCAGCATATAGCGGTTAGGCATACGGAATGCCGAAGAATTAAAATTCCAGTCATCGGTGTAAAAAGACGGAAATACCCCGAAGCGAAAATATGTCTTATCGAACTTAAAAAACGGCACAGTGGCCTCAACGCCGAAAGATACGCCGGTTAGTTTTGCCGGAAGCTCTATTGGAGTGGAATTCTCTATGCCCAGGTAACTATCCTGCACTGAAAGCTCAATAGGCAGTTTTGAGAACACCTTGACCACATAAGAAGTCTCCTGCGCTGCCTCGGTCACCGCTACTTTTCCCGACATAGCGTCGACGCTGCGCGAAGGCATATAACGGTAATAAGCCTCTGCCTCCAGTGACTTCTCCTCCTCAGGAGCATCTTCGGTAATCACCTCTTTGAGCTTCTGACGGTAATCCTGGGAAACAGCACTATTCTTTATATCCTGCGCAAACAGCGTAGCGAATGAAAATAATACCACCCCAAAAATAATAATTCCTGACTTCTTAATAAAATCACTCGACATGGACGCTCCCCTTATTTTCTCACTGATCTCCATATAAAAATAATGAACTTACCCAAAAGCCAGATCACAAAGACTATTCCCCCAATAACTAGCAAAATCTGCAGAAAAAAAGCCACAATCAGAAAAAAAGGAAACAGCATAAGCCCGAGCACCACCGCGGCTATCAGGCTGAATAGGAACAATAATCCTACAAAAAATGCTTTCACTTTATTTTAATCCTTAGGTTTACCAAAAATAGTATCGGTGATGCCTTTAAAAATATTACCCACTGCCGGCTTGAATTTATATTTTGGCTCTTTGCGCGTACCGGTTATCTTTATCACTCCGAACGTCCCTGCCTGACCGACGATTGCGGTAGTGACGTCTTTAAACGTCCCGGTCAAGGGCACCATCTCATCCAGGACATTTACCTGCAAAGACACATCCACGGAATCATCAACTAAGCCCAGTTTTACCGGGCCAAACAAATCCACAATATTGCTGCGTAGAACCAAGTTTTCTGTAGAGATGAAATGATCCTGGAGCACAAAGTCACAGGTCCCGGTGTGAAAAATGATTTTAGCAAAATCTTTGACCAAAAGCAATGATCCAATTCCTTTAAACAGATTCAACTCCCAGAGCTTTCCCTCAGTAATAGTAGCCTTCCCGCTACCGCTTATCCCGGAAAAATCGGCAAAAGAACCGTTAACTTTGAACTGCGCAGAAAATATCCCGGCGATCTGATCATCCTTAAAAGGAGTGTCCATTTTAAGCTTCTCTAAACTTATCTCCTGAATATCCGCATCCATCCAGAATGACGGCGGGCTTAAAGAAAAGTCCGCGCGCGCGGTGGTATCTATCCTTCCGTCATACAAAGATAAGTGCACAAGCGGCAGCTCGGTAACCCCATTTGACTGATTAAAGCTGGCCGCCAGATCATCCAATTTAAGACCAAGTAAAGACAAGCCGGTCCCGGAAAGCTTGGTCTGAAGGTCACAGCTTTTCAAATCCTTGAGGTTTCCGGTCAAGTTAAACTGCGTATGCACCCTGCCGGAAGGAGCGACCTTGCTAAGCGTATCTTTTAGCTTGCCGGGCAATTGAAACAAATCCTTTAACTCCACATCCAGGCTGCCTGCGAGATTTGCTTCCACAGCCGGGCTATGCCCAGAATCGATGTTCCCGGTTATGGCAAAATCAGAATTCAAGTACTTCCCGCAAAACCGGGAAATCTTAAGTGCTTTGCCATTGACCGCAAAGTTAGAGTCCAACTGCAAATCATCCGAATCCAACTCAAACTGGATCACCGGATTCTTAAAATCCGAAACCGAGCCTTTAGTAGTATAGGGCTTGCCGGAAAAATCAAAATTAAGCTTCGGCCACATCAAACGTTCTCCATCATAGATAAACCTACCGTTTATATCTGCCAGCTGTTCGGGCAACGCGCTAAAATCAGCTGTGCCGCTAGAGATATCCAGATAACCAACCGTAGTAATATCCCCAGGGGTGGGAACTTTATTCTGAATAGTAAGAGACAATTTAGCGCCCCCCTTCAACACCCCGGGGACCGTAAACCTTAACTTATCCATAAGCAACTGCTGGGTCAACGGCATGCCTATATCAGAAGTAAGGCTGACCTCAAAGAACAGGTTTGAGAAGTCCGTTAGATTTCCCTTGGCTACCAGAGACAAGCCCCAGATATTAGCTGACAGGGCTTGCGAAGAGATACCGGATTTATCAAGCGCGATCTGCCCGGTTATCGACCTTATCGGGCCCACAAACTTTAATCCCGAATAGCTGCAATCAATTACATCCGCTTTTCCGGCGAAATCAAATGTCTTATCCTTAAAATTATGCCAGCTGTTGGCGGTGATCTTAGCGTTGAGCAAAGTAGTAAACTGTTTTTTGACAATAGCCAGGCCCTTGCTTTGCAAAAAGATTCCGGCGGAAACGACGTTGTCCCTGAGTTTCAGGTTGACCTGCCCGTCGATAGAGCCATGGGGAAAAGTGAGGCCGGAATTCTGATAGTAAGGCAGAAATTCCCGGGGAGAAAAATCCTGCAGCACGATCTGGCTATCCAGCTGATTTTGCGGTATCCGGTATTCTCCCAAAGCGCGCAGCCGGATCAGGGGACTCGCCGGAACCTGCGAAACCAAGCTGAACTTTACTTTAACCGGAAGCGAAAGATAAAGATTAATATCCAGGTCCTGCAGCTCTTTGGTAAACGGGACATCGAATGTCTCGTCCCGAAACTTTATCAGGGCATCCCGCAGGCTTACTTTATAGACAAAAATATTGAATTTTGATTTAGGCTTGGACTGCGTGTCCTTCGGGATAATATCCAAAATATTCAGGGAACCGTCTTTACGCCGGGTGAGATTTATAACCGGAGATTTTAAGGCTACCGTAGGCAGGATCACTATTTTCTTAAAGACCGGAAAAACGAGAAACGTGCAGGAGCCTTCTTTAAGGCTGATGAGAGAATTCCCGGCGTCGGAAATATTGAGGTTACGGATGACCAGGCCCTTAAAGATACTGAATTGCACTGAATCAAGGGTGACGGTCTTGCCTGTTGCTTCGCTAAGCCCCTGGATGATCAGGGATTTGATTTTGGTAGGTAGGAATACTTTATTTAGATAAATGGTGCCGGCTGTCACAAGCAACGAGAATACGATAAAAACGATTGTAAGCTTAAACCTTAGCTTCATTATAAAACCATCTTCTTGGCTGCTTTCAGGGCATCTATCTTAGTCTTTACTTTGCCGATAGCTTGCAGCTCCTCCAGCTCTGACAGAATCTTTCCGATCAGGGGCGAAGGCTCTAATTTAAACTTCCGGATCAGATCATCGCCGTTAACCAAACGCTCGGGCTTTTTCTCTTTAGCCTTACGGTAAAATTCACGGATCAGGCTAAAAACCACTTTTTCATGCTTGGCCCGAGACTCAGGGGTTGTCAGCGGCCCCTTAGTCGCCCGCTGGTCAGCGATAGACATTAACAACGTACTCACCGCTTCATTCCCGGCATCCCGGAAATAGCGGAACTTTGCCCTCGAGGTCAACACCTCATTGTCAGCCAGAAATCCCGGCCTTAGATGATGCCGCACGATCTTACGCAAAACCGATATCTCGTCGTTAGAAAGCTTCAGGCGCTTGGCGATCTCTTCTGTCGGCTTTATCCCCATCCACTCGTGGCCGTGAAAAATAGTCTTTCCCTCTTCATAGCGCAAAGCCTTTGGCTTTCCTATATCATGCAATAGCGCGGCTAGCTTTAAAACTGCACGGCGCTTTCGATCTGCGGAAATTATTTCTTCCAGGTACGCTTTTATCTCTTCGTTTTTTGTCTGCTTAAATAACAGATCCATCTGCCTCAATGACTCTAGGGTGTGCTGCCAGACATCCAGATGGTGATACGGACCCTGTCCTATGCCGCGCATGGATTTAAGCTCAGGGAAAAGTATTTCTATGATCTTTTGTTCATCGAGCATGGCGATATAATCATAAGAACTCTTGCTGTCCAGGATCTTAAACAGCTCATCACGGATGCGCTCGAAAGAGACCTTAGATAGCTTAGTTCTCTCTTTCTTAGCTAAGACAAACGTCTCTTTATCTATTGAGAAACCCAGCATGCAGGCGTAACTAAAAGCGCGCAGAATTCGTAGCGGATCTTCAATAAAAGAACTTTTGTGCGCTATTGCGATAATCTTTTTCTTTATATCTTCCTGAGCGCCGTAACAATCGATCAAGTCACATGCACCGCTAAACACTTTTTCCAGCTCCATAGCCAGAGTGTTGACGGTAAAATCCCTGTGTAGCAGGTCAATCTCTAGCGTTTCACCGCGAAAATCGCTAAAGTCAAAGGTGCAGAAGCCACCGCCTAATTTCTTCACTACCCGACAGGCGCCGTGCTCCTCATCCAGCACCACAAAGCCGGCAAACAGGCTCTTGGCCAGCTGCCGGCCAAAACTTATGGCGTGCCACTTAAGGCAGAAATCAAAATCCAGGTTCGCTTTCTCCCTCCCGATCAGCTTATCGCGCAATATCCCGCCGACCAAATAAAGCTTGGCCTTCTTAAGCCTAGCAAAATTCAGCACCGGCTTTAACAGGTCTTTCTCTTTCTGGGTAAAAGTAATTGGTTTCATAATATGGTAAATGCCTATCTTGTTTCTGTAAAGGGTGACGAGGATCGCTTTGAGCGGGGCGTCCGAGGACCGAGCGGGCATGGATCACCCGCTAAATAGATACTAGGTGAGAGCGAGGTCCGCAGGCCGAGCGAAGTTTTGCCACGCCGGGGCAAAACGAGCGCCCCCGCGAGAAGCGAACCTCGGCACCCAACGCAGTAAAAGTTTCCCAATCGTCATAGATTTTCTTCGTTCTTATTAAAGGCTTCCGACTGTCTGATGATTTCGTCTTCGACGAATATCGGCGCGTGCGCGCGCACGGCAAGGGCAATGCTGTCGGAGGGACGGGCATCAATTACTTTCTCTTGGCCGTCTGCGGTCTTAAGGACGATCTTGGCGTGAAAGGCGCTGTCCTCCAACTTATCGATGATGATCTTCACCGTCGAGGCGTTGAGGTTCTCAATAGCGTTATACAGCAGGTCATGGGTCAGAGGGCGCGGCGGCTGAAAACCGCTGATCTTTAATTTTATGGCTGAGGCCTCCGCAAGCCCGATAACAATAGGCAAGATCCGGTTGCCGTTTTTCTCTTTTAAAACGATGAGTTGGTCGTGCCTTTTCTCATCGATGACTATCTTATTTAATTCCATCTCGACCATTTAATCCCCGCTCCTTATTTGGGCCTTTTCTTTTCTTTGCCTAAAATATCCTTAAGCTCCTCCATGAACTGGCCGACATCCTTAAATTGTCGGTATACTGAAGCAAAACGCACATAAGCCACTTCATCCAGGGCTTTAAGTTTCTCCATGATCAGCTCACCGATCCGGTTAGCCGCCACTTCACGGTCAGACTTTTTCTGGATCGCGCGCTCTATCTGGGTGACCACATCTTCCATCTTTTCCATGCCGATAGGGCGCTTTTCGCAGGCGCGCATGATACCGGAGAGGATCTTCTTGCGGTCAAAAGGCTCCCTGCGGCCGTCCTTCTTAACGACCATCAAAGACACATCCTCGATATATTCATAGGTGGTAAAACGCTTGGCGCATTTTAAGCACTCACGACGGCGCCTGACCGCGGATTCTTCGGCTGTAGCACGGGAATCGACTACCTTATCTTCTTTGTAACCACAAAATGGGCATTTCATTTGGCCACCTTCCTTACTTTTATCTTCGCCTGCTTCAGAAAATCCATCGCCATCTTATCCGGATATCCGTCGGTAATAATGATCTCAGCTATCCCGGCATTGATCAGCATTTTCGCGCAGATCACGCATGGCTGACAGGTCGCGTACAACATGCTTCCTTTGACACTGATGCCATATAAAGAAGCCTGAATTAAAGCGTTTTGCTCAGCATGCAGCGCCCGGCAAAGCTCATGGCGCTCACCCGACGGAATATTCAGCTTCTGACGCAGGCACCCGATATCCAGACAGTGCTTTAATCCCGCCGGAGCTCCGTTATAACCTGTAGCCAGGATCCTTTTATCTTTGACTAAGATCGCGCCCACGTTCCGGCGTAGGCAGGTCGAGCGCCTAGCGACTAACCTGGCGACATCCAGAAAATACTTATCCCAGCTAGGCCTGAGCCCAATCGAAGGCCTGAGCCGCTTATGCGTCGAATTTTTTATTACCATTTTGCCAGCTCCGGATATAAAGGAAACCTTCTGGTCATCTCCACGACCTGTTTCCTGATCTCTTCTATTTTTGTCGGACTATCACTTGCCTCAATAGCTTCGTTGATGAGCTGGGCGATTTTGCGCATATGGATCTCTTTCATCCCGCGCGTCGTCACTGCCGCTGTGCCCAAACGCACGCCACTGGTCACTGCGGGACTTTTCTTGTCAAAGGGTATGAGGTTCTTATTCACAGTGATCCCGGCCATCTCCAAAACCAAAGAGGCATCACTACCGGTGACCCCTTTTTCGCTTAAATCCACTAACATCAAATGCGTATCTGTACCGCCTGAGACAATGCGAAAACCCTTTTCCGATACAGCTTTGGCCAGCTCTTTGGAATTCTTAACGACCTGCCGGGAATAAACTTTAAACTTAGGGCTCATCGCCTCCTTAAAAGCCACGGCCTTTGCCGCGATCACATGCTGCAGCGGCCCGCCCTGAATTCCGGGGAATATTTCGGAATCGATCTTCTTGGCAAATTCTTTTCTGCAGAGAATAAATCCACCTCTTGGGCCCCGCAGGGTCTTGTGAGTAGTGGAAGTGACGAATTCCGCATAAGGCACCGGTGAAGAATGCACGCCTGCCGCGACTAAACCGGCGATGTGCGCCATGTCCACGAATAAATAAGCGCCCACCTTATCGCAGATCTTGCGGAAAGCCTTGAAATCTAATTTTCTGGGATACGCTGAGGCGCCGGCAAGGATCATCTTAGGCTTATGTTTTTTCGCAAGGCGCATAATGTAATCATAGTCAAGCATCTCGGTCTTTCTATCCACGCCGTAGCCCACCATCTTATAGTACATCCCGGAAAAATTATGCGGGTGGCCATGGGAAAGATGCCCCCCAGCGGATAGATCCATAGCCATCACCGTATCTCCCATATTCAGCACGGCGAAATAAATCGCCATGTTAGCCTGAGTCCCGGAATGAGGCTGCACATTGGCATGCTCCGCGCCGAACAACTTCTTAGCCCGCTCAATACACAACCGCTCTGACTCATCCACAAACTCGCATCCTCCGTACCAGCGGCGGTGCGGGTATCCCTCGGCGTATTTATTGGTCAAGACCGAGCCCTGCGCGGCAAGCACAGCAGGTGAGGTAAAATTCTCTGAGGCAATAAGCTCTAGGTTCTCTTCCTGGCGCTTAAGCTCATTCTTAATTGACTGGTAGATCTCCGGGTCAACATCTTTTAAGGTTCTCATCATTTCGCTCCGCGGATTTTCCTTTCGATGTTCTTTATTATATTCAATCTTCTCTGGTGCCTTCCCCCCTGAAACTCTGTATTCAGCCAGACCTTGACCATCCTCTTGGCTAAAGCGCCACTCACAAAACGCGAGCCCAAAACCAGAATATTGCTGTCGTTGTGCTCGCGCGACAGGCGGGCTGCGGTCAGGTTATAACACAATGCCGCGCGCACGCCGGGAAATTTATTGGCGACTATGGAGCTACCGATGCCGGACTTGCAGATCAGAATACCCAAGCCGCATTTACCCTGCGAAACGAGCCTTGCCGCTTGAGCGGCAAAGAACGGATAATCGCAGGACTCTTCGCAAAAGGTCCCCACATCCCTGACCTTATATCCTGATTTTTCCAAATATTCACTGATTTTCTCTTTCAGCTTAAAGCCGCCGTGATCAGAGCCTAAAACCATATTTTTCATTTTTATATAAGCTGGGAGACATGCTCCACAGCCTCCTTGATCATCCCAAATGTAAACTCGTAGAATTCCATCGGCCTACCGATGGGATCAGCGATATTTAAGTCGCTGGTATCACCTATTTTAGCAAATTCTTTCAATAAATAAACCCTATTTTTCGCGTCGGGAGCGATCTGCAGGATCCGTTCCTCGTGCAGCCGCTCCATCACCAGGACCAGATCCGCTGCTTTAACCATCTCACGAGTGACCCTTTGCGATAAGTGATTGGAAACATCTATCCCCTCGCGAGCCAATAGCTGGCGGGTGTCATATGTAGCGCCGAATCCACCCACCAAGACTATTCCCCCGGAGATCACATCCACATCCTGCCTGCTCAGTTCTAATAATCTCTTCTTTAATAAACCTTCAGCCATCACCGAACGACAGGAATTGCCCGTGCAGACAAAAAGCACCACTTTTCTTTTAGCCACGGCTTCGATATCGGCTGTTTTTATCGCGCCTTCCCGTAAAACCTTAAGCGGCTCAGCTGTCAGATCTACGACAGTGGACTCGACTTTAAGCTTTGTCTCTCCGGAGTCAATCGCGAAATCCACTAGGCCGTTTAAATCCTTGATCGCGTCTTGAAAATTCACCGGCGCGGGATTGCCGGAGAGATTCGCCGAAGGGCAAACCACCGGGACCTTAGCCAACGAGATGATCCTAAGCGCGATTTCATTATCCGGCATACGGATACCGATAGTGCCTAAATCTCTGGCCTGCAAAACAATAGTCAAGGGCCCGGGCCAAAATTTATTGATCAGCTTATAGGCGGCAATCGGGATATTTTGCGCGAAATGCTCGATCTTGATCTTCTCGTCAATATGTATTGAGAACGGTTTGTCCTTAGGGCGCTTTTTTATTTCGCTTAATCTTTCTACGGCTTTTCTGTCCAGCGCGTTTGCCGCTACGCCATACACAGTCTCTGTCGGGATGATCACCAGCTCACCCTTTACCAAAGCCTGAGCTGCCTGAGTGATCAGCTCTTCCTGAGGTGCCCGGGGATCGACTTTAACGATCTTTGTTGTGGTCATGCCTTGAGTTTTATCGCCCTGATTTTGGCAGCCATTTCCAATTTAAAAGCTGCAAGTTTCATTTGGACCTTATTATCGGCGGTCCCCAAAATCTCTAAGGCAAAAATTGCGGCGTTCTTCGCCCCGGCACTGCCGATAGCCATAGAGGCCACGGGAACTCCCGGAGGCATCTGTACTGTAGAAAGCAAGGAATCCAGGCCCTTGAGAGTCTTGCTTTCTATAGGAATACCTATGACAGGCAAGGTTGTATGCGCCGCGATCACTCCGGCCAGGGCCGCGGACATGCCTGCCGCGGCAATGAAAACCTTCACGCCTCTTTTAGGCGCTGCCTCAACATAACGCACCAATTCCTTAGGTGTACGGTGCGCGGATAAAACTTTGATCTCGAATCCGACTTTAAAATCCTTCAATACAGCTACGGTTTTCTTTACTGTATCCAGATCCGACTGACTGCCCATAAGTATGCTTATTTTATTCATGCATCCTCCTAGCTTATCGCCCGCTTTCCTATATCCTTACGATAGTGCATTCCTTCAAAATTAATTTTATCCACTGCCTGATAAGTGGTATTTATCGCCTCTTTAATGGTATTGCCACGTCCGGTGACGCCTAATACTCTTCCGCCGCTGGTAACTATTTTCGTATTTTCAAGTTTTGTCCCGGCGTGGAAAACCACTACATCCTGCATTGCTCCGGCAGTATCCAGCCCGGAAATTTCCTTGTCCTTAGCATAATCTCCAGGATAACCTCCAGCAGCGCAGACTACGCAGACGCAAGCGCGATTATCCCAATCTAAAGCCCTTATACGGTTTAATTTCTGCTCAGCTGCCGCTGCCATCACTTCCACCAGATCCGATTTTAATCTAGGCAATATCGCCTGGGTCTCCGGATCTCCAAAGCGCACATTAAATTCTAAAGTTTTCGGGCCGTCTTTAGTGATCATTACCCCGGCATAAAGCACTCCCCGGTAGTCAATGCCCTCTTTTACCAACCCGTCAATGGTGCGATAGACTATTGTCCCTAGAATATCTTTTAACAGTTCCCTGGTGACCACAGGCGCCGGAGAATACGCGCCCATACCTCCGGTATTAGAACCCTGGTCATTATCAAAGACTCTCTTATGGTCCTGCGCAGACGCAAGAGCAATCACTTCCCGGGAATCGGTAAGAACCAAAATCGAAGCTTCCTGTCCGATGAGGCATTCTTCGATGATAACTTTATTTCCGGCATCGCCGAAGATCTTCTCCTGCATCATGGAAGTGACCGCGGCCTTTGCCTCATCCACGGTCTTAGCCACTACTACGCCTTTGCCTGCAGCCAAACCATCAGCCTTGACTACGCAAGGTGCACCAACTTGTTCAATATATTTCTTTGCCTCATCAGCATCGGCAAAAACCTTGAAATCCGCAGTAGGAACTTTATATTTTGCCATCAGTTGCTTGGAGAAGACCTTGCTTGCCTCCATCTGGGCAGCTGATTTGTTCGGCCCGAAGATCCGTAAGCCGTAATGGGAGAATTCGTCGACAATTCCGCTGGATAACGCAGCCTCAGGCCCGACCACAGTCAGGTCGATCTTCTCTTTGCGCGCAAAATCCAGCAAGCGCCCAATATCATCTGCCTTTATATCCAGGCACTCTGCCTGCTGGGCTATCCCCGCATTGCCCGGAGCGCAGAAAATCTTATCCACCAGCTTTGACTGCGCTATCTTCCAGACTAAAGCATGTTCCCTGCCGCCTGAACCAATAACTAAGATTCTCATATTCTTTTAGGGACGGTTCTCAAACCAATCTTAAAGTGTCTTTCTAAAGATAAGGGACACTTTTGCTTTGAGTTGAGAACCGTCCCTAGATTTTATTTCTTTTCCTTCTGCTCAACTGCAACTGGTACTACGCCTGCCATTTCCCCTATGATATTTATTAATTGAGTATTTGCCGGGACGACGATCTTGGCATTGCCTTGCAAAGCATGCTCTACTGCCTCAAGCTTTCTTAAGACCTGCGCGTTTCCCACAAAGAATTTCTCCGCAGCTTCATTGACTAATTTTATCGCTTCAGCTTCGCCTTCTGCCTCTAAAATCCTTGCCTGCTTTATACCTTCAGCCTTTTTGATTTCCGCGCGCTTTTGGCCGTCGGCAACGGTTTCTACAGCGGTAGCATAATCAACAGCCGCGATCTTTTCGTTCTCCGCCTTGACCACCTTATTCATGGTCTCCTGCACATCCTTCGGCGGGTCGATTTCTTTTAGCTCGGTCCTGACGATCTCAAGGCCCCAATGCGAAGTTTCGGACATCAGCGTCCTATGCAGCTCATCATTGATCTTTCCGCGTTCGCTGTTAGCGGATTTCAAAGTCAAAGTACCGATTATGTTTCTTAAGGTGGTGCGGGCAAGATTGACGATCTGGTACTGATAGTTAAAAACATGATACACAGCGCTCTTGATGTTTTCCTCATCCGCTTTTACCTTAAAATAAACTTGGGCGTCGACTTTAGCGTTTAAGTTATCGTTTGTAATGATCTCCTGAGGCTCAGCATCGACCATCTGTTCGGTTACGTTGATCTGATAGATAATCTCGATGATCGGCATGATCCAGTTAAAGCCCGGGGAAGCAAACCGATTGTATTTTCCGAATCTCTCAATCAGGCCTCTATGGGTCGGCCTGACGATACGGATGCCCATCAAAAACACCACCACCGCCACCACGATCAAAATATACAAAAAATTAGCCATCTCAACCCTCCTTCCGCAGTAAGCGGAATACCAACCTTTCCTATAAGGTTGGGTATAGCAGAAAGCGCAACATGCCTCGCCCAAAAGGATGGGCGAGCACGCACTGTGTGTGCTGCTGGCCTATCCTATAACCCCAGAGGGGTAGCCCTTCCTATACCTTTTAACCCCACAGGGGTAGTCCTTCCTATACCTTTTAAGGAAGGGACTAAGGAAGGGGCTTAGGCCAGGTGTTTTGTTATTTTGCTTCCGCTATCTTATTAAACTCGGAATAAACCTCATCCGGGAAAAGCCGGCATGCCCCTAATTCCGCTTCCAGCGCCTGGACTAATTCCATCTGATACAAATACTCGGCGTATTCAGATGGACTATACCGGACATTACGCAATTCGTCTTTCTCGTCATTCTCCACATCAGTCAATTCTTCATCAATAAGCTTTTCTATGTGTTCATGAATCTTATCTTCATTATCCCGGATAAAGTTCTCTTTTGTCTCTTCCGGAATATCCGTGCGCCCCAAGATGACCGGGATCTTTAAATGTCCCTCGATCTCAGAAGTAATGTCCCGGCGCAATTTAAGCAAGCGCAATTTCCCCTCCTGCTTAAAGACCTCCATCTCTTCCAGCTTCTTACGCTCCGCGCAATAAAGTTGCTTTAATAAATCAGCGTACATGATCTCCCCCTATACAATTTCTACTTCTTTCTTGCCTTCCACCGCCTCACCGATCACCCAGCATTTAAGCTTTTGCCCAGCCAGCTTCGCGATGATGTATTTTGCGGCAAGCGGAGCGACAATCAAAACTAAACCGATACCCATATTCAAAGTGTGATACATCTCTTTATCGTCAATATTCCCTTTATTCTGGATCAGGCGGAATATCGCAGGGACATTCCAGGAAGCTTTATTAAGGCGCACGCTGACATTATCAGGAAGGATCCTTGCGATCTTATCGTAAAAAGCGCCTCCCGTAATATGCGAAATCCCATGGATATTTCTATCGGGCAGCAGACTCAACACCTGCTTGACATAAATGCGCGTGGGCTTCAAAAGCTCTTTACTCATACGCTTTTGCTCATTAAGAGATAGCACTTTGCGCGCCAGCGAATAGCCGTTTGAATGCAATCCGCTTGACTCAAGGCCTACTACCAGATCACCCGGCCGAATATCCTTACCGTTAATAATCCTGGACCTCTCCACCACTCCCACGCAGAATCCCGCCACATCATAATCGCCATCCTTATACATCCCGGGCATCTGAGCAGTCTCACCGCCTATCAAAGAACATCCTGCCTCAATACATCCGTCATTGATCCCTTTTACAATATCCACAAGCGCGCTTTCACTCAAGCGACTAAAGGCGATATAATCTAAGAAAAACAAGGCCTCAGCGCCCGTGCACAAAATATCATTCACATTCATCGCTACAGCGTCTATCCCGATAGTATCATGCTTATTAGCGAGCATAGCTATTCTTAGCTTTGTCCCCACGCCGTCGCTTGAAGAAACCAGCACCGGATCTTTGAATTTATTCTTATCCAACCGGAAAAAACTTCCGAACCCGCCGATATCCTGCAGCACCTCCGGCCTGAAGGACTTCCTCACTAACGGCTTGATCTTAGATTTAAAAGTATTGGCCGCCTTAATATCCACGCCTGCCTTCTTATAGGTTACTTTCATTTAATCATCTCTCCCTGTCCGCAGCAGTGTGCTTCAAGCGAAAACTTGCTATGCCTCTTCTCGACAATTATAGGATACTTACCGGTCCAACAGGCAGTGCAATAATTCTCATCCGCATGTTTTAAACACCCTAGCATTCCCTCTAAACTTAAATACCCCAGCGTATCCACCTCCAAATATTTCCTGATCTTTTCCAACGTGGTGTATTTATTAGCGATCAGCTCGCTGGATCTATGGAAGTCTATCCCGTAAAAACATGGATGTAAATGAGCCGGGCAGGATATCCTTAAGTGAACTTCCTTGACTCCGGCCTTACGCAGGTTGCGCACGCGGATCTTGGAAGTGGTGCCGCGCACGATGGAATCATCCACCACCACAATACGTTTGGCCCTTAAGACATCCCGCAAAAGATTGAATTTCACCCGTACCCCAAGGTCGCGGGTATCCTGCGCCGGTTGAATAAAAGTGCGCCCGACATAGTGATTACGGATGATCCCCATCTCTAAAGGTATACCTGACTCCGTGGCATATCCGAGGGCAGCGGAAAACCCGGAATCCGGAACCGGAACCACAAAATCCGCATCCACCGGATGCTCTATTGCCAGCCGCTCGCCGAGTTTACGCCTGACCGTATGCACTGTCTCACCGAAAACAACAGAATCCGGGCGGGAAAAATAAATATGCTCAAAAGTGCAATGTGCGCGCCTGCCGCCGGAAAAAAGCTCCCTAGGCTTTACTGATTTTACGCCCCCTTCATTGATAAAAACTATCTCTCCCGGCTCGATCTCACGGATATATTTTGCGCCGATCAAATCAAAGGCGCAGGTCTCCGAAGCCAAGCACCAGGAATTTCCCAGCTTTCCCAGGCATAATGGCCTAAACCCAAGCGGATCGCGCACGCCGATAAGGCTGTTGTTATCCATCATCACCAGAGAATACGCGCCTTTCACTCTTTTTAAAGCATAGACAAGTGAGTCCTGCAGGCCGCAGGATTTGGCCCTGGCCATCAGGTGGATGATGATCTCGGAATCAGTAGTAGTCTGAAATATGGAGCCTGACTGCTCAAGCTCCTGCCGCAGTTCCAGCGA
Organism: uncultured Planctomycetales bacterium; assembly: GCA_964354795.1. GTDB lineage: Bacteria > Omnitrophota > Gorgyraeia > Gygaellales > Profunditerraquicolaceae > JAPLLR01. Next base: position 16,724 of record CAYHBB010000025.1, on the reverse strand, counting down.
ATTGACCAGATTGCCGTTATGGGCGATGCAAATAGAGCCCTTGGCGTATTCGATCAAAAGGGGCTGGGCATTTTTTACGACACTTGATCCGGTGGTAGAATATCGCACATGCCCCACAGCCATATTGCCCTTAAGTTTAGCTAAAACCTCCGGGCTAAAAACATCGCTGACCAATCCCATATCCTTATGTATAGAAAGATTCCCCTGATTATTGGTGGCAATACCGCAGGCTTCCTGCCCCCGGTGCTGCAGGGAATATAATCCAAGATAGGTCAGCCAGCTGGCTTGCTTATTATTTATAATACCAAATAACCCGCAGTACTCTTTGGGCTGATCAAAAACGGTTTTTACATATCTCATGTTAAGGTTCTCTTCCTGTCCAGCAGTAAGTGCACAGGCTCTCCTTAGGCATGCCTATGGCACAAACCATGTCGTCCAGGCGCTGATATTTAAGGGAAGTCACCCCCAGGTCGCGGGTGATCCAATCTACCATCTTTTTAAACTTCACAGAATCTTCATCCACATAAGCGCTGACGTTTAAGATGTCCTTGCCTTCCAGGGCTTTGATGGCCTTGCGCGCGGCAAGCTCATTGATACTGCGGGTTGAGAAATTAAACTTACAGGGAAACATCAATGGCGGACAAGCGATCCTTAAATGGATCTCTTTGATCCCTTTCTCTTTGAGTTTTTGAATAGTATAATTCTTAAACTGTGTCCCCCTTACAATGGAATCATCACAAAAGACTATGCGCTTGCCTTTGATGATATCTGCGACTGGGAGCAGCTTCATCCGCGCCACTAGATCCCGCCTTTCCTGTGAAGCGGGGATATAGCTGCGATCATATCCGGGAGTATATTTTACCAGCGGCCTGCGGTACGGCACACCCGATTCCATGGCGTATCCAATAGCGTGAGTGGTCCCGGAATCAGGGATTCCCGCGACGATATCGATCTCAATATTGTCATTCTGCGCCAGGCACTTTCCGCAACGCTCCCTGACCAGCTCAACATTGATCCCCTCGTATGAAGAAGCGGGAAAGCCGGTATAGATCCATAGAAAGCTACAGATCTGATTACGCTTGTTGGGTTTCCTCTTTTGCTTCATGCCCGTTGCATTTAACAAAATTATCTCCCCGGGCTCCACATATTTTACAATATCAAATCCCAGATTGCAGAAAGCCGAAGTCTCCGTGGTCACTGCCCAGTCTTTGCCTTTTTTACCAATGATCAAAGGCGTATAGCCAAGCCTGTCTCGAGCGATATAAATACCTTCTTTGCTTAATACCAAAAGCGTGCAAGAGCCCTTGATCCTTTCAAACATCCGCTCTATGCCGTCAGGAATAGAGCTTCCGCTGATGATAAGTTTCGCGGCTAGCTCAGTAAGGTTGACCTTGCCGTCAGTGACCTCGCTAAAAGAATAGCCTTTCTTGAATAGTTCCTTTGCAAGCGCTTGCGAATTATCAATAAAACCGTTGGTGACGATAGCGAAAGTTCCAAACTTGGAATTCATCACAATCGGCTGCTCGTCTTTGGCGCTGATCACGCCTATTCCCATGGAGCCATCCATGTGCTTGTAGTCTTCGTAAAACTTGGTCTTGAACTGGCTGCCACGAATATCGTGGATCTTACGCTTTAACTCGCTTCCGAATACCGCTAAACCGGCAAACTGACTTCCCAGGTGCGAATGATAATCCGTGCCATAGAAAAGATATTCTTGGCAACGCTCCTTGGAGACAACCCCGAATATGCCACTCATACGTATACCTCCTAAAAATGTTTCTTTGCGTAATCAACGCCATTTTTGAATATCTGAAATCCGTCGCCCTCAATATTCTTTCTATTTTGCGTCCAGCGGGGATGCTGCTGGCGCAACACATGCCTTTCCGGATGCGGCATCAGGCCCAAGATCCTTCCGGTCTCGTCACATATCCCTGCGATATGATCAATAGAGCCGTTGGGATTCTGCGGGTATCCGGCAAATTCACCTTCGGCATCGCAGTACTGAAAAATAATCTGCCCTTTTTTCTTAAGCCGCTCTATGATCTTTTTATCTTTAGCGACGAACTTACCTTCTCCGTGAGCCACAGGCAGATAAATCACTTTGGGTAGATTCTTAGTCCAGATACAATTACTTTGCGTCTTTAGATAAGTCCACCTGGCCTCAAACTTCCCGGAATCATTAATAATCAGGCTGGTCTCCTGCTTCAACAAATCATTTCCGGGAAGCAATCCACTTTTCACCAGGATCTGGAACCCATTGCAGATGCCAATGATCAGTTTCCCGTCCTTAATAAATTTCTTCAGATCCTCTCCCAGTTTACAACGCAGCTCATTAGCAAACACCTTGCCTGAGGCAATATCATCGCCATAGCTGAATCCTCCGGGAAAAGCCAGAATAGAGTATTCATGCAGATCCTTTGCTCCGGAAACCAGGCTGTTTACATGCACTAGGTCTGCCACAGCCCCTGCCTTCGCAAAAGCAAAAGCAGTTTCCTTATCGCAATTGGTCCCGGCAGTCCTTAGGACGCAAACTTTAACTCTTGCCATCCCGCACCTATCTTTCGATTTATCCCGCTCGTTTCGAGGGGGACTTATAGAATTTCTTTATCGCCTTGACTACTTCCCTAGGCGTATCTACTACCGTAAAAATATTCAGATCTTCCTTGCTGATGCATCCATCGCGTAAAACTGTTGCCATAAGCCACTCAACCATACCCTTCCAGTAATCTCTTCCCAGGATCACGACGGGGAACTTGCGGATGCGCAACGTCTGGATCAGATTAATAGCCTCAAAGAACTCATCCAGAGTTCCATAGCCTCCGGGCATGATCACAAAAGCCTTAGCGTACTTAACGAACATCACCTTACGCACAAAGAAATAATGAAAATCCAGGAGAGTATCCACATATTTATTAGCCTTTTGTTCAAGAGGTATCTGAATATTCAATCCGATAGATTTTCCTCCGGCGCGCTGAGCTCCCCGGTTGCCTGCTTCCATGATCCCGGGTCCGCTGCCTGTAATAATAGCGTAACCTTCTTTGGCTAACAAATACGCCGTCTCTTCTGCCAATTTGTAATATTTATTTCCCGGCTGCAGTCGGCTGGAACCAAATATGGAAACCGCCTTTCCAACCTGTGACAGGACTTCAAACCCGTCTACAAATTCTGACATGATACGAAATACCCGCCAAGGGTCTTCTTTGGTAAAATCTTCCTTGAGAGCTTTTGTACTTCTTCTCATCTTCACTCGCTTTCTACCATCTCAATGGTTTCTGCCAGGACTCCTTCAATTCTCCGATACCGGCCTTTATGCAGGTTTTCCCATCTAAACCATACACTTTAAATATTTTATTCTTGCTGACGCATCCGGCCAAACCAAAAGGCAGGCCCTTTAATATTTTTTCAAATGCTGACTGATCCTTCTTAGCCACCTCGACTATGAACCGGGAATTTGATTCTGAAAATAGAATAAAGTCGTTTCTGGAGTCCTTGGATTTATACGGGACCTCTGATAAAAATAGCTCCATACCCAATCCGCCGCTAAAAGCCATCTCTGCAGCGGCAACACCGATCCCACCTTCTGAACAATCGTGCATGGCTTTAATCAAGCCTTTGCCGGAAGCAACTGACAAAGCGTTGAATATTCTTTTAGCTAAATCAGTATTCACCTTCGGCACATTATTCCCCAGCTCCCCAAATAGATCAAAATAATGCGAACCACCCAGCTCATCAGAAGTCTCACCGACCACATAAACCAGGTCCCCGGGCTCCTTAGCATACATGGAAACAGTTTTCTCCACATCATCCATCACCGAGATCGCCGAGATCAGGATCGTTCCCGGGATAGAAATAGACTTGCCATGCTCGGTAAACTCATTATATAAACTATCCTTGCCGGAAATAAACGGCACACCAAAACCGCGGGCAATATCATAACAGCCATAAGCAGTCCTGACTAAACTGCCTAATCTGTCCGGCTTATCCGGATTACCCCAGCAGAAATTATCCAAAATGGCTACTTCTTTTAAGGACCCGCCTACAGCAATGATCTGGCGCAAAGCCTCATCAATACAAGATGCTGCCATCCAGTAAGGATCAAGAAAACCAAATCTGAAATTTATGCCGTTAGAAACAATGACCCCCTTCTTGGAATCCAGTAGCGGCTTAACCACGCTGGCATCCGAAGGCCCATCATTGACTATCCCCGTCAGGGGCTTTAAAATAGTCCCTCCCTGCACCTCATGGTCATACTGCCGGATCACCCACTCCTTGGAGCAGATATCATAACGGGAAAGTAAATTCTCTAAAAACGGGGTCAGGTCCCTGGTCAAGGGGATCTTAGGCTCACGATGATGCTGATGGACATATTCAGCCTTTTTTTCAATTTTAGGATTGCCCTTATGCAGGAATTCCATATCGATATTACAGACTAAGTCCCCCTGATAACTAAGCTCTAACTTTTTAGTATCGGTAAATTCACCGATGACTGCGGCCTCGACATTCTCAGCCTTAAAGAGCTCGATCAGCGCATCTGATTTTTCGGGAGGTACAGCCAGGGCCATCCTCTCCTGGGATTCGGAGATCCAGATCTCCATATAGGATAATCCCGTATATTTAAGGGGCACCTTATCCAGGTCCACCCGCGCGCCGAAATCCGAACCCATTTCACCTATAGCGCTGGAAAGCCCACCTGCTCCGCAGTCAGTAATAGCATCGTACAAATTCTTATCTCGCGCCTGCAAAAGGACATCCAAAACTTTCTTTTCCTGAATGGGATTGCCTATCTGCACCGCGCCACTCGAGACCTTTTCCGACTCATGGGTCAACTCACCCGACGAAAATGTCGCGCCGTGTATTCCGTCGCGCCCGGTGCGTCCGCCCACCACCACGATGAAGTCTCCGGCCTCGACCTGCTTAAAAGATTTCTCCTTAGGCATGATCCCCACTGTGCCGCAGTAAACCAGGGGATTACCCACAAAGTGGTTATGGAAAAGTATAGCTCCGTTGACTGTTGGGATACCCATCTTGTTGCCATAATCGCGCACTCCGCCGACTACGCCCTTCATCACCCGCTTGGGATGCAATGTGCCCACGGGCAATTTAGAAAAAGGATAGTCCGGCGAGCCAAAACAAAATACATCGGTATTAAGGATCGGTTTGGCTCCCAGACCGGTGCCCATAGGATCGCGGATCACTCCGCCGATTCCGGTATTGGCCCCTCCAAAAGGCTCAAGCGCCGAAGGATGGTTGTGCGTTTCCACTTTAAAGCAAATATTATATTTATCGTCGAATTTGATAATGCCGGAGTTATCGTGGAAGACCGAAACACACCAGGGCTTCTTCAGCTCATTAGTCACCTTCATGATAGTAGATTTTAAAAGATTGTCTATTTTCTTCCTGGTGACTTTGCGGCCGAACACTTCTTTATAATCTATCTTACCCCGGAAGGTCTTATGATAACAATGCTCCGACCAGGTCTGCGCAGCGCTCTCAAGCTCTATATCCGTGGGGTTACGGCCGAGCTTCTTAAAATAATTCTTTATGGCGCGCATCTCGTCGACATTAAGGAACAGCTGACCTCGCCTGCTTAGTTCCATAAGCTTCTTATCGGAAGCTTTCAGCAAATCAACAGTGATCAACTCAAACTGATAACCCGCCTCTGTGCCCTCTGACACTCTGACACTTTGACACTTTGACACCACATGCTGAATAAGTTTATTATAAAGGAGTTTCTCGGATACTGTCTTTAGCTGCGGATCGGTAAGCCTTCCCTTGATCAAATATTTCTTTGCGGTTTTTACTGCGGTTACACCACTAACCCCTAAGTCACGGATACCCTTTAAGGTTGACTCCTCAACCGGGTCCATCACCCCGGGATTATAGGCAACTTCAACAATGCGTTCTCCTGAAGCTTTGACGCTCCTGCCCTCTGACACTATTTTATAGCTTTGCGCAATTGGATCCACCAGAAGCTCTTCACAAATCTTACGCACCTGCTCTTCAGACAGACTTCCCTCGAGAGTAAAGACTTGCACAAAAGAAACATCTCTGACCCCGGTTATGCCCAGATCAAAAATATCCTTCTTGATACCTTGGCCAACAGCGTCAAAAATACCAGGCAAATCCCTTATTTCAATTTTCCAGGACACATTGGCTCCAAAATTGTGGGTAGGGAGAAAATAGTGGATTATTTCTCTTGCTTAAATAATAAAAAGAATACAGTAAACATCTATAATCCTACCTTACGGAAGATCTTATTTACGTTTCGTAGATAATAATCCAAATTAAATATCTTATCCAGATCCCTGGAGGTTAGATATTTAGGCACGTCGGCATCCTCAAGCAGGTTTTGCTTAAAATCCGAGCCTTCTTTCCAGGTCTTCATCGCCGCGCGCTGCACATAATCATAGGCCTTCATCCTTGGCAGACCGCGCTCCATCAATTCCAAAAGCACTCTTTGCGAGAAAATCAGGCCGTGGGTACGGGCCAGATTCGCCAGCATGTTATCAGGATAAACCTGCAGGCCTTCAACAACCTGAATGAATTTATTCAGCATGTAATCTAAAGCCAGTGTCGAATCAGGTAAAATCACCCGCTCAACCGAAGAATGCGATATATCCCGCTCATGCCATAAAGCCACGTTTTCCATAGCAGCCAGAGTATTACCGCGCAAAAGCCGGGCCAGACCACAGACCCTTTCGCAGATAACGGGATTACGTTTATGCGGCATAGCAGAGGAACCTTTTTGACCCTTGCCAAAAGGCTCTTCAGCTTCTAAAACCTCGGTTCTTTGCAAGTGCCTGATTTCGGTAGCGAATTTCTCAAGGCTCGAACCGACAGTTGCCAAAGTAGCCATAAAAACAGCGTAAATATCCCGCTGGATTATCTGGGTAGATATATTAGCGGGCTTAAGCCCAAGCTTCTTACATATATATGCCTCGACTTCCGGATCGACATTAGCGAATGTGCCTACTGCCCCGGAGATCTTTCCCACAGAGATTTCCTCTTTGGCTAATTTGAGACGGATATAATTACGCTTCATCTCATCGTACCAAAGCGCTAACTTCAGGCCAAAAGTAGTCGGCTCTGCATGTACTCCATGGGTGCGGCCAATGCACACCATATCCTTATGCAGGCGCGCCTTCTTAGCCAGTACTTTGAGCAGCTTTTCCACATCTTCGATCAATATATCTGTGGCAGCAGCAAGCTGCACGCCCAGGGTGGTGTCGATTACGTCAGAAGAAGTCAAGCCCATATGCAGATATTTGGCGTCTTGACCAATATACTCCGAGACATTGGTGACAAAAGCCACGATATCGTGTTGGGTCTTCTCTTCTATCTTTTTGATTTTATTGAGGTTAAACTTAGCTTTCTTTCTGATTCGGCTGACTGCTTGTAGCGGAACTTTCTTCTGTTTGGCGAGAGCTTCTAAGGCAAGAATTTCAATGGCCAGCATGGTCTGAAACTTAAACTCATCCTGCCAGATAGCCTTCATTTTGGGTAGCGAATAACGTTCGATCATGCGCTCTCCTTCCGCAGAAGCGGAATACCGGCCTTTCATTTAAGGCCGGGTGTAAGCTGTTCCGGAAACCTTGATTATAGCAGAAAATCCCCTTTTCGCAAATGAAATTAGGACGAAAACTGGCATAACTACCCCTAGTGAATTGCTCACTCAAGGACCTCATATATTATAGTTTAGCGGGTCCTGCCTTGGCTTGTCCTGCGCGCGGCTTTTGCCGTGCTCGGATCAAGCCAAGTCACCCGCTAAACCTACCGAGTGAATCTCTTCAGCTGGCGGGAGGCTTGGCTTGGTTTCGAGCGGGGCGTCCGAGGACCGAGCGGGCATGGCGCCCGCCTTCGGCGTGCAGGCGAGGTCCGCAGGCCGAGCGAAGTTTTGCCTCGCAGGGGCAAAACAAGCGCCCCCGCGAGAAGCCAAGACAAGCCCACCCGCCATGAATATGAGCGAGAAAGCCAATAGGGGCGGCTAAAGAACCCTATCCTAAAACGACATTAATAGTAATTAGCTTATTGGGAGGGATAGCTAGGAGGGTTTTGCGGCTGATGACGAGACGCTTTGAATCGGCAACGGCGAGCTTGCGGGAATCCAGGGTTGCGCTAGTTATGCGGTATTTTTTATAGTCAAGCTTCTTAGGATTAATAAAGCTAATACGTAATTTCCTGCCGGCGAATACTCGCTTGATCGATATCTCCGAGGCGTGCTTAAACTGCTCCGACGATAATTTCGGCTCAATGAGCAGATCGCCGTTTCTACCTTTCACGCCAAAGACTTCCGTCAGAAGTGTAAGCATATACCAGCTGGCTGAGCCGGTCAGATACGAGTACATACCGCGGCCCTCTGCGTCGAAATACTCCGGAAGACAAGGATAAATCTTACTCTTAGATGTATCCAGCGCCATCTTATGAATAGAGCTGAGGACTTTCCAACCTTCGCTAACGAATCCGCGCCGATAAAGGGCGAAAGCATACATCACTACCATATGATTAAAAATCGCGCCGTTTTCCTTGTCTCCATATATAAAAGAAAAAGCCCGGCCTAAAGCATGCTGCTCATCACCAAAATCGGTATTTAAGCGGTATCCGCCAAACTTTTTGTCGAGCAGAAAACTCTTGGCGCTCTTTAAGATAGAACAAATCTGCCTCTCCTGCGCTACGCCGCTCATGATCGGGAAAACCTGACCGGTCAGAGTCATTCTCACTACACCTGCCTGCTTCCCTTCTACGCGCTTTTTATTATTATCGTAATAACCGTTAAAGAACCCTTCCCTTAGCCATTCGCTTTTGCGTATATGGCGCATCATCCAATCAGACTTCTCCAGCAAGTTTTTGGCTAAAACCGCGCTGGCAATGGCAAATTTCTTCCCGGAAACTCCAAACTCAACCTTGCTAAAATAAACATCAAGTATTTTCTGCTTAATCTTGATGCCGTTATAGTTGACCTTGCCAAGCAGGAGCTTTATCTCCTGGGCCAACTCTACTTTTTCTGCTCCTGTTTTCAACAATAATTCAGCCAGAAGTTTAAGGTTATGGGCATACATGGCGGAAAATGCCACACTCTCGCCAAACTCTTTAGCCATATCCAATCCGTCGTTCCAGTCCGCGCCCTCAAGCCGCACGTGATTGTGAGCGCCGACATTAAAAAATTGGGTCAGGCTCTGTAATAATAAATGCTCAAAAATTGTCCCCTCATAGATCTTGTCCGAGACAGTCTTAAGCTTGTTTCCATCGCTCGACTTGTAACTCTTATCGCAAACCCGCGAACGGTAAACATGCTGGTCACGAAAATAGGTGATCTTCTCAAAAAGGATCCCCTGATCACCGGTCTCATTTATGTATAGGTCCAAGGTCAATAATGGCCAAACGCCATGATCCATCCAGACCCGGGAGACATCATTGCGGTCCGCCAAGAACTCACCCGGCTTTTTACCGATAATAGTAGCGTTTGATCCGTCAATGCGCACACCTGAGAAATTATTGACCAGCATTTCCCGCACAGAATTGGGCTCGCTTAAGATCAAACCCAGGCAATCCTGCCAAAGGTCGCGCCAGCCGCGGCCTCCTTTTCCGTAATCAAAATCCGGAAGGAATGAACATCCAAAAATCTTGCGTAAAGTCGACTGAATGCTCACCCAGCGCAGCCAATTATCAAAATCAGTATCCGCTGTTTTTACACTGATTGCTTCAGATTTCTCTTTCCAGTAGGATTTAGTCAGGAAAAATGATTCCGCGACTTTCTGGGTGCTTGAGAATTTATTAACAATGGCATCTATCTCTAATCTACTTTCTGAAATGCCCATCACAATAGTTATGCTGATGCTTTTGCCGGCACCCAGCGTCAGGCGGCTAAAGCGCAAAGCTCCCATTGGCTCTCTGCCCTGATAATTAGCCAGCGTGGGCAAAATATTGTTGATTACGCTTTCCGGAGCCTCAAGGTCTCCTCCATCCCCGCAAAACATTTCCTGCGTGGGATATAAATATTGCGGAGAATTAAACTGCTCATCCCAGCCCAGCACAAAATACTGTAAATCGTTCGGCTTATGCCCTGCCTCGTCAAAGGAAAGCGTGGGCTTAGAAATAACACCAAACTCATGAAGGTCAAGACGCTGCAAAAGAGAAGTCACATGACGGTGGTCACGGATAGCATTGGCTCCCCGGCAATACATGGGAATAGCCGTTGTAGGAATAAAAGAGATCTTACGGGAGGAAATATTGGTCAGAGTGACGAACATTATCTCAACCGGCTCCGAAGAGCTGGGCGTAAAAGAAAGTATCTCGGCCTCAAGGCCTACCTTAATATTAACGCGGGTGACTTTCTGCCACAAGAGGCCGGCCTCAAACGAGACTTCATCCTTGCGAATCTGCGCGAAATCTTTTGAGACTCCGGTTGCCGACCAAACTTTATTTTTATCGATATAAACCCAGAAGTTACGCGAGGCGCGGGAGGCGGTCAAGTCTATACGGGAAACCGGGCTAAGTAAAAACGTACTCTGCCCGCTTTTGATATCACCGTGCAGGTCAGGCGTTACCGAAGACATCAACTCCTCATTACAAAGGGGAAAATACAGGCTATTAATTCGGTGGACGGCAGCGGAATTAAAACTGCCATGATTGTCACTAAACTGCCAGAGATCTTTCAAGAGCACTTATTCTTTCACCCCTGAAGCGACCCCTAGCTTCTTAAGAAATGCGGGATCGATAGTACCGGAGAGCTTCTGACACTGACGGACATCATCCCAACTTTTATCATACTCTTTCTTATAATAATATGCCACAGCACGATTATAGTAAATTCCGGGCTGATTCGGCCGGGCTTTGAGCTCCTCGCTAAAGATATTGATCACCTTATTCAGCCAAGTAGTATCGATAATAGTAACATCTGCCTCGCTACTTCTAGGAGCCTTACCGATGCATTCTTTATTTGTCGTGGCGCAGCCGGAAATAACCAAACATAACAAACCCAACATAATCGATCTCATATCTATCCTCCTTGTTAGTTATATATTCTTCCAGAGCTGCCCGGAGAAATTCTCCCGCATCATCTGGAACATTTTCTCTTTATCCGCGTCGCGGACACGGGTAAACTTTATGCCATAGACATGCTTATTGTCGATTTCCTTATGCCAGACTATGGCTATTTCAACATCAAAGAAATATTTTTCATTAAAATATAGTTCTACTTCTGCACATCCATCAGGTAGTACCTGCTCCAAGGTCAGGCAACAGCCCTTCATGTTCAGATCCTTTACCTCGCAAGGCACATGGGTGGCTCCTGCGCTAAGCCTTATTTTAGCTAGCGCTGAAATCTTCCATCTCGGCAACAGCCTGTGCTCCTTAGGCGCTTCCGGCAGCGGCGCTTTTTTCTTCTTAAAGAAATCAAACAGACCCATAGATTTTAAATGCACCTTTGCATTAATTATATCACTTAAATGGGAAAATAATAGCAACAAAAAAGCCGTAACTAGTTAGGTTATGGATCTTGATGGTCCCTCGCCTAAACACTCGTCCAATTTCATGGGTTGCCGTGAAATTGGACTTCGTAGGCTTCGGGATAATAAAAAACCGCCTTTCGGCGGGTCTGTATTTACCCTGCTTCGTAAACGCCCCAAAGATCTCTTCGCCCCACTTAGGGGTCTTCGATATTTTTGGGGCACTCGCAGGATTTCGCACACAAGTGCGCACTTGCCAATCCGATATGGCAAGGTGCGCTAAATGGGCCAGCAAAAAACGCTGGCCCATTTTTGTGCTCAATTGCGGGAGCCCGATTTTTAATGACGGCATAAGTTACGGAGTCCCGCTAAACGGGACGACGTAACTTATATGCCGGAATTAATCCCGAGCCTGCGAAGCAGATTTTGAAAGAAATCTGCAAGCGCTAAGGCGAGGGAGAGCAGTGTAGCTACCCTCATAAAACAAAAGCCCGTCATTTTCATGACAGGCTAAGTGCAATGTGGTGGTCCCTTGTATGAATGTCCCGACAGCAAAGCGCTGCAAAAAATTTCTTTGAAATTTTTTGCGCAGCTGTCGGGATAAATTCGCGCATTGGCTTATGTCATCCATAAAAGGATTCCATAAGCCAAGCGCTCATTTATTGCGGGGGCCCGATTTGAACGGACGACCTCAAGGTTATGAGCCTTGCGAGCTACCAGGCTGCTCCACCCCGCGAATCTTTTTAAAGAACAATGCAAAATATCCAACTAGCAAAAATTCGCTATCTCTTTTTCTCAGGTACTATCTTGACAGGTATCTCACCCTTACGCACCACACCCATCTTCTCCCGGGCGATCTGCTCCTGATACACAGGGTCATCGGCGATGCGCGATAGCTCCTGCTGCAAAAGAGCGTTCTCAATATTCAAACGCTTGATCTTTGTTTCCAATGCCCGGTTCTTATCCCGCAGTTCCTGCAATTTTGTGTACCCGGGCAGAAACATCACTAACAGAAAAAACGTTACTCCAAACAACCAAAATGCTTTTCTTAATGTGGAAAGCATCGACTACTTCCAAAGAGTTCCCGCGTAAACCGCGCTTGACCCCAGCTCCTCTTCGATCCTAAGAAGCTCGTTATACTTACAAATCCTATCTGTGCGGGAAAGCGAACCAGTCTTGATCTGTCCGCAATTGGTCGCCACCGCAAGATGAGCGATGGTGGTGTCCTCTGTCTCGCCTGAACGATGAGACACGATCGCCTTGTAATTATTCTTTTTAGCGATCTCAATTGCCTCTAAGGTTTCTGAGAGAGAACCGATCTGATTGACTTTTATAAGTATAGCATTGCCGATTTTTTCCGCAATGCCTTTTTTGAATATTTTGGGGTTAGTCACAAAGATGTCATCGCCGACTAACTGCACCTTGTTGCCCATAGCTTTGGTCATCTCGATCCAGCCTGACCAGTCAAACTCAGAAAGACCGTCTTCGATAGAGATTATCGGGTACTTACCTAGCCAACTTTCATAAATCTTTATCAAATCTGCCGATGACTTCTGGGAATTCTCGAAAGTGTAGAAATCACCTTTGGCAAAGGAGCTGGCGGCGCAATCTAAGGCTAAAGAAACATCCTTACCCGGTTTATATCCTGCTTTTTCAATTGCCTGGATGATCAGGTCCAGAGCCTGATGATTAGAAGTAAGGTTCGGGGCAAATCCGCCTTCATCTCCGACGGAAGTAGAGAGCTTATCAGACTTAAGAAGGGATTTCAGGTTATGAAAAACTTCAGTGGCCACGCGCAGGGCCTCGGAAAACTTAGGCGTGCCTATTGGCACGATCATAAACTCCTGAAGGTCCAGATTATTATCCGCGTGCATGCCGCCGTTTAAGATATTCATAAAAGGTACCGGAAGGACTTTAGCATCTGTTCCGCCCAGATATCTATACAACGGCTCTTTCTTATCCAGCGCCGCAGCCTTAGCCACAGCCATGGATACGCCAAGGATAGCATTAGCGCCCAAGTTAGCCTTATTCTCAGTTCCATCCAACTTGATCAAAATAGCGTCTGTCTCTCTGAAATCAGGGCTTAAACCCTCGATTTTTGAGGCAATTACGGTATTTACGTTGTTGACAGCCTTTAAAACTCCCTTACCTAGATATCTCTTCTTATCCCCGTCTCTTAGCTCTAAAGCTTCTTTTTCACCGGTAGAAGCCCCTGAAGGAACAGCAGCGCGCCCTAAAATACCATTATCCAGGATTATATCCACCTCAACTGTAGGGTTACCCCTTGAGTCTAAGATTTCGCGTCCGATTACTTTCTTGATCTTTGCCATGTGCTTTTATCTCCTTTAATGAGCCCCGCCAAGGCGGGGCGAATTACCCCGCCGAATGCCAGCAGAATTTCACGGCGCTTTGCGCCAGTAAAATTCTGCGGCGCTTATGAGGCGGGGTTCACATATTATACACTGCAAAGAATTGCCGTCAAGAGGAATTGCTTTTGGAAAAAAATACCTTTGACTAAGCCAACCCCTTGTGATATTGTGTTTTATACAAAGGAAGTCTTTAAATGAACCAGAAAAAACTAAAATATTTTATACGGCTTTACTGGGTACGCGCCATCGTCATCACGGTTGCACTCATGGCTACCATTTTGCTAGTGGTGATTCTTTACCATGGATTGCGCGCGTGGTTTGACTCGGAATCCTACCTGCGCCAGACACAGCTTGCCCAAACACCCATGCAGGTATTCATCTACCTTGTCGTGGGGCTGATACAGACCTTTGTTTTCGTCTACATGATCTACTGGGCGCAGTTTAAAAAAGGCTCCCAGACCATGACCCAGAGCAAGAAAAGCGCCATTGCCGGTGAGTCCGTTGGTATCACCTGGAAAGACGTCATCGGCATGGATGAGGCCAAACAGGAAGCCCTGGAAGTAGTACGCCTGATCACTGACCGCGCCCAGCTACAACGTATCGGAGGAAAAATCCTTAAAGGCATCCTCATGCTAGGGCCCCCAGGATGCGGTAAAACTTACCTGGCTAAGGCCATGGCCACCGAAGCAAAGCTACCCTTTCTTTCCATGTCCGGCTCAGAATTTGTCGAGATGTTTGTAGGCGTAGGCGCGGGAAGAATACGCAGCTTATTTAAACAAGCCCGACAGCTTGCGGAGCTGGAAGGCGGCTGCATCATCTTTATCGATGAAATGGATGCTGTGGGAGCTAAGCGCGGGCTAGATCAAGGCTTTGGCGGGACCACTGAGCACAACCAGACCTTAAATCAGCTCTTAGTGGAAATGGACGGGCTTAAAGATAAAGATTACAATGTCGTGATCATCGGCGCCACTAACGCCCCTGAAGATTTTCTGGATACAGCGCTGCTGCGCCCGGGTAGATTTGACCGTAAGATCTATGTGGATAAACCCAGCCTTGAGGACAGAGAAAAGCTCTTTGAGTATTACCTTAGAGACGTAAAGTTCGAGCAAGAGTCCGTCAAAGTCGGCCGACTTGCCCGCATCACCGTTGGCAACACTCCCGCGGATATCGCCAACATCGTCAGAGAAGCTACGCTTATCGCTATACGCAATAAACGCGATGTGGTCATCATGAAGGATATCGACGATGCCCGGGAGCGCATTTACTTAGGCATCAAACGCAGAATCAAGCTTAGCGAAAAAGAGAAATGGCAAATAGCTTATCACGAAGCAGGGCACGCTATCATCACCTATCTCATGGCTGCCTCAAAAGACGTCTTTAAAATCACCATCACTCCCCGCGGCCACACCGGAGGTGCCACCTGGGTGCCGGAGCGCGAGGAAATACTCATTGAAGACCAAAAACAGCTTTTGATTGAAATAAGAATATCACTTGGCTCTTACGCTGCGGAAAAAATAAAACTTGGATTCACCACATCCGGCGTAGGCGGTGACTTTGCCAAGGCTATCTTTATCGCCCACGAGATGGTGTGGATGGCTGGCATGGGCAGATCCGGGCTAATCGGTAATTTCCATGGCCTGCCGGCAGACAGGACCGGCTCTCCTATGATGTCCGAAGAAATAAAGACCAAGCTGGATAGCGATGTGCAAGATATCTTGCAATCGTGCCTTAAAGAAGTGACCGAGCTCCTCAAAAAAGAAGAGCCGCTCCTAGAATGCCTAGCAAAGGAACTTGTCAATAAAGACGAACTTAACTATGATGAGATCGAAGCAATATTCAAAGAATTTGGTAAGGTTCGTCCTTCTTCTTAACCTTTCCCTACTTTTCTTAAACACCTCCGGCTGCGAATACAAAAAAGAATACTCCTACCTCAAAGAAGGCATCCCCGAGGCTATTCACGACATCTGCAAAAACGAATACAAAATGGATGTCACTGCCAAAATGACCGGCTCAACTGTCTGGATCTACATCCCGGTCGAAGACATGGTCTCTGAGCCGGACAAGAAAAAGAAGCCGGAGAAGTTTATTGAACGCTTTGCGGTAGAAGAAGATAAGGGGGGATTTGTAGATCATAGGCTAAAGCTCGATTACCTGATCCGGGTAGTGCCTGAGACGGAAAAAGCCCAAAGTGTCATATACAGTAAAGACGCAATACAAAAACGTATCTATATTTGGCAGGTGATCAACCGCATAATCTTTAGCATGAAGCCACAGAAAAAAGAAGGTATAGAATTCTTCTCGGTAGTCATGGCGGATATCAAGAACGGTTTTGTGGTCAGGGAAATATACTACTTTCTTGATATCAAGAAAGTAGCCTACGGCCTGCTCTCCTACACCGAGTTCCAGCACCGCACGGTGCAGGATACGCAAGTAGCGCCCGAAGTCATCGGCGACAAAGCCGGAGTCACCATAAATTACAGGGATATCACCATGCCGGATTTTATCGCGTCCCAAATACTAAACCGCATCAGGATGAAATTCCAGAAACCGGAAGTAAAACAAAACGCGAATGTGGATAAAGAAGTGGAGAAAATAATCGCAGTGACTGTGAAGACTTACGACTTTAAGGATTTTTCCGAGGCTGAACTGAACAACCTGATCTCCAATAAGCGGATCATTCTAAATCGCGCGGCGATCTGGGCAAAACCTATCGAATAGCAACCTTCCTGCCCTTAATCTTCAATCTCTTTTCGACAAATAATTTGATGCCTAAAGGATAAAGCTTGTGTTCTATTCTGTGAATACGCGCTTCTAAAGAGGACGGAGTATCAGCCTTATTTATCGCAACCGCCTGCTGAAGGATGACCGGGCCGTGATCCATCTTTTCATCTACAAAATGCACCGTGACCCC
>CAYHBB010000024.1:0-52215 GCA_964354795.1 uncultured Planctomycetales bacterium | reverse complement strand
TTCCAGATATAAGAGATAAATCTTACAGGACGTGGATTGCCCTGCTTATCGCAATAATTGAGATCGTAACTTTCAATCTTATTATAAACTATTATAATGGCTTCTTCAAGTAAATCCTCTCCAAAGCGCTGAACAAGCTCAGGAAATGCCACTTTGTGGATTCTAAAGATTAGAAAACTTATATGGCGAAGAACAAGCTCATCCTTACTTTTCTTCGAGCCTTTTTGAGCTTTATGAATTAGGCGCCTTTCTTCGAACAAAGAAATCCTTGGATATTTTTGAATGATAGGCTTATAAGTATTCCACATATCTTTTAAATATGCGCCCCTAACTCTAGGACATAAAAATAGCCATGATCGTTGCGATTGATCATGGCTATTTGCCTCTCTCCTCTGTACAGGAGAGAGAATTTACTGGGGTCCCTCTAGTACTTCACAAGGAGGAAACCTCTCTGAATTCACAAGGTCAATTATAGGCTCAATACTTTGATATATCAAGAATATTCTGGATTTAGAGAGGTAATTCCTCGCTAAATTTGTCCGTTTTGTCCGGTCTTTTTTGACTAGGAATGACGTAACTATTGGAGAAACAAATGAATACGATATGTCCGCCCTTTGGAGGCGGACATATCGTTACTTATGTTTTTATCTCTCTTAAAAACCGGTTATAATTTTGGCATCTTCCGGAGTCTGTGTGGGTTGGCTTTCTGTCTTCTGTAACGTCACTGGCGTAACCAGAACCTTCCTCTTCCTTGCGATTTTTACTCACCTTCTTTACTTGTATTTTGCACGAATTTGTTTTTCTGCCTGAAGCCAATTCTCCCAATCTTTACCAGAAGGTTTTCCTTTCCGTTCCCATATGTGGTAAGCTTTTCCTTTAATCATCTGCTGAAGTTTTTCCTCATCAACCTTTGGAAAACTCCAGTTTGCTGTAACTTTAGAAAAGTTATCGAATGCCATCTTACTCACCCCCTTTTATATAATCGGTATATTAATTATTTTGGCCAGCTTTTAACTTATTCAATAATAGCGGCGGCTAATATAACGACACTTAACCGCCGCTATCTGTTTCCAATTTCTTATTTAGCTGGTACTACTTCGTTAACTTCTACAGAGATACTCTCTACCTTTTGTTTTCCCAATACATCGACAGCATATTTCACTGTTACTTTGTCTCCTGCCTTCAAATCAGAAAGCTTCAAGATGACATCACCTTTGGAGATTTTTGTTTCAGGCACAACCAAAACGACAGTATTCGCATAAGTGCTGGAAACTGCGTCTTTAAGCTGTTTAACCACCACTTCGGATTTCACCAGATCCACTAAAACTACATCTCCTGAAACCGAAATAACCTGTGGTTCCGTTTTTTCCTGAGAATAGACCGGAATAGCTATCCCCACCATCCCAATTACTGCTAAACACACTAGCACGAGCTTCATTACTTTAATCATTTCTCCTCACCTCCTTCCATGTGATTTAACTGTTACCACAATATTTGAAGCAATAAACCTACCATCTTTTTCTTTCACATAATCAACGGTAACCCTACTACCCGGCTTAATCTTAGGAAGAGGTACAATACGGCCATAGACATCTTTAATATGGGCACCTTTTGCAATAAAAAAAGTAGTCAATACATCAACCACTCTTTCAAGCTCATTTTTCTTACGCCATACCGTAAGCTTACCGGTAATTAATTCAATATCTAAAACTGAAACGTTACTGATTCTCTCAAGCTTTTTGTTCACTTCGTAGCTTCTGGGCATTTAAGTAGGTACCTTCTCATCTAGAATTCTATAGCCCACCTATCTTAAATTCCTTTTCACATAAGATATAATATTCTCAATAGCCTTATTGACTATTTCATCGGGCATGCCATTATTAAATTTAGATTTTTTACGCATATCGGGCCGATCATTGACATAATCAACTACCAAGAATTTCTTATCCTCTTTCATAACTATCTCTGTAGAGAAAAAATCCAATCTGCATGCCTGTTTGATTTTCTTTGTTATGGGCCAAATTTCATGTAATCCCAAACGATATATTTGCCTTAAAGAAAGCGTCTCATACTCCCGAATTACAGGATGCCATCGGCAAGGAATTATTTCTCCAAAGCAATATAAAACCTTAAACCAAGCGGGTTTATTCTCCAGATTTATCGGCAAAACCTGCTCTTGTGCAAAATAACACTTATTTTTTTCTTGTCCCAATAATCTAAAAGCGTCATCTAAAGAATTGATACTCAGGGCTGTGCTATCACCACCAGAACCAGATGCTGACTTAAGTACACATGGAACAGAGACATGCTGGATCTTCGCTTCTAGGGCTTGCCTTTCCTCCTGAAGCTTTAAAAAAACTGTTTTAGGAATAGGCAAACCATAACTTATAAACATAGAATGCATTTCAGATTTATCTGCTGATTTTTTTGCATTATCCGGATGATTTATAAAAGTAACACCTTTCCGCTTCAAGAAATCTGACAAGCCACTAAATACCGGATCATCCCCTGAGGTACGGTTAAGAAAAAGGCGAAAATGAATATTACCCTCGCTAATATCTTTTAAAGAAGCATAGAAATTATACCCATGGAGTAAATAAGGCTTTAACCCCACTTTGAGGGCATAATCATTTAGCCCTTCCACAAACTCATTATCCTCTTTCCGGTCCCAGGCAATTCCTAAGTCAAAGGTTTCCATAGACAATTAACCTATAGTTTTAATAAATAAAGCTGTCTTTTTAGACTTATCTCTTGTATAACCAATTTCTGCCCTATCTTCTACCTTTAAATCTACAAGCTTCATCTGCTGATTAGAATTATCTTTAATCATGACATTTGGATCCAGGAAAAAATCTATTTTCCTCTTTTGAGTCGCGCCGCTTACGATTTCTTCAATAGCAAGAGAAATTTCTTTCTTGCCATGATCGATTACAAAAACTCTCCCCTCAATAGTACGTATTCATCCGGGCATTGTTTTATCCTTTTCCCTGCTTTTCTGTTACCTTATGGACGGGCGTATCTTTAAGCCAAAGATTCACTATATCTTGCCCATTCTTTAAGGTTAATACTAAATTCTTGCCGTCATCACCATGGGCATATTCCTCAACAAATTCTCCAGTAGAGATTATACGGATCTTTTCAATCAGGCCCTTGCGGCCATAAGAATACTCTACTATATCACCTACCTTTAAAATTATTTTTTCCGGCATTTTGCTCTCTCTCTAATATTTTTTGAGGCACTATGAATAAGCCTCTGCGCCGCATGTTTACTGATATTTTGAACAAAAGAAATTTCATCAGATAATATATTATTGACACGTTCAAACAGATTCTTTTCCGGTCCTTTTAATTTATCTACAGTATCTAAAAAAGCTAAGTCTCTTGACACTTCGGCAATCTTTAAAATATCATTACTTATTAGTTTTTCAGTATATACTTCAATACGCTCTTTATAAGGTAGTGTATCTGGCAATTCATCAAGTTTACCAAACGCCTCGAAAACCTTTGCAACCTCTTCCTTTTTTATAGGATAACGCAACATTTCGGCATAGCTGACAGGAATCATTATCTTAATTTTGTTCATATAGATAATGTAACAATCCTGTTTACCATAATAAGTATTCTGCATTTCGATTGCGGCAATCTCGCAAAGACCATAAGAATTATGGATTACTTTATCACTTACTTTAAACATTTTTATTATCATTCCGACTTTCTTAGAACAAAGTTCACACGCGAATTTAGAATCTGCATCTAACTCTTTTCTCACAATCGCCTTCAAAAGTTACCTGTCCTGCTTTTTTCTTCCGGATGGTAAATTCTTCTATACTTTTGACCACTTAAGAATATTAACCTCGATACCTGATTTTAGCTCTCTTTTTAAATC
Organism: uncultured Planctomycetales bacterium; assembly: GCA_964354795.1. Classification (GTDB taxonomy): domain Bacteria; phylum Omnitrophota; class Gorgyraeia; order Gygaellales; family Profunditerraquicolaceae; genus JAPLLR01. Next base: position 48,329 of record CAYHBB010000024.1, on the reverse strand, counting down.
AAATTTATCTAAAAATCCTGATTTTATGTCTAAAAATATGCCCTTTTTGCTTAAATTACAGTTATTGTTTAAAGCTTCTTGCGCCTTTTCTAGAGACATATTTTTATTATAAACATACATCTCTAAGCCTTTTTTCCGTTCCAACTTATAACAGTTTAGGCAGATGTAGGCATCAATCTGATCAAAAATTAGCTCTTTAGCTAATTCGAATACTAAATCTGCTAATTTATCGATGTCTGTTTTCTCGAATTTGATAGGTTTAATAAAATCAATTGCTTGAACCTTTACCTTCAATAAATCAAATTCGCTGTTTATATTCCTACCTTGAAACTGAATCATCTGTCCTTTTCTTTATATAATCTATAATCTCTGAAACCTTATTCTTATCGGCTATATCTTTATCCGGAATAACAATACCGAATTCATCTTCTAAATTCATTTGTATAACTGCCATATCTAAATAATCCGCTCTTAAATCTCTATCTAACAAAGCATCATTCTTGACTTTATCCTTTGCCACACATATGGCTCCGGCAACAATAAGCTTTATCTTATCCTCAAGAAATAAAATATTGCTATTACTCATAAAAAATCTCTAAAATAAAGCTGTCCTTAATTAGAAACGGCTTATTGAAAGAGGCCTTGGTGGGGAAACTACAAATCTTTGTAATATCGAAAGATTGAATTTATATTAAATAAAGCCATTACTCTGACTCAAAGTCGCTTCTTAGTTCACCAGGGCCCCAGTATCTGTTACTTCCCCTATTTCTTCCTCACTTTCTTCCTAAAGCTTTATTTTTCTTTACCCAGGCTGCTTAACACCGCTTCAGTCTTTTTGAGTTTCTTGCGCAACATATCAGCAATCGGACGCAATACATGAAAGATATCGTGATCTTCAATATTATAGTAGATAACTGTGCCTTGTTGCCTGGACTTCAATATCCCAGCCTCTCTTAAAATCGTCAGGTGCCGCGAAAGGCTCGACTGCTGTATGTTTAAAGCCTTCATAATACTACCTACGTTCTTTTCGCCACTCTTAAGAAATTCAATTATCTGAAGACGCACAGGGTGAGCTAAAGCTTTTAAGAAATCTGCTTTTATTTTATAGGCAAGTTCTTGCATTCTATTTCCTTATTTTACAATATTCGGATATTGTAAATTATAACATATTAGAACAAATTGTCAATGAAATTCTACCGATTTCCTAGTAAATGGCTTTTCTGCGGATCCTGATCAATAGATAAACTACCGATAAAGCATTTACTACGAATAGAGCCAATCAGAGATACTTAGCGCCCTTTTGGAGAATTGTTGGCTTACTTGGGAGAGATTTATGATACTAAAAGAGAATGCTACTTAAAAGTAATAACTTCGTCGGAAAACAATGCCCTAACTCTTTGACACCCTAGAACATAAAAATAGCCATGATCGCATTAAACAATCATAGCTATTTGCCTCTCTCATCTGATGAGGAGAGAGAATTTACTGGGGTCCCTCTCGTATGAGCCGAGTAGAAACCTCTCGCTATTTACAAGTAAGTATTATAAGACTGAATACAACGATTATCAAGAGAATTCGAGGATTAGAGAAGTTGTTCCCTCGTGTAATTTGTCCTATTTTGTCCCTTTTTCAAGGGACATAAAGTTGTAAAGCTTTGCGGTATAAGTAGTTATAAAATGTCCTACCGCGCCTACGGACATGCCTATTTTGTCCCTAATGTCCCGTGCTTAACCAGTCTTCGAACTATTTCAAACTAACAATATGAGTTGTCCCGCCACCACCATCCTCATCATCCTCATCATCCTCATCATCCTCATCTTGAGCATCCTCTTCCGGGGTTGTCCGTCCATAATCCTTATCGTTAATATTCCTGCCGTGGCGGTCCTTCTTATCTTCATCTAAAATCACGAAACCAGACTGATTCAATTCTGCTTCTCGTAAAGCCATCTCCAAAGCATCCGGCCCGTCATCGTGATCACCGCGGGGAAAATATTTGAGCTGATCGAGTAAAACCCCATGCTTTCGAGAAAATAAGATTGTGCCTGTTGTGATATATATCTCCATCCCAAAGATTCTTAATTCCTTGTTCTTAGTATTACGTGTTTCCTTAAAAGGCGCGATGACATTCTCTTTATAGGCCCGTTCAGTCACGGTCTTTAATAAGAGTTCTGGAAATAAATTTGCTTCGATAACGAATTTCTCCATAGGACGGCGAATTTTACAGAAATTAATAATGGCTTGAACTAAATCATCCTGCGTTCTTGACATAATGTCCGCATCAATGACATAGAGCTTGCCTCTATGCTTGGCTAAAATAATAATCGCAGAGTAATCTGAGCGACTAGTCATTACGCCAATGCTGGGGTCACAGGCGCCAATAATACTGTAGTCATTACCAAAAGACTCAAGGAGTTTTTCCACGGTCGGGAATTCATCATCCCAATAATGAAATTTCTCCGGGTCATAACGGCTGTCTTTAGCATTAGTTGGATCATTTTGTTTCCCGGAATCAAAACTGAATGATCCTTCGATCTCCTTAATCTTCATTAAAGCATAGTAATCTTCTACTTCTTCCCATAGAACCTTGGTGCCCTCAAGCATCGCATCCTTATTTTCCTGAAAAAACCGATCTGCTGCGTACAGGCCCACTTCATCATTATAGGTATCCCCCTGATTTAACAGAATATTCTTCCATTTTTGCCATAGATCCGTGCACTCAGAGAACACGAGAACCGCTTTATCAATGCGCTTCTGCCAATCAGGAAACTCTTCTTTCTTCGTCAATCGGCTCAGCAGCGAATCTATATGCAGCAATGTTCCAACTGCGACGAAATTAGCCGTCTTGATATCCTTAGCCTTGAGCACAGTTAAAGTGAACCACTTAAATACATTCTCCCTTGATGTTGCGCTATAAGTATTTTTATCGCCATCCACATCATCAAGTATTATTAAAGTCGGTCTGTACTGGCCATGCTTTATTCCGAGAAAATCCTGTCCCACGCTCCGCGCGGCGACCATAATATTGTTGGGCGTGATGATTTCTTCCTGTGTCCATTTGGTTTTTACCTTTTCCTTGGGATTAAAAACTTCAGAAAAATCTTCCTGTAGGAGTCGATTAGTTTCAAGAGCGGCAGAAACGCTAGACAATAACATCTCTGCCTGTTTGGCAGTCGCGGAAAGTATAAGGATGACATGTTCTTTAGAATAACATATCGACCATATCACATACAAGAAACTTACCAACGTGCTTTTAGCATGGCCGCGCGGCGCAGCTAAAGCAAAACGTCTATCCCGCTTCTCAGACATAGCCATAAGCAGATCGCAAATCTTCTCATGAAACTCGGCTGGCTTATGAGTTACATGCTGCGGGAAGTAGGTTTGGGCGAATTGAAGAATAGAATTTTGGCCTATTTCCCTGCGGAGCTCTCTTAGTGTTTCATTGGCGCTCAAGTGGCCTACTGTCCTTTCTCAATATCTTCGATCCGAGTTTTAAGCTCCTTAATCCCTGCCTTGGCTTCCGCCAGGGCAATCTGTCTTTTTACAGTTTCAATCAACTCGGTAATTTTTGGGTCAACAATACCCTTGGCGCTAACAATACCTTCAAGCCGAGCCAATTCTTCTTTTAACTGCGCGGGAGTAGTTTCCTCTTCCTGGCGGATATTAGCTTCAATCTTGAATGCCTGTGAGGGAGCTACTCCTAAACTCTGCGCTAATTCAATCTGCTGCTGGATAATTTTCCACGCGTAAAATCCAGCTTGTAACTTCTCTTGAACCGAAGCGTCAGGCGAGCGGAACAGACGCATCATGTTTTCATGCACTGAAGTTGCTTTCTCAAGCAATTCCCCAAATACCTGTATGGTATAATCTGCTGACGGCTTTTGCGCTTTACACTTACGAATCTGCTCTTGATCCCGCCGAATGGTCTTATCGCTTACCTTTAACAAATGAGCCATACTCGCAACAGACTGGGCTTCTACAAACCACAAATGCTCAATACAGTCCTGCCGAATTTCCTGGGCTAAGTTTTTAGGATCGAGAATGCCATCTTTAATCTGTTTTAATATCTGAAGGACTGGCGTATTCTCATAGCTCTCTGGTTTTATATCTTCTGGCATATTATTTGCCTCCTTAGGTGAGGCCATATTTGGCTAATACTTCTGACGAAACTTTCTCTTTCCCTGCACACTCTACGTAACGCTTAACAATCCCGTCGCAATAAGCCGGATCGATTTCCGTGCCAAAGCATCTTCGTTTTAAAGATTCCGCTGCTATAAGGGTTGTTCCCGATCCCAAGAACAAATCCAGCACAATATCTCCCCGCTTGGAACTGTTTCTTATGGCTCGATGCGCTATAGCAATAGGTTTTTGTGTCGGATGAATATAATCGGCTGTATTATCGCGCTTTATCTGCCAAAGGGTAGATTCGTTGTTGGGACCGTACCATTTATGCGCTCCGCCCTCTTCCTTCCAGCCATATAAACAAAATTCCGTCTGCTGTTGATAGTCCCCATATCCAAGAGCAAACGTCGGCTTAGCCCAAGTGATTACACAAGAGATATGGAAACCAAGTTCTGCCAGCATAAGATACATCGGACCAAATTGCTTATGGCCGTTCCAAATGTAAATAGCAGCTCCGGGTGCCAAATAAACTGCTGCATTGGTTAAAATGGTCTTGAGCCACTTTTCATATTCAGCCTGAGGCAAATTATCCGAATAAATCCTATCCCATAATTTATGTGTGGCTGGACGTGATTGCTCATTGGGCCTTGCCCCTCCGTAATAATCTACGTTATACGGCGGGTCTGTATGCATTAATCCGACTTTTTCATTCTTTAAAAGCCTGGCTAAATCCTCAGGTTTAGAAGCATCACCGCACAAAATCCGGTGATCCCCCAGTTCAATAATATCTCCTGCTTTGGTCTTAGGATTCTTTATCTTATTTACTTCGCCCTCAAAATCGAAGGTATCTTCCTTAGCTTCCTCTAGCTGATCGAGGATTTCGCTGATTTCAGGGATATCGAAACCGCTAAGAGTAACATCAAAGTCAGGGCTTTTGCTCAATTCATCCAAAAGTGCCCCGAGTTTTTCATCATCCCAATCGCCTCTAATCTTGTTTAGGGCCAAATTCAGGGCTTTTTCCTTTTCGGGATCAAGGTCAACTACGCTAACCTCCACTTCTTTAACGCCCTGTTCGATAAGAATCTTGAACCTCTGATGGCCACCGACAAGATTACCCGTGCGGCTATTCCACACAAGTGGCTCGACATAACCGAAGGTATTAATGCTTTTTTTAAGCTTTTCGTATTCTGGGTCGCCGGGTTTTAAATCAATGCGGGGGTTATAGGCTGCAGGATTAATTGAACCGATTTTAACTTTTTGAATTTTCATTTTATTCTTGGAATCCTAGAAATGATGCAATAAAAGGCGGCCTATTCATATTTAAATTCGCTATGTGATAAGTTTTTAATCCTGAGCTGCCTTTAGAGATACGGACAAGTTGCTTTGGATACCACTCCCCTTCATTTCTTAACGCAGGATTTGTCAGCTGCCATACCGATTTGTCTTCCAGCAGTATAGAGCCATCTTCAAGCAGCCTTTCTATACGCCAATCCCTATCCAGTCTTTCTTCTGGATAGTCTTTCAATGATTTATTTATCTCGATCATTTGCTCCTTAGTAATACCACCTCCAAGATAAACTGCCGTTATCTCCTGTTTTTCTCTGGTTTTGTTAATAACTCTATACGTTGGAAATTTTCCACCTGTTTTCTCAATGATAATTTGATCGCCGGCTTGCCATGATATTGGAGGATGCGCAGCGCCCAAGAATTCCCATTGCGAATCATCCTCCAGCACCATTTTTTGCGGATTGATGGATTTAATATCTAATAGTTTATTTTGGCTGCGATATTCGTCCATTACTCTCCTCCTTTGAAAAGTTAACTCAAATTACAGGATCATCTATAAAATGGCTATTTAAAATCAAGGAGTTTAGAAATGCTAATATTAAAAGCTCGGGCGATCTTTACAAGCGTGTCCAGTTTTGCGCTAGAGGGATGCTTACCTTCCAGAAGCTGGATATGCTTATAATCAACGTCTGCCAATTCCGAAAGTTTCCATTGTGTATAATGATTCTTTTTCCGCAATTCGCGCAATCTTGCTGATAGCTTTAGCCTCGCTTCCATTTCCATAATCCGAATTATCCCACATCTTCTTGTTCATTGACACCGTATGCGTGCGGTGTTAGAATTAGGCATATCTGACTTGATATTCACTGTTTTTTATGGCAACTATCTTATGGAATTGGTTATGGCGAACGGATGAAAAGGATGCTTTTAAAGGTTAAAATAAGCATCAAGATACGCCCTAAAATATGTATGACTTAATTCTTTTAAATCTAGAAGGTCAAACCAAGGCAGATGTGCTATCAAATATCGCAAAAGCTGCCAAACAGAAAGGTTTGATCGAAAATGAACAGTCGATTTTGGAGAAATTTCTGAAAAGAGAAGAAAAAGGTACAACAGCCATAGGCAATGGACTTGCTTTGCCAGAAGCTTATTCGGAACAAATCAATTATCCCTTTGCCTTTATTCTTTGCCGAACACGCGAGCCTGTGAATTTTGATTCTCTGGATGGCAAACCTGTCAGCATTATTTTGGTTTCTTTAATTAGAGATAAAAATACTCCCGAATTACTCAAGGCTATGGCGCAAGTTTCTCGTTTTTTGCGAAAAGAAGATTTTCGGGAGGCATTTTTAAAAGCAAAAGATGAAAACGAAGTTCATGCATTATTACAGGAGAACGAAAAATGGAAGCAATAACGTTATTCAAGGAATCATTGGACTGGTTGAGAAGTAAATATGTTAGAAAAAAGTTTTTTAAAGAGCGTGATATCGTATGGGAGATTCAAAAACATCTTATAAAGCTTGTAAAAAAGAGGCAACTTCCATACAAAATTTTTAATGATTATCGTTTGTGGAAAAATGGCCCATTGTGTGATTTAGTTATAATGCGAGATAATAAAATAGAGATTGCTATCGAGTTTAAATACGAACCAAGCCATAAAAGAGTGGAAGACTTTCCAAGATCAAAATTAGAACAGTCTTTTGTTTTTTGGGGAGGTAAAAGCAACACACATAGCGTAGAACAAGATATGGAACGCGTAAAAGAATTTGTAGAAAAAGATATAGCTAAAATAGGGGTTTCGGTCTTCGTTGATGAGGGTGGATTTTTTTCTGAAAAAACGAGATATAAGAATAGGAAATGGAAAAAATGGAACAATGGTGTTGCCGCTTTGATTTCTTGGAGTAATGATGCTTACTGAGATTATAGGCTGGATTGGCGTTGTAACCGGAATAATTGTTTCTTTACCTCAGTTAATTAAATCATGCCGAGAGAAATCAACCCAAGGTGTAAGTAAGAGAACTTATCAGCTTCTGTTTTTAACAATGGTGTGTTATCTTATACGTGCCATTGCCATAAAAGAGATGATATTTATCGTCAGCAATGCGGTCAATTTAATTATTACGGCTATGGTATTGTATCTTTTCAAGAAATACCCTAGCAAAGCGAGGTAACCAGAGAATATTATGACTATTTATTCCCATTCAAGGCTCGAGTGTTTTGAAAACTGTCCCTTGCAGTTCAAGCTTAGCTATATTGACAAGATTAAGCGCGAAGAAGAAGGAATCGAGGCTTTCACGGGATCACGTTTTCATGAAACCATGGAGCGGCTTTATAAGGATCTAAAATGCCGCGAATACAGCCTTAAAGACTTGCTTGATTATTATGAAAGCCAGTGGGATAAGGAATATAACGATGCCGTGATTATCACTAAAAAAGACCGCACGGCCCAGGATTACAGGAATATAGGCAGAAAGTGCATCGAAGACTATTACAAGCGCTACCATCCTTTCGCTCAAAGCAGAGTGTTGGGTCTTGAAAGAGAGATCCAGATCGACCTAGGCGGTGACGGCAAATACAGAATCCGAGGTTTTATTGATAGGCTCGCGCAGGCCCCGGATGACACATACGAAATCCATGACTACAAAACCTCTGGGTTCCTGCCGCATCAGAAGCATTTTGATGAGGATAGACAGCTTGCCTTATATCAATTAGGAGTGCAGGATGCTTGGCCTGACGCCAAAAATGTTAAACTCATCTGGCATTATGTGGTTTTCGATAAAGAAATGGTCTCGACCCGAACCAAAGAACAATTGGATCAATTAAAGCGCGATACGATATGCGTTATTGACCGAATTGAGAACACACAGGAATTCTTGCCCAAAGAAAGCAATCTTTGCGAGTGGTGCGCTTACCCAGATCTTTGTCCTAAAAGAAAACACCTGTATCGGGTGGAAGCTTTGCCGGTCAACGAATATCTTAAAGACGACGGCGTCAAACTCGTCAATACCTATGCTGATATTTCTGCTAAAAAGAAGGAACTAAAGGATAAAATAGAAGCCTTTGATACAGAACTTGAAAAACTTAAGGAGGCAATTATAGGTTATGCCGAGAAAGAAGGAATTGCAGTTATTCGGGGCAGTGGGAACAAGCTTAAAATTACTGAGAAAACAAAGATATCTTTTCCTTCAAAAGGGACTCCTGATCGAACAGAACTAGAAGAAATTTTACGTAAATCGAACAAATGGAATGAAGTACTTGAACTGGATACAAATGCCTTAGAAAAAATAGTAAATGAGAAAAGCTTAGAGACTGAACTACTTGATAAAATTATGAAGTATCTTAAAATCGAAAATAAAAAGCAACTTTATCTCTCTAAATTGACTGAACCAGAGAAATAAATCTTCAATTGTCAATTATTGCCTAAAAAAATCCCATCCTTACAAGGATTATCAAGTAGCTTTGTTCTCCCAAAATAGTTATATAAAGATTATTCTTCCAAGACAGCTTTTATCTTTTTTATAGATTCTTCGAGTGTTTCAACCGCATTCCTTAAAACCTTCTCATTAAATCCATCACCATATATTCCAATTTCAAGTATCATCTTAGCCTGATCTTTATCTTCATTTTCTACCGGTTCAAAACTAATAAAATTAGATGTGCAGATTTTAACGATTCTTAGAAATTTCTGTTTAAAATCCGGAATTGTTTTGTCAAGCAACAGGTCTCTTCCTATCCTAAAGCCAGGATCTTTCCATGTCTTATAAATGTAACATAAATAATCATCCTTATAAAATAAGTTAAAATCCAATTCAATTCTGTCATCATAAACAAAATCAGTAGGCGTTAAATCCGCCTTTATCGCACATGTTTTCACCAGTTGAATATCTTTATACTGCTTAAGTGTGTGATCAAGAAGTTCTATAATCTTGTCATCTGACATGCCACTTTCTCTAAGCCATTTCTGTAAAACATCTGCCTCATTATTCTCTCGATTAATACGATTAACCCTATTCATATAGCCCTCTCTCCTCCAGTGTCCATACCGTAAAAAGAATAATCAAATTGACCTACCCCTATAAGTTGTACCAGTTTTTAAGAGAGCAAGTCACTTAGCTGAGGGTTCCCCTCACTATTGCCATAGTATACCTTAAACACTGACACAGTATACTGCTCCCCCTTTAGAATGGAAATAAGGAAGTATCACTTAGTCTTACTGAAAATCAATACTTCCATTCACACTTATTATCTTACCTTGTTTCTTGAGTGATTCGATCATAATTATTTTCTTACTTAAAATCTTCTTTTGTTGTGGGGATAATTTATCATAAGCCTTAAGCATCTTAAAATAATATTCTAGAACTCTATAGTCACCAATCGCCTTTTCTTGTCTATTCCTAAATAACAAATCTTTAAATAGTTGTCTTAATTCTTTGACTATTTCACCTATCCCTTCAAAACTTATATCGCCAGGAGAACCCATTTTAATATGATTGATCTTAAGAGAATTAGGTATTATTTTTTTCTCAAAGAATTTTCCAATAAGAGGCGAAGAAAAATTATGCATTTTTAAAGCCTTAAATAATAAAACATTTGCAACATTATTTTCCCTTTCAATGTATTTGAGAAGAAACAATGCTTGTTCTCTTTTGTCAATGCTAACTTTACAAATAATTTCATATATTTTTGAAATACATATTAGAAGGATTCTTAAATCATTCGCTGTCCATTTTCTATCTGTTCTAAAAACAATAAGTTCAGCATTTTTTTCAACTTGTATATTCATTTTCTCTCCCTTTGAAAAACTAAACTTCTGAAATAACAAAATCTATAAAATCTGCGGCATTAGAAGTTATACGAAAATGCCCTCTTTCGTAATCATACGTTCCAATTCTGTAGTCATAAAGTAAATTATAGCGCAAGAGATCATTACAAAAAGCTTCTACTTGTGTTTCGCTGATACTGAGCTTCTCAGATATATTTTTTAGAGTAAAGGAATTCGCTGCCAAATCTTCTTTTCCAAATAACTTTTCGTTATCTATATAAAGTTTTATAATTTCTACATGCAATACAGATAAATCAGATACCATATTTATAAATCTTTCCTTAAAATAATAACTCGATTTTTCTTTCTGAATAGAATTTATAAAAATATTCCGAAAATACCTTATTTTTCTTTTTTCGTTAGATCTAATTATATTTTCATATATTTTCTGAAATAAATAAAATGCATCTTCATTATCTAAAAAATCTTTATCAATCTTCTCTACTTCTAGCCTTTTTAACGAATCAGCTATTTCCATAAAAAAAGTATCAGTTCTTTCTTGAATTATCTTGGAACCTTTATATGCAAAAAGATTATCTAAATAACCTCCAATGGCTGGTATTGCTTTAATCATTGTCCTAAAATCAATATTTCTACAATAGGATTTTGAAAAAGTTACAACGGGTTTTTCGATTTTATTAAGAGCTTTAATTTTTTTGTTAATTTTCATTATTTAATTCGTGTGAAGGTGACGCCCCCAAAGTGACATCCTCAATCTTGAACCAGGCACGCTTTTCCGCTTAACTGCGAAACAGTTTCCGCCTTAGAATGAAAACAGTTAAGTATCCTATTAGTTTATGCCTCTTGAACTTCTTCGCTCTGCCTCTGACGACCCCAGTTGATCTTATCGAATAAAGGCTTAGACACAACGACAAGTTGCTTAAGAAGAGCTACAACTTCTTCCAAAATCTTATCGTCAAATTCAATCTGGTTAATGTTATAGGAGAAATAGAGTCGGGACCATCTCTTGCCCCAATGCGCTTGATATTTGAAGGCAACGCCCTTCTTTTGAAGCTGCTTGCTCGCAACTGCCAAGACACGCATTAATCGCGATTTTCTTTTCTCAGTAGTTTCATGCTGCAAGTGCGCTTTTGCAAATTCTAAATGAAAAGCTACTTCAACTATTCGACTTTTATCAGTCTTCTTGGCCGTTCTTGTCCACACTTCATAATGAAGATATGGATTACCTTTGTCTTCTTTAATCTGCAAGCAGTTATTAAAATACTGACGTCTTTCAACTAGACCTTTTGATTCAGGTAACGCAAAGAACTTGCGACTCACTTCAGCTAAGAATTCTTTCTTATCTAATACTCTACGTATCTTTATTGAAATAGGCTTAGCCGGCACAACCAGCTCGCACTTGTTCCTTGAAGCAAAGAAAATACCGATAGAAGCCCCAAATTCACCCATATTGCTCAACATAAGCCTAGCTGGATTTAATAGCTTCTCTCTTCTGGCCTCAGGCAATACTACATAAAAACATGCATTTATTGCTCGGTTCTCTAAGAAAGTAGAAAAATCACTTAAACTTAATCTTTCTTCTTCGGATATACGATCTAAAAAGTCATATCCGCTTTCTTGAATCATCGACATATATGCAATGAGCTGACCAATCGCATGACCAACAGATGTAACATTAGAAGATCTTTTGCCTTCACAGATATGAAAACATTTATTCTTACTGTCATAGGCCAAAACATCAAGCTCTCCCGCAGAAAACATAAACCCAACCCGAGAGAATATGCATTTCAATTTCCGCCTAAAATAATCCTTTGCTGGTCGATTAAGCTGCAGGTCTTCTTTTTGTTCCATTAGTTACTCCTTAAGATTAAAATATCAATTGAACTTATTAAACCAATTAAGCGGCAAGTCGCTTTAAAGCCCATTGACCTAACTTTTCACAATAAGCATCGATCGCATGATGCGTTACGCTTTCTTTTCTGTGTGTCCATAGACCGGCTAATCTAGAAAATTCATTATAATTAGCGATAACATCAACTTCTTCTGGCTTATCACAGTAAGACAAGAATCTCATATCCCCATGATGGGTATATCCATGGAATGCTTTAACTAAGGATTTCGACCACTTCCATGGCAATAGATTTAGTATCTCAAATATATGGGTCGGCGGGTTAAAGGGAACTATATCAAAAGCATTAACTATCCGATAAATTGGAAGCTTAATATCATCATCAAATTCTTCATTTCCTACCTTTGGACTTCCGAATGTATAACAAGCCGCCAAATTGTCAGAATTTAAAGCACGCGTAGCAATCAATGCCAATGCCCCTCCAAGAGAATGTCCTGTGAGATATAGTGAATAATCTTTTAAATTTTCAACAGCATTTTTTACATCATTCTCAACGCATTTAAATGCCCTAAAAAACCCATCGTGAATTTTCACTTGCTTTTCATCTTTATAAAATCTCGCATCCAAATCAGTAATGATATCGCGGGGATCTTCTTTCTCTGTCCCCCGAAACGCCAAGACTGCCATATTATCAGAGTCTCTTTTTGCCAAGAATGCTTGCGTCCCATCACAATTGAAGAATCTAATTAATACAAAATTAGCTTCCGAAAGCGCGCTCTTCAATTCAATATCATCTTTTTCAAAAATTAAATACGCCAACCGAGACATCTCTGCCATAAGCCACGCCGTTCTATCGCTATACGCGGCTCTCTTTATTGGAGGAAACAATAATTCTGTATATTTAAAATAATTCTTCATGCGGGGTCAGTGCATTGGAGCAATATATTTATATATTAAGTCGTAACCTCTTTAGATTCTCCAGGATTTCATCATAAAGAATAAAACTAATATTTTTCAATGATGTGGCAAGCTTACGAAAATCTTCAAATTCTTTATCTCCTTTAAATTGCTTACTTGTCCCAGCTACAATGTACCCACGAGGTCGGATGACCCGCACATCCAGATGCTTTTTTCGTTTTATTACTCTTGTAAATTCTGATGCATTGCGTGTCACAGCATCTATATAACCCTCGATCTGCGCCACAGCCTTAGCTACTTCAGGTTTCCAATAATAATTTTCATGGCTGTCATCAAATGCCAATAATGAAGTGTCGTGTCGTTTTATTTCAAAAATATCTATAAAACCATACACATCCACAAGAACAAAATCAGGGTAACTAATGTCCAAGCTGACATTCTGTTTTTCTATGGAAGCAACATGGCTCGAAATAAATCTAAAAACTTTATTTTTAAGAAATTCTTGCCAAACACTTTCTGCAAGTGTTTTCTTCTTCAATTTGACCTCAAACTCTTTAATCACTTCATCAAGGAATATTTTGTCGGTAGTATTCTTCGTTTTCTGAATAAGAGCATTTCGCTTGGCTCGAACGACCTTTCTACCTTTTAGAGATGCCTCAAAAATCTTTGGAAAAAAATTACTGAGCGATCCGAGATCTTCCTCGTTTAACTTTTGCGCTACTTTATTTCTTCGAAGAAGAGCAGCAACTTCTCCACCTTTGTACTCATCAAAATCTTTTGTGGAAATATTTACTTTCTTAGGAAATTTGGTACTTAAAAATGAGGCGACAGCCTCTCGAAGTTCATTATTGTTATCTTCATTAATTCGCCCGAGTCGCTGCAATAGATTTCGTACGTCTTCATAAGGCAACGTTATACGCGTTGAAACAGTTCCTTTATGGATTGACTTAATTTTCTTGCTTGTAATAACAAAATCTAATTTTTTGCCTAAACTAATATGCGTCTTGAGCGCACTAAGCAAAAAAGTTCCTTTTTTCCCTAGCCCATACCCTTCTTTATAAAGAAAAAGGCCGGGAGGTAAACCTTCAAAACCTTGGAGGGTAAGACTACTTACATGCTTTGCCTGACCTCCTTGCAGATAATAAACTGTCTTTTTTGATCGGTGGAATATTTCGTAAACACAAAACTTTCCACTTTTATCGAAATGCCGATCGGGGTTCTCTATAAATTGCTTGCGTTTTTTACGTGCCATAAGTAAAATCCCCTTATTTTCTTTGCTCTTTGATATTTTGTTTTCATATTACCTTAACACCTCAATAAATTCCGCGACCACCTTAAAATCGTCCTCTCCCACATCTTCTAAAATGATATCCTTAAACTGCTTGTTTTCGGGTGAAAGAATTATCTGCTTATGCCGCCACTCTCCGCCACCAAGATCTTCTTTTTCACTCTTGTAACGCTTAATCGTGAATTTCTGGCTTGTTTCAGGATCGGTAACCAACCGAGATTCTACAAGCACTACCAGTCCATTGCGCGAACCGCCACGCTCAAAACGAAATAAACAAAGACTGCCATCCGGAATTGTCGGCTCCATTGACTTGCCGACAACCTGAGCAATAAACATGTCCTTGTTCAGACGTTTATTTTCTATTTTCTTCCAACCAAGCATTTCGACGTGCTCTTCCTTACCAAAACTCGTCGCTACAGCCTGAAGCGAATACACCGGAAGAAAATCAACATACTTCTGGTTATCCGCAACAACTTCATCCGGAATCACGTCTTTAAAAAACAACGACAGCTCAGACTTATCACCGCTGTCTTTATTTAAACGGTCGTAAACCTTCTTCAGTAAATAATCCTTCACCACAGCCGCAAAGGCTTTATCATCCATAATCTTGTTGAAAATATCCTGGTTCTGATCCATTCGGTCAACAAGCTTCGCGATAAACACATCCTCAAATCCATATTTGAAATTATCAATCGTGTTAGTCTTGGCTTGAACGCCTAACTTCTCATCCATAACCATTTCTTCTTCAATCTGGTCGAAGAAGAGCTTGTCAGCTTCTGTAAAATCAGTCCCGAATCTGTCATTAAGAAGATTGATTATTTCGGACAACAGGGCGTATTCGTCTTTGTCTTTCTTTGTTCCGGCCTCTGAAATTGGTTCGATGGCCGCACCCGAATCCTTTTGCAATTGAATCTTACCATCAGCTATTTTTTGTAAGCGATAATACTCGAGAGCGATTTCATCACCGAGATGATATCTTTCTCCGCCACCAGGCCCCGGAAGTTTTTTCAACAATAGCCGGGAATACGCGTAGAATTTCTCAAGCTCTATGTCTTGAAATGGCATAATCTGCGCCAAAAACGCATACAGACGAACAAAGACACCCAACGTATTGGAAAAATCTTCTTTATACTCATCTTTTTCAATCGCCTCGAAACGCTCAACCGCTACATCCACAATGGCATTCAGTTGAGCATGTTCGCGCTTCGTCTGTAATTCTTTATTCTTGAAGAATACGGCACAGAACGCATCAATGTCTGATTGATAGACCACCTTAAACGAATCCAGCTTGGTTTTAAGGTCGTAAAGTTTGTTTGGATCCGTAACATCACTTAACTGTGTCTGCTCGTAATACGGCTGAAACGCCGCTAATATATCTTCGCGCTTATTAACGAAGTCCAAGATGAAAGTATCTTCCTTGCCCGGACACGTTCTATTTAACCGGCTCATGGTCTGAACAGCCTTGACGCCGTCAAGCCGTTTGTCCACATACATGGTATGTAAAAGTGGCTCGTCGTAGCCGGTCTGATACTTTTCCGCGACAAGTAAAATCTGATATTCGGATGTAGCAAACTTTTCGGGCAGTTCTTTTTCACCAAAACCATTCATTCCCGGTTCGGTATATTCCGGAGGAATGCCATCCAAAAGCACTGTACCCGAAAAGGCCACAAGAGCTTTGATATCTTTATAGCCTTTCTCTTTCAAATACCGATCAAACTCATGTTTATATCGCACCACGTGCTCGCGAGAAGCGGTCACGACCATCGCCTTGGCCTTACCGCCAATCTTTTTCAAAGTGACCTGCCGGAAGTGCTCAATCATGACTTCGGTTTTCTGTGCCAAGTTATAGGGGTGTAGTGTTAAAAAACGCGCGATCGCACAGGCGGCCTTTTTCTTATTCATATTCGGATCGTCTTCAATCTTCTTGGATAACTGGAAAAAAGTTTGATAGCTGGTGTAGTTTTCAAGAACATCAAAAATAAATCTTTCTTCGATCGCCTGCCGCATAGAATAAAGATGAAATGGTTGTGGTTTTCCGTCTATACCCTTTTGCCCGAAAAACTCCAGCGTTTTTGCCTTGGGTGTTGCAGTAAATCCAAAAAAGCTCAAATTTGGCCGAGGGCCCCGTTTAAGCATGGATTCACGGATTTCATCTTCTATATCGTCATCCTCACCGGCTTTCTCGGATACGATCTCGATTTTATCAACCGCCGAAAGAACGTCTTTCATCTTTTTAGCGGATTCGCCCCCCTGCGAACTATGCGCCTCATCTACGATAACCGCGTAATTTCGCTTAGGCAGTGCCCCAACCTTATCCAAAACAAAAGGAAACTTTTGAAGCGTAGTTATAATAATATTTGTTCCGCTGGTGAGCGCCTGTGCCAATTGGGTGGAATCTTTGTCAATTTTCTCAACAACTCCAGACTTATGCTCAAATTGGTAAATCGTATCTTGTAATTGCTTATCAAGAACGATGCGGTCGGTGATAACAATCACCGAATCAAATAACCGCTTATCATTCTTGTCATGAAGACCAGCCAAATGATAGGCAAGCCACGCTATAGAATTGCTCTTGCCGCTTCCAGCGCTGTGTTGAATCAAATAATTCTTTCCTGCTCCATTTGCAAGAGCATCGGAGGAAAGCTTCCGGACGGTATCAAGCTGGTGATAGCGTGGGAATATCATTGTTTCAATCTTGAATTTTCTGCCATCAAACGTCTTTTCCTCGACTTCTAAAAGCAAAAATCTTCCCAAGATATCCATCCAGCTGTCTTTTACCAAGACCGCTTCCCATAAATACGATGTCTTATGGCCGCTTGGATTCGGGGGATTCCCGGCACCTTTGTTATAGCCCTTATTGAAAGGTAGATACTTTGTCTTGCTCCCCTGAAGGCGCGTGGTCATGTAAATGACATCTGTATCAACGGCAAAGTTGACAAGAGCACGCTTCTTAAATTGGAATAAAAGCTCGCGTTCGTCACGATCATATTTATACTGCCGTTTAGCGTCATCCACATCCTGACCGGTAAATGGATTTTTTAACTCAATGGTAGCCACAGGAAGGCCGTTGATAGACAAAAGCATGTCAATCGAGCTTTCGTCCTTTGTGCTATAATGAACCTGCCGGGTAACTGTGAGTATATTTTTATCGAACAGCTTCTGGGTTTCCGGGTTTAATTTACTGACTGGCTTAAAATAGGCAAGCGTGAATTTCTTACCATAATCAGTAACGCCATGGCGCAAACAATCAAGCATCCCGCGCGCGTCAAGCTCCTGATTAAGGCGGTATAAAAACTTTTTTTCGACCTCTGCGCCATGAACAACCGCCAAGCTATCCCAAACATTCTTCTGGGTATCCTTGATAAACTGAAACAGCACCATTTGATCCATCGCCAGATCCCGACTAAAATTATTCGGATCACCTTTTACATAGCCGCCATGATCAATAAGGTTTTGTTCGATGGATTCTTCAAAAGCTTTTTCGTTTGTAATTGAGCTCATGCGACACACTCCCGAACATCGATTTTGCCCGTCATCACTTCAGAGATTAAAGAGGTGCGGTATTCGCGCAGATATCCGATTGATTTCTGCTCCCGCACAACCTGCGCATCGATTTGTGCAGTTTTACGATCCAGATAATCCATAATTTTTTCTTGTTCTCCTAGAGACGGAATTGACACCATTGAATTACTCAGCGCATAATTACCCAGACCATACCTTGTCACTCCTGAGGCTTCAATCATATATTGATAATTGATGCTGTTAGCAGACAACACCCAAAAAAGATATTTGCCACGTATGAATCGTTGATCTGGCCTAATCTGAGCCAAATGGTATCCGCAAATTAAATTCGGGATCTCTGACGTAACATAAGCCGGAATAGCTATGTCATTCCATTCCTCAGAATCCTTTGTAACAATGACATCCCCAATCCTTAATTGAAACTTTTCAATCTCCTCCGACGAAGCAGTTGCCTCCATAAAATCTAATTCGGAAGTTATGAAATCGTTATAATATACATCGACATAGTTACAAAGACGCACGGCAATTTCGCCTTCTTCGGATTTTTTGTTAACATTGCTGAATTGAACAAGCGCATTGAATTTGAGTTTCTTTATCTCCCAATGCTTCGGAATTTTACCTAGCCAGTCTATATTAGAATCTTTCATCTCGACTTTTGGATCAAGCCCCTTGGTCACTGCCTGATCGATAATTGCCGTTCGTTCTTCTTTGAGAAGCGCGATCATTCGCTCTTTTTTGGCAATAAGATCGTCAATCTGTACAGTTTTGCGATCGAGATATTTTACGATTTGTTCCTGATCTTCTTTGTCCGGATACCACGAGATAATATTCGATAAGTCCGATAAATTAATCGCTGGATAACTTACCCCAACGGATAAAGCGCAAACGCGATCAATAAATTTTTCATTACTTAAGACATAATAAAGAAATTTCGGGGTAATATTTTCATTAGGATCTATTACCGCAAATCCTGTTGAAACAATAACATCTTTAACATCATCACCTATATAGGCAATAGCCTTCAAATATGTCCGTACGGTTGAAATAATAGTGTTACCCTTTTTTACAACACGTCTGGCGCGAGAAGGCGCAACATCAAAACGAATCTTCTCTGCAAGATTGAATCCATTTTCAATGTCAACATTACTAATATCGACGTAATTAAATTCATAGCTTGCATCTGTCGTTTCAGGCAGTGAGACGTTATTCACTCGCGAAATATATTTCAGTTTATTCAAATGCCAATCATTTGGAACATTTCCAATCCACTCAATCCCCGAATCTTTATACGTAGAATATGGTTTACCCATTTACATAGCCCTTGTTTCATATGTTGTCCGCTTAACCGAACGTTGCTGATGAATCATTAAATTTCCCCTCTCAACCGGAATATTGAGAGTTTGTAATTCGACGCGCCAATCCTGATATTCCTTTACAATATCTTCAACACAGGGATGTTCATTAAAAATAATCTTGTCTTCTGCAGATTGCACTATCAGCCGATTAAGCATTTCCACGCCTTCGGGCTTTAATGATCCGAGACTATCAGCTTCGCGTGGCTCCGTATCGCGTAAGGGATGGATCACTATTGCCAAAGAAGGAGTTAGCGGGCAATACAAGTCACATCGACTATCATTCCAATATTGCAAGCAAACCGGATTATCACTCGTCAAAAACTGCGCGGGAGTTTCATTCTTAAATACAATCCATGGTGAAGTCGCAAAAACCTTCTGAACACCGATTAAAGCGTTAATCCCGATTGCCTTGGGGAATGCTTCTTTGATTACAACCTTCGTTCCGCCGTGCTTACGGATTGTTTCTATGACCTCGCGATATTTCGTGTCAGGATTCGACAGTTCTTTTTCTTCTAACTTATCATACAAATTCTTAACAATATGGAAAAGTCCGCCAGCCCCCAATCTTACGGCCGTCGGAGTACATGCTCTTAAATAAGCAAGATACCCAGACATCAAATACTTTGTTGTCACATTATATGTATCAGCAGAAACGCTACGGACACAATCGGCCCAATTCGGCTCAAATAGCTTAAGAAAATCCTCAACTGCTCTTGGATTCTCAGGGAAATATTCGTTAGAGCTCCAATCAACCTCATAACAAATTGATTTCACAGGAATCGCATCTTGGCGGCTTAAGTTACTTTTTCGAACAACATTAACCAAGTCTTCCTTTTCAGCAAGACCAAAGCCTCTTAAATATGTTTGAGCGACATAATGATCTTTAGCCATTCAACACCTCGCCCATCAAACCTCCCGTCTCTTTTTCCAGCAAAAGGATATCTTTACGAATTTCCTCAATGCTTCTCAAAGGTTGATATTTATAAAACTCTTTTGTTAAATTAATCTCATAGCCTACTTTGTCTTTACTTCTGTCCATCCACGCATCCGGAGCGTGAGGCAGTACTTCGAGCTTGAAGTACTCATCAATATCTTCTGTAAGCGGTACATTTTCGCAGTCGCGTAGTTCCGAGTCCGCTTCCAGCTTGCCATCCTTATCCAAGCAAATATCAGCAGTCTCATCGCGCTCAGAGAGAGCATTAAGTACTGCGTTCATGACCGGCGCCTTAATTTGCAAGCCGAGGTCTTCTATTTTTTTCTCAACAACTTCGACAAACTTCGCGCGGTTCTTATAAATCTTGTTTGTATCCATACTCGCAAGCATCCCTAAGATCTGCTTTTGTAGTTTTTCACCTTCTTCTATTTCTTTAAGGCCGTCTTTGCCTTTTTTCTTTGACTTGGCAAGATTAAGAAATCCGGTTTCCTGCTTAAGCCGATCGATTCGCTCTTTCGACGCATGAAAATTAAAGCGTAACGGCCTCTCAACTGTCACACGCGTATAGGCAAAATATTCGTTAGGAAGTATTTTGCAGTATTCGCCCGCCTTAAATCCACCGTAAATCTTGGTAATTTTAGCAATATGCTCATCGCTGATTTCATTTCGTTTATTCCCGAGACTACGAGTCATTTTGTTAAAAAACTCAACCGCGTTAATAATCTGAATATTGCCTTTACGTTCCTTCTCTTTTCGGTTCGTAACAATCCAGATATAAGTCGAGATGCCGGTGTTGTAGAAAAGCTGATCCGGCATCGCAATAATCGCCTCAAGCATATCGTTTTCAATAATCCATTTGCGGATTTCACTTTCACCGCTTCCAGCACCACCCGAGAAAAGAGGCGAGCCATTAAAGACTATTCCTAACCGCGCACCGCCATTTTCCGGCCGCATCTTAGAAATCATATGTTGTAAAAATAAAAACGAACCATCACTGATGCGCGGAAGTCCAGCACCAAAACGTCCGGAGAAGCCCAACTGTTCGTATTCCTTGGTAATTTCCTCCTCAATCTTTTTCCACTCGACACCAAAGGGAGGATTGCTAAGCATATAATCAAACTTGTCGTCTTTGAGCCCGTCTATTGTGAACGAATTTCCGAACTTGATATGTTCCGTATTCTGACCCTTGATCAGCATATCGGAATTGCAGATAGCATAAGACTCTGGATTAAGTTCCTGACCAAATACACGCAAATCAGCATCGGGGTTAAGCTCGCGAAGATATTCTTCTGCCACAGAAAGCATGCCACCGGTTCCACATGCGGGGTCGTATAGCGTTTTAACAATTCCTTTCTTTGTGAGAACATCCTTGTCATTCAAAAAGAGAATATTAACCATAAGCCGGATGACTTCGCGAGGCGTAAAATGCTCTCCGGCAGTCTCATTTGACAGGTCGGCAAATTTACGAATAAGCTCTTCGAAGATGTAACCCATCTCAATGCTTCGAATCTTGTCGGGATGCAGATCAACTTCGGCAAAACGCTTGACGATCATATACAAGAGGTTCGATTTATCAAGCCGCTCGATATGATCATTAAAATTAAAATGTTCCAGAATACTGCGGGCGTTCTTAGAGAAACCATTGATATAATCTCTAAGATTGGCGGCGATATCGTTCGGATCAGCGACAAGCTTCTGAAAATCAAACTTGCTCTTGTTGTAAAAAGATAACTTCGCTTTTTTCTTAAGTACCGTTTCAGCGGCTTCCGGAGATAATCCTTTGGTTGATGGCAAATACGACAACACTGCTTCCTTAGTCGGTTCAAGCACACAGTCCAAACGCCGCAAAACTGTAAGCGGTAATACTACCCTGCCATATTCGGACTGCTTATAGTCGCCGCGGAGCAGGTCCGCAATGCTCCATATAAAATTTGCTCGTTCTTTAAAATTATTCATTTATTTTATCCTTTTCTCGGACGATCTCATTGACCATCTATCAATCTCATCTTTCCGAAATCTCCATTGCCCACCAGCCTTGAAAGACGGTATCTTGCCTACTCGCGCAAGCCGCCGAATGGTATATTCGTGAAGCTTTAAATACATAGCCAATTCTTCTACTGTAAAAGTTTCCATAACCGCCTCTCATATAGCAAAATGTAACAACTTGTAATCAATTATACGCCTTTTTTGGGATTTGAACAACCAAAAATACCTCTCTATTCCCCTTGACTTGTTGCGAAATATATGGCCCTATTGAGTAGCAAGAGGACAAGCGTATGAAAGAGAATATCTCAGAACAAATACAGAGTCTAAAAAGCGCGACCCTATCGACAATACAAGAGCGATATAAAGAGCTTTTTAACGTCGCTGAGGCACCCTGCGCCAATAAGCCATATCTTATAAAGAAGATTGCCTATAAACTGCAGGAAATGGCTGATGGTGGGCTTTCGGATGGAACGAAGATGCAGATTATAGACCTTGTTGAGAAATACGATCCGATTAACAATAAAGCGCTTAGGCCGCAGGTGGTTTCTGCCGGAAAGAACGTCGTTTCTATTCCATTCATGAGAGATAAACGACTACCTATTCCTGGGACCATTATTTATAAGAAGTACAAAGGCCAAGACATCCACGTAAAGGTTCTGGATAAGGGCTTTGAATATAAGGATAAGTACTATCGCAGCCTTACAGCAATAGCTTTTGAACTCACAGGCGCACATTGGAACGGATTCTCGTTCTTTAATCTATAGGAATAAGTATGGAGAAAAAGACAGATAAAGAAAAACCCCTAATTAAATGCGCTATTTATACACGCGTATCTACCTCTGAAGGGCTGGAGCAGGAATTTACATCCCTCGATAACCAGCGCGAGTCTGCCGAAAGCTACATCCAAAGCCAAAAATCCGAAGGTTGGGTCATTTTACCTGAAAGCTACGATGACGGTGGCTTTACAGGAGCCAACACTGACAGACCTGCCCTGCAGAAGCTTATCGATGATATTAAAGCTCATAGGATTAACTGCGTTGTCGTATATAAAGTAGATAGATTATCGCGCTCGCTGCTTGATTTCAGCCAACTCTTAGAGTTTTTTGACCAGAATAGCGTAACTTTCGTCTCAGTAACGCAGCATTTTAACACCAATAATTCAATGGGCCGCCTTACCTTGAATATACTCCTCTCCTTCGCGCAGTTTGAACGCGAAATTATCAGCGAAAGAACGCGCGACAAAATGGGTGCTGCGAGAAGGAAAGGTAAATGGATCGGCGGATGCGTACCTTTAGGCTACGACCTTGATAAAGAAAACCATAAACTCCTCATAAATATAGAAGAAGCAAAGATTGTTCGAGAAATCTTCGAGCTATACTTAAAAGAAAATTCGCTTTTAAGTGTCGCTAAAATCGCTAACGCAAAAGGCTATAGGACGAAAATCCGTAAGTTAGCCGAAGGTAGGCAACGCGGAGGCGTCAAGTTTTCGCATACATCCATAGACATAATACTAAAAAATGCACATTATGCAGGTAAGGTCAGATACCAGAACGTGCTTTATCCCGGAGAACATAAGCGTATCCTCGATGATGAAACCTTCATGAAAGTCCAAGATGCCCTGCATACAAACCCTGCTAAATTCGGGACCCGCAAGCCTATCGGTAAGAATATAGGACTATTAAGCAGGCTATTGCGATGCCGAGCCTGCAATTCATCAATGTATCTTACTCATAACGTTAAATACGGCAAGTTTCGTTATTTTCATTATGTCTGCTTGAATGCGCAGAAACGAGGCTATCAGGAGTGCCCTACGAGGCTTGTAAATGCCGATCTCATGGAGGCAAAGGTTATGGAGTGCCTCGGAAAACTGACAAACGACCAAAGACTAAAACCTGAAACATGGAAAACCTATAACCTTGATCAAAAAAGAACTGTCCTCAAGGATCTCGTTAAAGAAATAAAGTATGACGGTGGAACAGCAATCCTCGAACTTATTCTTAATAGTACACAGAAATCGCACAAGTTTAATGTAACTAAGGCAGAATTGAAATATCACGCCATAACGCCCAAGGATCGATTAATACAATCCGAACCACAGTTACTCCAGAATTTAATCTTAGCACACCAAATAGAGAACCTTATCTCTAAAAACAAAGCGAAGGACTTTAAGCAAGTGGCTGGCTGGCTTAATATAAGCCATGTGAGGATATGTCAAATTATGGGGATGTTATTCTTAGCTCCGGAAATCCAAGAGCAAATACTTCTTTCCAGAGACGGAAAAATATTTGATATTCCTGAGTATAAAGTGAATGAGATTGCTAAAGAACTAGACTGGGCAAAACAGAAAGAAACCTGGCAACGACTAATCAATAATCCTACCAAAGAGAGATAAAACCTCTCACTATTTTTACCAATTCCTATTTAATGGCCTCAGAAACGATCTAAACCATACGAAATTTCGGCGATATTGGCATTAAATAGCCGCCATTAAATAGGAGATATATTGGCGTAATTCAGAGATTATTTCGGCAGATTTACTGATGCTCCAGGCCACGGAGAAACAGGCATAAAGATCAGAACTTCCATCGATGGGAATAATGCCCTAACTCTTTAACCCCCTAGGACATAAAAATAGCGCTGATCCTACTTCAGAATCAGCGCTATTATCATCGCACCTCCCACGTCGAGAGGCATAATACTGGGGTGGCTAACGGGGATCGAACCCGCAAACCTTCTGAGCCACAGTCAGACGCTCTGACCAATTGAGCTATAGCCACCATAATTACTATTTCTTCAAAGAATCTTTAAGCCGCTTTGCTTTTGAGCTTTTTAGATACCTCTCTCTCCTTAATGCATCGTTCAAACCTGCATGTCTCTCAAAATATACAGTCTCCAATGGTACCTTGCTCTTAGTACTAAATACCAACCCGCTATTATGTCTTTTCAGACGCTCATGAATATCGGTTGTATATCCAGTATACAAAGAATTATCTTTTTTGCTTCTAAGTATATAAACGTAATAGTCCATAAAACCGCAATCGCCAATTGCCTGCCCTGGCCGATGTTAAATTGAAGTTAACTTCAGGCAGGCCAGGGAGCTATACTCACCATGAATTCATTCATTATATCCGCCTAAGTCGATCAGAGCAAGAAAATAATTTCTTAAAGGCGCGCATTTTAATGTTATAATAATTTCATGGAGAATATTATGCAGAATACGCAAAGCTGGCTGTCTCTTCTCTTCGATAAAAACAGCCTCGCGGTCTTCAATAAATCAATCCAGCCGTACATATTTGAGTTAAAAGCCTTTCATTTCTCCTATCTTAACCCGGTATTCATCGCGCTGATACTTGTATCATTCCTGGTGCTTTCAAGGTTTTGGGGGATAAAGAAGTCCTTTACTTATTGCCTTGCAGTGTCGTTGATATTATTCCTTGCAACGGCATTATGCTCGCACGTAAACATTCCACTAGGTGAATCCGTACTCACCTCCACAGACTTAATCAATGGCGCGGCTATAGTCATTATAACCATAGTCACGTTATTCTACATTTTCATAAAAAACTAGATATGGAGTTAAAAGGTTGATTTCGGCGGTGTTTACCCAAGCACAGGAAAGGCAGCAAGAAATACTACCAGTAAAGCCTGCGGAAACGCTCTGAATAACGCTTTATCCATTCTTTTGAAGCCTCCTCTAAAGCGACTTCCCGGCCTAATTGGACACTGCGCAGGTCGCGGTATTCGCTGATCAAATAAAGTTGTTCAATTAATTTTACCTTAAAAGCATCGTGAACTCTATGAAAACTTACACCGACATTATAAAGTTTCGTATCAAGGCTTTTAGCGCAATGCACCACCCGCGCCTTTACCTTGAAGACTTTATCCCCAAAAGGCATCTTAAGACCGATCAGAACGCCTTTGTCAAGAGCCTGACGGGAGCTAAAAATCAGGCCACCGATACTGATATTTATCGTCGTTGACTTGGCCTCTTTCTTACCCGACAAAACACCCTTGGTATTTGAAAGAATATTATACCTAAGAGGAAAAGTCAGCGGGTGACGGATAAATTTTCGCCTGTCCTTAAAATTATAATCCTTTTTCATTGTTTTCCTATCTCAGTGTTTAAAGAAGCTACGATCTTATCCGCTAAAACAGACCCGGCATTAGATAGCGCTTCTCTTCCACCAGTGATCACATCCATGTGCACGGAATTTCCCGAGGCATCAAGATAAGCGATTACCTTGCCATCTTTGACTCGGATAAGCTTTGCGGTAACATTGGCAAAACACGAACGCATACTTGACTGCGGGACATTTCCTCCGGCAGAGGCCACGGCTTTGCCGATGACCACATACTGCGCCTTGGATAGATTTCCTAAGCGGACGGAATCATTTTCGGAAATACCAACCAGCCTGAATGCAGGGCTGGTATTGACCACACCGCGTAATTGCGACGGCTCAAGGATCTCATAGCCGGCCTGCATGATCTTTTGCGCAAGCGAAGCTTCGGTGGTGGATAGATCGACCTCGCTTGCCCACCAGCAGCGCTGCGGGCCTTCGATATTCTGCTCGGAAATAAGCAGGACCACCTTAGGCGTCAGAGACTTTTTCTGAGCTGCCGGCTGGGTTGCCTGGTTAGTAGCACCGACTGCCGCGGCCATTTGCTGCTGGCCCGCAGGCTTCTTCATCATAGCAAAAGCAATCCCCCCAATAGCTAAAAGCAGAACAACACCGGAAATCAGAAGTACCGCAGGTTTTTTCGCACCGCAACAACAAGGCGAAGAATTCTCGGCCTGGGTCAATGGCCCGCCGCAACCCTTACAAAACTTTGAATCACACGGATTATCTTTTCCACATTTTGAGCAAAACATACACCCTCCTTTGTTTTCTTTTCCTTAACAGATTAATTTACTCTCTGCGATTTCTTTTATTACTTTCTTCCCGTTACCGCTTTTAGCGATTTCTTGATCTCTTTTCCCAGGGCCATCGTTGCGCTGACCACTGCCTTAAATAAATCTCTGGCTGACTGCATTGCGCTATCAAACATCCTGCCCGAGAAGGCCACCACATCCTGCACCTTGGCCTTACCGCGAGTGTTATTCACCTTAGTCTCAAAAGCCGACTTTATGTTGTCAAAGCCGAATTCCGGGCGGTCAAGCCTTGTACGTATATTGAAATCAAGCACGATTTTACCCTGGTCCAACGCCTTAAACGTCCCGATCAGATTATCGGTTATCTTTGCCGCCTTTTCATCGCCCTCGCCAGTTTCAAGAGGCCGGCGCACGATATCGCTAAGCTCCAAACGGCATTTAACGGTAACATTGTTATTCAGGCCACGGATATCGCTGGAAAAATAAAGCTTGGCTTTCTCAATACGCGCCTTTTCTAGATCCACCCCTGAATTGGAATAATACGGATACAGGTATACCCCGTCGATATCTTCGATCTTAAGCTTGGCCTGGATATCTTTCTTAAAGAAATTAAGCCATCCCTGAAAAGAAATTTTCCCTTCCTCCTGATCTTTATTCCAGGGAATCCTGCCCTTAAAATCAAAAGAAGTCACTCCAGAGAAAGGAAGAGTATAAAAATTGCTCAAGCGAAAGCTTATATCCTTGATCACAATGGTAATACCGCTTTCTCCTGCGGTGTGATCGATAAAATTAACCTTACCGTCACTGATAACTATGTTTTTACAGATAATATACGGCAGCTTCTTTACGACAGGCGCAGGAATGGCTTGCCCTGAACCGGGGACAGGAGTGGGAGCTGGTAGCCCTTGCGCAGCCTGCAGGCCTTGAGCAGCTGCAGCTTCCTTAGGCTTATTGGGAAAACGCTCAATATTGATTTCCGGCCGGGTGATCCTGACATTATTTAAAGCGATATTTCCGAAGAGGAGATACGGGATGCTCGGAGTAATGTTTACTCTTTCTGCCTTAGCTAGGCCTTCGATCTGAAGGTCATTTATCTGCAGGGTTAGAAACGGAGTGAGTTGAAATGCACTGAGGGTGACTTTCTTACCGGTAAGCTCTCCTAGCTTTTTAATAAAAACATCCCGGCCCTTGATGGCCAGTAATAAATACGAGGCGCTGAAAACTATCGTAAGTGAGATTATGGAAGCGATAAGGAACTTTATGCGTAGTTTCATGGGCCCTTTTGTGCCGCCTCGTAACCATGCTAAAATTCTCTCCGCCCCAGTTAGGGGCTCCGATAATTTTAGCATACTCGGCGGCAGAGATTTCCTACTATTAAATAGCTTGAAATCTTCGCGCCTGGCAAGAATCGAACTTGCTACGACCTGCTTAGAAGGCAGGTGCTCTATCCATGTGAGCTACAGGCGCAATTATTTTACTTCAGGCGCCGTGTCCCTGCGATTGATTTGCAAAGCAAATCTGCAGGGGCAGGCGCTGAATTTCGATAATTCTACTTCAGTAAATTCGCCCCGCCGAATATGCAAAAATTATGGAACAGAATTTTTGCATATTTTATGAGGCGGGGGCAAACTTATCCCTCGGCTAACCACCGCAAAATTCTCTTCGATAATTTTGCGGTAGCCTTCGGGACTGCTTTGCCAACAAGTTATAGATTGCAAAGCTGGTCGGGGCGGACAGACTTGAACTGTCGACCTCCTGCTCCCAAAGCAGGCGCTCTAGCCAAACTGAGCCACGCCCCGCGCATAGAAATCTGTTACGGGGCGGCTTTTTCCGCTGCCCCCTCCTTCTCCACCGGCTCTTCCTGAACCAAAATCAGATTCTTAGGCTTTAGTTTCTGAAGATCAATATTTAAAAGCTTCATCCAGTACTTTATAGACTCAAGCTCATTGCCCCGTTTGTCGATAATAAACCCATAATTTATCCGCGCGGGCATAAAATCGGGATCTATCTGCAAAGCCTCTAAGAAATACTTCTCCGCCGTACGCAAATCCCCTCTTTCCATAGACATCACGCCGCGGTTATTGGCGATTAAAAGCGGCCATCTCCTATTTGCCGGGTCCGCCAAAACTGTTTTTTGATAGTTTTTCTCGGCATCACTGTAACGACTCTCCTTCTGCGCTTCTACTGCCGCATTGAAATAATTGACCCCCTCTTTAGCCACTAATTCCCCGGCATAAGAAATACTGTTACAGAACAAAAGAATTAACAGCAACAACCACTTTTGTATCCGCATATGGCCTCCCTGTATAAAAAAATTATATCAACCGGAATTATGCTTCTCAATATATTTCTCAATGATCACGCGCGCTTTCTTAAGAGCATGATAGCGGTGGCTCATTTTGTGCTTTATGTTCTCGCCAAGCTCGGCGAAGGTCTTTTTGTATTTTGGTATCTCAAATAGCGGATCATACCCGAACCCGCGCGTACCGCGCGATTCAAACCCGATGCGGCCATGGCACTTGCCTTCTACCACTTTAAGCAAGCCATCTTTATCCGCAATCGCCACCGCAGCCACATAATGCGCTTTTCTTTTGCTTAACGGCAAATCTCCAAGTAAACGCAAAACCTTGACGTTATTCTTATCGTCGCTTTTATCACTGCCTGAGAAACGCGAAGAATAAATCCCGGGCTTACCTGCCAAAGCATCAATACAAAGCCCGGAGTCTTCCCCCAAAGTAAGCTTTCCGGTAAAACGCGCCAACTTCAGGGCTTTTTTTGCGGCATTAGCCTTGAAAGTCAAGCCGTTCTCTATGATGCGCGGTGCTCCCGAGTAATCCGCGATAGAGCTGACCTCTACCCGAAGCCCTTTTAAAATATCCTTTATCTCTTGCAGCTTCTTTTTATTTTTTGTTGCTACCACTAATTCCATATCTATTTGACGATATCCCCGACCAACTTCTTCTGGGCGGCAAATAATTCCTCAATACCTATCTTTGCCAAGCCAAGCATGGAATCCATCTCCTCTTTTGAAAAAGGCTCGCGCTCGGCAGTGCCCTGTATCTCTATAAATTTACCGCTTCCGGTCATGATTATATTCATATCCACCTGCGCCTTTGAATCCTCCTCATAGCACAGATCCAAAAGCAGGTTGCCGTTGACCTTACCTACGCTGATCGCCGCCACATAATCCCTGATCGGCACCTCGAGGATAATCCCGTCTTTTTTTAGTTTATGCATCGCATCCACCAGCGCGATAAAACTTCCGGTGATGGCGGCGGTACGCGTGCCTCCGTCTCCCTGGATCACATCACAATCGATCCAAATGGTGCGCTCACCCAGCGGTTTCATATCTGTTATAGAACGCAAGGACCTACCCACAAGGCGCTGGATCTCGTATGTGCGCCCGGAATCCTTTCCTCTGGGAATACGCGATTGACAGGAGCGCGGAAGCATCCCGTATTCGGCAGTGACCCATCCGGTTCCGGATTTCTTCAAAAACATCGGGACATTTTCATCCACAGACGCCGAGCAGATCACCTTGGTATTGCCCATTTCAATAAGACATGATCCTTCGGCATATTTTAAATAATTTCGGGTGATGGTGACTTTGCGTATCTTATCTTCGCCTCTTCCGTCAAGCCTCATAGATATCCTTTCCTTTTGAATCAATTGCTACTATTAAAGGTAAATCCTTTACTTCCAAACGCGCTATCGCCTCCGGCCCAAGATCCCGATAAGCCACAGGCATTACTTTCCTGACATACTTAGAAACCAGCGCGCCGCATCCGGCATAAGCTAAGAAATAAACCGCCTTGTGTTTCTTGATCGCAAGCCTTACCTCTTTAGAACGCCTGCCCTTACCGATCATTGCGCTTAAACCTTTTCTTAGCAAGTCCGCAGTATACCCGTCCATACGCGAGCTGGTAGTAGGGCCGCAGGAACCGATTACTTTTCCTTTGGGCGTATTCGTGGGGCCGCAATAATAAATCACTTGGCCCTCTAAATCCAAAGGCGATTTCTTTGCGGCAATCAACCTCTTATGCGCCTGGTCGCGGGCAGTATAAATCACACCGGTCAACAAAACTTCATCCCCGACTTTCAGGCTTTGAATCTGTTCTACACCTAAAGGAGAATATATTTTCTTCATTATATAATTGCTGTGGCGCTACGCAAAGCATGGCAGCTGATATTTACTGCCACCGGCAATCCCGCGATGTGCGTCGGGTATGTCTCGATATTTACTGCCAAAACCGTTGCCTTTCCACCTAGGCCCATCGGCCCAATATTTAATCTGTTGATTTCTTTTAACAAATCTTTTTCAAGTTTAGAGTTTCTGGCTCCGATTCTGCGCATAAGCGCCTTCTTCGCCAAGAGACAGGCGTAATCAGCGGTGCCACCTATACCGACGCCGACGACATACGGCGGACAGGCATCCGGGCCGGCAGCTTCCACCGCATCAACAATAAATTTCTTTATCTCCTCAAGCTTTGCCGTGGGATTAAACATCTTCACTTGAGATTTATTTTCGCAGCCAAATCCTTTAGGCAGGACCGTGATCTTTATTTTATTTCCCTTTACGATATCGGTATGGATCACCGCCGGGCTGAACCCGGCTTTACCGCGAGCTAAAGGCTCGCGAATAATGGAATTCCTTAAAGAAGCTTTCTTATATCCCAGTTCTACCCCGCGATTCACCGCATCCTTAAGGCTACCGGAAATCCTGACTTCTTGCCCGATCTCTAAAAATACAATGGGCATCCCGGTATCCTGACAAATAGCTAATTTTTCTTTTTTTGCAATACGGGCGTTCTCAATCACTGCCGCTAATATCCTCTTTGCCCTAAGATTTTTTTCAAGCCTATGGGCTTTTTTTATTGCCGTAAGGACATCCTTGCGCAGAAACAGATTCGCCCGCACGCACAAATCAGCGATAACTTTTGTGATCTTTAACGCCGGGATCACTTTCATTTTGCCTTGTATTCCCTTATTACGGTAGTGGTGATGCCGCCGCGGGGATTGACCACCGCGGTGATCTTGGCCCAGCGCGGCGAGCATGCCCGGACAAGATCTTCCAGAATTCTATTTGTAAAATGCTCGTGGAATATCCCGACATTGCGAAAAAATATGGTATACATTTTAAAAGACTTTAATTCTACGCAGAATTTTCTCGGAGAATACTCGATGACAATATCGGCAAAATCCGGCAGGCCGGTCCTGGGGCAAATGCAGGTGAATTCCGGAGTCTCGATCCTGATAGTATAGGCCTTATCCGGATACTGATTCTCCCAGACCTCAATTTTAGGAGTCAAAAGACTCCTGACGCCTTTCTGCAACCCTTCGTAGGATGATACCTGATCCCCTGATAACCTGATCCCCTGATTCACTTTCCTCATCTTATCCCCGCCGCCTTGTGCATCTGCGGAATAATACAACAGGTCACCCCTTCTACATAACAAATATCCCTAAAACTTTCCATTTTCGCATCCAGCGCATCATCATGCTCAAAGCTATTGGGCTGAAGCACGGCAATAACCGACTTATTCACATTTCTTATCAACCCTAACGCCTCCCTGAGGCACTTTTCCTGCGTTGCTTTACAAATGATCATTTTCACAAAGACTTCTTTTCTGGATGCCACTTTCAGGAACCTCTGATGCATGCCCCAAAAATAGCCCATATCCGTCGAGCTTGGCAGCTTCATATCCATAGCTACTATATCCACAAAATCTATCACATCTTCCAACTCTCCGGTAAGAGTACCATTAGTCTCGAGATAATTCTTAAACCCTTGCTGCTGGCTTAGCTTAAGTGACTCTTTCAAAAAATCCTTCTGTAAAAGCGGCTCTCCTCCGGTAAACGACACCGAATGAAAATCATCGTAAAGCTTAAGCTCATCCACCACCTCATACGGCTCATATTCCATAAAGCGGTCAAGCTTTGTGTCGCAGAACTTGCAGCTTAAGTTGCAGCCAAAGAGGCGCACAAAAAGCTGCTTCTCCCCCAGATACAGCCCCTCTCCCTGAACGCTGTGGAATATCTCAGATACTCTACCCAACATTATTCTTTAGCAGGGTCGCTAAACCCCGCCTCCTTAAATCCTTTTGCCCGATAATAACAGCTGTCACATTTACCGCACGACTTACCGGCGCCTTTATAACACGACCAGGTCAATTCAAAAGGGACATTCAGCTTAAATCCCAACTTTATTATTTGGGATTTATTTTTGTTTAGAAGCGGCGCCTTGACCACAATGCCTCTTTTTCCGACGCCAGCTTTTGTGCCGGTTGCGATCACTTTGCTAAATGACCTAAAAAACTCCGGCCGGCAATCCGGATATCCGGAATAATCCTGGCAATGCGCCCCGATAAATATCGCCTTTGCGCCGATTGCCTCGGCATATGACAGAGCAAAACTTAGAAAAATAATATTCCTCGCCGGCACATACGTATCAGGTATCTGACGCCCTGACGCCGGATTCAGCGCTAATTTCTTGTCTAACAGCGAAGAACCGCCCCAGGGCAGTTTTATTTTTACAATTTCATATGCACATTTGGCGCGTCGCGCCACAGCCTTAGCCGCCTCAATCTCGCGCCGATGCCGCTGGCCGTAATCAAAGATCAAACAGCGGCACTGGTAACCTTCGCTAAGCGCCAGATACAACGCCGTGGCTGAGTCCAGCCCACCTGACAAAAGAACAATAGAGCTTTTCATCACTCTTGATATGTCGCCGAAGAATTGTGCGACTCCCAGACCGTGATCGACTTAAGGCCGGATGCCTTTCGCTTCAGGAGATCATAGATATATTTAGCGATATTCTCGGACGTGGGATTGAATTTCTTGAAATAGGGAACCGAGTTAAGGTATTTGTGATCGAGCTTATCCAAAATGGCCCTTAAATGACTTTTTAGGTCGTGAAAATCCATGACCATACCCAGCGAGTTTAGCTTCTGGCTTTCTGCGACAGCCACGATCTTCCAGTTGTGGCCATGCAAAGATTCGCACTTTCCTTTATAGCCGCGCAGGTTATGCGCGGAGCTAAAATGCAACTCCACTTCCACGCTATACATTATTTACCTTCCTGACATCCTTAAGCGGCCGGCCTAAGAAGCTTTTCGCAAGTCCCGAGAACCATTCCGGATTATCGCTGACAAAAAACTGCTGCCTGCCCTTACGGCCCTTATTCAATTCACCCTCGGCAGCCAGGATCTTTTTTACTTCCATCGCCACCTGCTGGGCGGAATCTATCAGAGTCACGTTCCTGCCCATCACTTCCCTGATCACATTTTTAAGCAAAGGATAATGCGTACACCCCAATATCAACGTATCCACTCCGGCGTCTTTAATAGGCTTTAGATATTGTTTAGCTACCGTAGTCACTACGTCGCCCCGAATCCACCCCTCTTCGGCAAATGGCACAAATAAAGGACAGGCCACCGCAGTCACTTTCGCTGCCGGATCAAGCTGCTTGATCTCGATTTCGTAAGCCCGGCTCTTGATCGTACCCTTGGTGCCGATAACACCGATTCTCTTATTTTGCGTAGCATACACTGCCTCACGCACGCCCGGGCTCAACACACCTACGATAGGAACGCGAAAATGATTTTTTATCACCGGGAGAGCAAAACTGGAAACAGTATTGCAAGCTACGCATATGAGCTTTACATCATGCTTTAATAAAAATAAAATATTCTCAATAGAAAAACGGATGACCGTCTCTTTAGACTTTATGCCGTATGGAACGCGCGCGGTATCGCCGAAGTATACGATATTCTCCGCGGGAAGTTGACGCAACAGCTCCTTGACTACCGTCAACCCGCCCACGCCGGAATCAAATACACCTATTGATTTCATCTCTGAGCGACCTCCATCGTTGAAGCAACCTGAGAAAAGTCTAAAATACCCTTGGCAATTATTTCCGCTACTTTCTGGCGGTAAATGCTGTTTTTCAGCAGCTTTTCCTCTTCGCGGTTAGAAACAAACCCAGTCTCAACCAACACTGCAGGCATACGCGCGCCTTTAAGCACCGCAAAACGCGCGCCTTTGATCCCGATGATGCGCGAATCGGAATTATCATCCATCACCCGGCAGATCTTACGCGCCAGAGACACTGACTCAGCCTGATTGGAAACGTGGATCATGTCCCAGATGATAGCTTTTAAATCCATAGAGCTGCTTGCCAGCTCGAAATGTTCGACAGCTATCGGCACAGAGCGCGCGGAACTATACGCGCGTTTGGAATCGTTGACGCTGGGAGCCACATAATAAACCTCAAAACCGTTCAGGCTTCTGGTGCGGCTGGCGTTGGAATGAATGCTCACAAAAAGGTCAGCGTTAGAGCTATTAGCTATTGAAACTCTGCCCGGCAAAGATATAAAACGGTCGGTAGAACGGGTCAAAACTACCTCTATGCCATCCTGGCGCAAGATCGCCGCCAGCTTCTTGGCGATATCCAGATTGACGTCTTTCTCGCGCAATCCGGTCCTGCCCAAAGCTCCGGGGTCATCTCCCCCGTGACCTGCATCAATAACGATCTTCTTGATGCTTAATGCTATAGGATAGCTTCTGCCCGGCTTTACATATTCTCTAAATGTTCCATCAATCACCTGGTCTTTAAAGCTATACGGCACTACTACCATCCCTTGATACATGTCCACGGGATAGCTTAAATGCTGGGCCGAGCCGTCAACCAGGATAAAAGAATCTCCCACCATAAGATCTACATTATGCGCGCCCCTACTAAGGCTTATAACCCGGCCAATAGTATCATAATCCCAGGCTATGCCCTTAGCGTTACACAAATTAGTCAGCGAGAGATAACTTACTCCATTAACGTTATAAGTAGCAAAAGATTCGCTGGTAGGCGTGGTGGAGCAGCCGGAGAAAAGTAGCGCAAATAATATTGAAACTAGAAACAAGTTGTAAAGTTTTTTCATAAGTTTAATTTGTATGGCGTCCCTTGTCTAAACGTGGTGGCACTACGCTCTAGGGGTGGCGCCGCACTCGCTGCTAATTGTCCCTTGCCTAAACGCGCCAAAAATCTCTTCGACCCCCTTCGGGGACTTTGTATTTTTGGCGCAGGCTTCGGGACCATTTGCCTGAAGTAAAATTATAGCAAATGTGGTGGAGGTGGGCGGAATTGAACCGCCGTCCCTAAGTCTTCCAATAGAAAGCGCTACATGTTTAGCCTATCTTTTAATTTAACCTGTAACACTCCGCTAGGCAGGATTGCCACAGGCTATCCTTTTAGGATCTCGCCTTCACAGCCAAAGGCAAACTGTAAAGGCCAGCCTGTAATCGGCTCTTATTCTGTCCCCAGGCAGGACAGGTAAGAGGTCTCGCTTATTGAGCGAGAGCTAACGCTGGAGTTACCGGAGCAACTGCTAATCCAGCGAAAGCCTCGGTCGAACCAGAAAGCAAGCTCTCTGATCCGATACCTTTGGCTTCAAACACTGGAGAAACAATCGCTTCAGCTTCTCTTATTAGACTTTCGTCTGCGTTTAATTGGTGCAAGGTGTTTAAAGAGGCTTCCTCGCAACCTCTACATGCTCTTCCTACCGAACAAACCTAAGTCGAGCCCTTTCACCCCCAAATATTCAAAGAACAAACGTTAGAAGGCCGGTTTCCGGGTGATCCCGTCCGTCCTGTATTCTTTAAGGTCTTTAAGTGAAAAACCCTTGTACTGAGATTGCTCACCCAGAAAAGACTTGTCTGCAATGTAAATCTTATCAAATTCTTTGAAATTATAAGCCTCAAAGACCGCCTTAATGATTTTTAACACTTCATCCTCTTTTTCTTTGCCGGTCAAATCAAAAGGATTCTTATTGTACTCAATGCTGAAACGTTTATAGATACGCCATTCTATCTGCTTGACCACAAATTCTCTTAAAACAATATCGTGATATTCTAAATGCTCGCCGTTTGTGTCGCGATAAGAAGCAGCGATCTCTTTACCATCATTATCCATCTTCACCTTATTGATCTTTTCACGAGAGAATACCAACCGGCTATAGCCTTCCCCGGAAAAATCAGCGCCTACCGAATAATTCTTAACATCGTTAAAATTTCCGATATACCAATCTTCGTAAGCCATCTTCGGATCACTTATTGTTATATCGGTCACTACCAACACAAAGAACCTATAGGGATCACTGCTATGCAGCAAAAGGCTACGTATATCTCCCAAGATCTTCTGAACCGCAAATTTCAGTTCCGGCGGATCGATTGTTTTATAAGGATTAAATGAAGCTACATCATACTGAAGATATAAATCGTTTTTCTCTTCTTTTGATCCGGCGCTCCCCTGCCTGGCAGCCGCGCGCGGAAGATAAACCCAGATGGTATCACCGGATCCTTTACAGGTCACATGGGCCTGGTATTTAGTTTTGCATATCCGTGGCAAGGATTCAATAAAATCAGCTCTGCTGACCGCAAGATTAGCTTTGCATCCGGAAATCAGGATTAGACATGCGCACAAAATACCCAAAAATCTAAAAACTCGCTTTAATTCAAATTGCATCTTATGTATTGTTATTTCGGAACACAGCTAGCTCGGCTTTTACCAAACTCCTTGAAAACCTCTTCCATCTGGTCAAAGTCAAGCTCCTGTTTTTTAATCAGCTCTGTGGCCATTTTGTCTAAAAGGCCCATATTCGATTTTATTATATCCTCTACCTTGCGCAGACAAGAAGTCAATATCTCCTGGACATCGTTATCGAGCCTGGCCATCATCTCTTCAGAAAGCATAGGCTCTGTAGACTGCCGTGTAAGAAATAAAGCTGAAAAATTTCCCAAAAATCCGCTTTTACCCATTCCCCATTGATATACCATATCGTGCGCTAAACTTAAAGCGTTCTCGAAATCTGATGTTACTCCGGCCCCGTGAAAACCCATCTTAATCTTCTCGGCAGCAAAACCTGCCAAGCCAGCCATTATATACGCTAAAGCTTCGTTCTCGCTGAATTCACCGGATTCTTCTCTCCCTGTCCAACTTACTCCAAGGGTGCGTTCGCGCGGAATAATACTTACTTTAAAAGTATCTCCTTTGGGCTTACAAAGATAACTAATGATCGCGTGTCCACACTCATGATAAGCCACAATTTCTTCCTCTTCTTTTGTTCTTTTCATACGTATCCGTAAACCCAAACGTATACGCTCCATCGCCTCGGTCATATCCTGCATAATTATCGATTCTCTTTTACCGCGCACGCAAATAATCGCTGCCTCCTGCACAATATTAGAAATATCAGCCGGCGAATACCCTCCGGTAATACGCGACATTTTGTCTACTCGGATCGAATTGTTGTCATATTGGACCTTGGATAAATAATACTCGAATAGCTTCTGGCGGTCTTCCAGGTTCGGCCTATACACATGAAACTTACGGTCAAATCTTCCGGGACGCATCAGCGCCGGATCAAAATATTTCTCCGGCATGTTTGTCGCCCCTACCACCAGAATATTATATTGCGCGTCTTTCCCTTTAAGCCCGTCCATCTCCGTCAGAAGCTGATTAATGGTCTGATTCCTGACTCCCGCGGTTTCCACATCGGGACCCTCTCCGCCTGCCCTTTTTCCACCGATAGCGTCAATTTCGTCGATAAAAATAATGCAGCCGCCATGAACCTGGGATAATTCCCTGGCTTCAGTAAACATCCTGCGCACGCGCATTGCGCCTACGCCTACATACATCTGCTCAAATTCTGATCCGGATT
This sequence comes from uncultured Planctomycetales bacterium, assembly GCA_964354795.1. Taxonomy (GTDB): domain Bacteria; phylum Omnitrophota; class Gorgyraeia; order Gygaellales; family Profunditerraquicolaceae; genus JAPLLR01. The sequence goes on along the minus strand of CAYHBB010000024.1, from coordinate 9,710 downwards.
TATATAAAAATGGCAGTTCAAATTCCGTAGCCATGGCACTGGCGATATAAGTCTTACCGCAACCCGGAGGGCCAAACATCATTAAACCCTTAATGATCTTTCCGCCGACCCTCTTAAGCATAGCCCGGTCTTTTATTAATTCCACTACCTCGCGCACTTCAAGTTTTGTTTCGTCCATACCGATTACATCATCCCAGGTTACACCGGTCTTAATCACCTGTCTTTCCTTGATGCTAACAACCTCTTTGGCTGGCCGTTCTTTGCCGAATTCTTTAAAGATCGCCTCGATCTGGTCGTAATCCAGCTCATCCTTAGCAACAAGCTCGCCTGCGATCTTTTCCACTATCTGCCAGTTCTCTCTGAGTAAATTATTTAACTCCTGAGAACATAGCTCCATAGTCTCCTCAACATCCCTATCCAGGTCTTCCGCGATTAGATGCGAAACATACCCGCCTTCAAAATTACCGATATGACCGCTTTTACCCATGCCCCATTTCCAAATCATACTATGGGCAAGCGCGGTTGCCCGGCGCAGATGATTTTCCGCGGTGTCGGAGGTAATGCCAAATTTTATTTTCTCGCTTACATATCCTGCCAAAGCAATTCTGATCTCAGCCAGCAATAGATCTTTATCTCGGTTTAAAACTTCCTCTTTTTCAGTCAACAATACGCTAGAGACCCTAGCCCTGCCATAGGGAATAATCGTAGCCTTAAAAACGTCTTTGGTAGGAACCAGCAGATACGTTACTAGAACGCGGCCTGCTTCATAAAAAGCTGAACGCGCCTTATCTTCGGGAGTCATTTTAAATTTCCTCTTTAATCCTAACAAGATACGATCCCTTGCCGCTTTTATATCTTGCATATCAATTGTAAGTTTTTTCTCCCGATGACTGATAATTATGGCCTCTTTAACTAAATTTGCTATCTCCGCGGGAGAAAAACCAACAGTTATACGCGCCAACTTTTCTAAATCCGCTGACTCTTTATCGTAACTAACTTTTGATAAATAATATTCCAGCGTCTTCTTTCTATCTTCTAAGTCAGGGAGGTCGATTACTATTTTTCGGTCAAACCTTCCCGGCCGTAAAAACGCCGGGTCCAAAACTCCCTCCGACATATTTGTTGCGCCGAAAACCACGATATTGTCATCTTTGCCTCTTAAACCGTCCATCTCTACCAAAAGCTGGTTAAGGGTGGTATTTCTTTCAGTTTGGCCGCCAAAGCCCGTATCAGCAGCGCGGACAAACCCTAAAGCGTCAATCTCATCAATAAAAATGATGCAACCACCTTCGAGCTCCGATAGCTGCCTGGCTTGTTTAAATAACTTGCGCACGCGGCTGGCGCCGACACCAACAAAGATCTCGGTGAACTCTGAACCGGAAACAGCTAAAAACGGCAGGTTTGTTTCTGTAGCCAAAGCCTTGACCAGATAAGTCTTGCCGCAACCCGGCGGCCCAAAAAGCAAGACCCCCCGAAAAATCTGAGCGCCCTTTTTCTCGATCTCCACTCTATCCCGGATAAGGCTAACTACTTCCATGGCTTCTTTTTTCGCCTCTTCCATCCCAATGACATCGCTCCAGCGCACGCCGATCTCTTCACCTTTAACCGCTATTTTTCCTGTTTTAGTAAAAGAGCGGGTCATGTCGCCGCGGATGATATAAGTCCACATAATGCCGAACATAAACGCCTGAAATATTCCGGCAATTATCATCATATAAAGCTGAAAAGGGAAACCGCCGAAGGTCCGCTGCTTTGTAATCGCATCAATAGCGCCCCATTCATTTAAACCAATAATTATAAAGATGGTTAGCGAGGTAGTAATTACGGCAAGAATAAATGCGACGAGTATCTTTATCCAGTGCAGCCTAAAAAATATTTTCAGCTTTCTTCTGTCCATTTTATCCCCTTACTTTCTATGCTTCATCATTCTTTTGATCTTAAGATCCTCTTCCCTACTCTTGATGGTCTCCCTGCGGTCGTAAAGTTTCTTCCCGCGGCATAACCCTAGCTCTATCTTAACAAAACCACGGTCATTAAAATAAGCCTTTAAAGGGACTAAGGTCAGGCCTTTTTGCGCCAGCTGGCCTGCAAACCTCCCGATCTGCTTCTTATGCAACAGCAGCTTGCGAGAACGCACCGGATCGACATTTAAGTAACTTGCCTGCGCATAAGGACTTACGTGCGCGTTATATAAGACTACTTCACCCTTATCCACCCGGGCGAAGCTATCGTTGAGATTGATCTTACCGTCGCGCAGGGACTTTACTTCACTGCCCTTGAGCTCTATACCACACTCAACGGTCTCCAAAATTTCGTAGTCCCTGTGCGCCTTACGGTTAGTGGCAATATTCATGTTATTGTAGCATAAAGTACCTGAAATATATAATCAAAAATGCCGGTATAGTGATGATGCTGACCAGGTGGCTGAAGAATATCCCCTGGCTGATCAAAAGGTCTTCCTTTTTATAGTGCCTGACCAGCACCGAAAGGGTTGTGGCCGAAGGCATGGCCAGCTGAATCAGGATCAACAGGCTGATCAAACGCGGCATATTAAAAGTAAAGATGGCCGCAAGGCCAATTAAAGGAAGGATCACCATTTTAGCTAAAATTACCAGAAATAAGCTCTTTTTATCAAGGCTCCCCAAACTGATTTCCGCAAGGTTCCCCCCCACCACGAACATCGCCAAAGGCAAGGTGCAATCTCCGATCATGCGTAAAGGTTTGTAAAGCGCTTCCGGAACGAATTTCTGCAGCCCGAAAAAAATAAACAAGAGACTGAACAACACCGCTATCACTGGAGGGCTGAACAGGCTCGCCAGCTCAAACTGTTTACGTTTATAGCAACAGATCGTGTGCGCCCCGACGGAAAACATGAGAAGGTTAAAACCGAGCAAAAACAAAAACAGATAAATGAACATCTCTCCCGCGAGCGCCGCGGGCAGGAGCGCTGCTATTAAGGCAAGGGGCAGGTATCCGGAATTCTGGAAAGCGATCAGATTTAAAAACTGCAGCCTTTTCTCCTCGCCTGAGATGAGCTTAAGAAACGGCAGGCCTACCAGCCAGCCTAATAAAGTGATAGCGATACTTAACAGCGGAAAAATCCACCAGTTAGGATATAGGTCAAAACGGAAATCCTTGATCAGCTGGCAAAACATCAGCACAGGCAGGGTGATATCAATGGTCAGGCGGCTCAAGGCCTTAAGCCCTTCGCTTCCCAGGAATTCTTTTTTTACCAGTAAATACCCGATTCCGCCAAGCAGGAATATCTGAAAAACCGCGGTGGCAGTGATCTTAAATGAGTCTAATAGCATGGATTCTCCTTACACAGAAAGTGTAACACTGGCCTTTCCTATAAGGCCAGGTGTCAAAACAAATATTATAGCAGTGTTTTACAGACGGGGCAATCTTTTAATGTTTGACAGAGGAATAGGGCTAGGTTATACTTATAGGGCATTTACGCGGAAGTGGCGGAATGGCATACGCGCATGCCTCAGAAGCATGTGGAGAAATCCTTGAGGGTTCAACTCCCTCCTTCCGCATAGAATTTCCCCAATACTACTTCTGGAAATTCATATCGCCTTATTTATCCCGGAATGTAGCGCTCAATCTCACCCAGATTCTGAATATTTCTTTTCTTCAGGTAAAACCTCGTACCGGACTTCTTTATAACTATAGAAATCCTTTCTCCGTATGGTTTTATGGTATTTGCATCTCCTATAAGCTCTAAATCATTCCCTTTAAAATTTCTGTATTCTATAGTAACCAGGATCTCTTTTCGTTGTGACTCTAATTGCGCCTCGATCTGAGAATTTACGCAACCCTCCACCTCACTTAGATTCTTAATAAAACGCTTCTTAAAGGATATCCTCTTTCCAGTAGGTACGGCCTGCGCTGAAACATATTCACTTTTAGCAACCAAGGTAGTTTTATCTACCTCGTAGGATCTATCAACTCCGAGGTAATTACGATATTTAATAGTCAAGGAATTGAACCCGGGATGAAAATCCCCCTGAAATGACTTAAATCCTGTATTTGGATAACTTAACGCTTCCGTAGGCGGCACAAGCTGAGAATCGTACTTTTTACAGCTCATATTCGGGCACTTAACTTGCCCCATAAACACCTTTGCTCCCCGCTGACGGCATTCCGGACACAATCCCCATTTACCGAATAAACCAGCCAATCCCATATAACCCTCCATAAATTAAGCACAAAGGAACGGCTCGAAAACGCACCATTCCTTCAGGAATGGTACTTCAATAACGCCCATCTACAGACAGCACCTCTCTCTCACGAGGATTCACTACTGCTGCTCCTGGGAGCGGAGAGAAAACGCCCCTGTCAATACTGGCAGGGCACCTGGCAGCCGTTCCTTTGTGCGCTTTTAAAACCTGATAATTCTTCCAAACAAAAAATGAAGATTCCAAATGGCCATGAAGAATCAACTTCCTGCGGTGAGCTAATGACGGAAGCCCTCTTTCTCTTAACTTTTTAAAACTTATTTTTCTAAAATTTCTTTTTTTGTGTCCAGTACCCAGAATCACCGAGAGCACTTCCTCGGCGAGCCAGCGATCAATCAACCTGATCTGCGCCTCATCGCTGACATGCCTTAAATAATAATCAATGATGGCGATATTCCTGATGCCGTTATCCAGAACCTTGTTGATTATTTCTATGGCCGCATCCATCCTCTTATCGATATCTTTCGCCTTCCTGATCTTTCCAATTTTACGCCTGAGCGCATAACGGAAAATATTACAGATCTTCCTTGCCTTATCCCGGGACAACCCAGTCAATCCGTCAGCTTTAAACTCCAATCCCAAGTGCTTAAACTTAGTTACCGGCTTGAAATATTCATCTGCGGCTGGCTCCTGAGAAAATAACAAGTTCAATCTCTGGCTCTCTTTGTCGTTAAGCCGAAGCGCGCTTATAAATAATTCAAATTTCTCCAGGGCCAAAAGGCTTACTTTTTTATCGCTTGAAAAAAAGATAAAATCATCCGAATATCTAAAGTAGGAAAGGCCAGGGATCCGGTCAAGGCAACGGTCCAGCTCAGTTAAGTAGGTATTTGCGAAAACGCAAGCAATCGCCGTCCCAAACGGGATCCCTTTTTGCGCAACGGTCAGGTTATCCTGTTTAAAATAGCTAAATGATATCCTCTGTTTCATGAGGCTGAAAAGATAATCGTTTTCAACAACGAGAGCGGACAACTTTTCGGTTAGTATATCGTGGTCAAACGAATTAAAGTAATTTGTGATATCCCTTTTGATGATATAGAGCGGCTTCTGTTTTGTTTTAAGGCAGGATTCTATCCTTCTCTGGCAGGTATCTATCCCCGGCCCCTTCAAACGATAGGCATAGGAATTTCTTGAGAACCATTTATCAAGTGCCTGATTAAGGACCCTATATAACAACAGATCAACCAGACGCTCCTCCCAAGGATAGACGTAAACCGTCCGGTGTTTGCCGTTGAAATTGAAATCTATGGAAATTCCCGGGCGAAAATTGAAGGTACGCTTTTGAAGTTTTTCGTGTATTTCATTCAGCTTACTCAAGCCGTGGCGGGCGAAATCATAGAAATTCCTCTGATCAAATGACTCACCCAGAGCTTTACGCCAATTGAATACAGGCGTGGTATAAAGCCTGACAGCGGCCTTATAAAGCTGGGCCTCATCATAGACATCGGACCATTTTATTTTGTTAATTATTTCTTCCATTTCTCAACACACTTCTTATACGCCTCGAACGAAGGTTTCCTGGAAAAATCCCAGCGGATAAGGCCGAAGTGATCCACGCCATTATCCCAGTGCTTATCGCAATCGCGAAAAAACGCCCAGAAGACCTTTTCCACGTTTTTATCTTTAAGTAATTCCGTATAAACATCGCTGACCCAGCCGGCCTGCTCTTCTTCCGTAGGGTTATCACCCAGCCACCACTTATCCTTCTTGATCCCAATTTTGACTCCGGGACAGCCGATTTCCGTGACCCAGATCTTCTTTGCCCCGTCTCCATTTCTAGACATGATTTTATAGGTCAGCCTGGCTTGATTCATCACTCCCTTGATGGCATTGGCATCCATGGGATTATAAAATATGTGGATATTCATAATATCAAAATAATCCTTTGACCCGTTATCATAAAGCTGGTTGATACTGGATATCCCCTCAGCGAACCCGCCGTTAAGGATCTTACATTCAGGATCCGCCTTTTTTGCCGCAACATAAACATCTTTTAAAAGCGAGCAATAGCTCTTCAAACCGTCCTGCGTAGACCAGTACACCGCGGAATCCGGCTCATTCCATACTTCCCAATACTTTATTTTATCTTTATACCGGTTGATCACCGCTACCGCATAATTGACGAAAAACTTATTTTCTTTCGGAGGACAATTCCATTTTCCGCAGGCCGCAGCCCAGCCGGAATTATAATTAAAAAGCCCCAGCATATTGATGCCATTCTCGTAAACAATTTTCACTATCCTATCGTATTTTATGAAATCAAACTCACCCTCCTGCGACTCGATATCCTGCCAGAGAAAATCCATCCTCACCCAACCTACTCCCGCTTCTTTCATTAAAGCCACAGATTTCTTAAGGTCTTCTTCGCTAGCGTATTTATAGTTTGCCCACTGAAAATCCCAGTGCAGGAATTCCAGGACCCCAAAAGGACTCTGCAAATTTGACTCCTTTCCCTTTAAAGCACAACCAAAACAAAAAACCAAGCCCAGAACCAAGCCTGACTTTATGAACTTACTTATGCGATTTCTGCTCGATGTTGATATAATCGTCAAACCCTATCCCCTCTCCCAGCTCCTGTTTGATCACCCTGATTCTATCCGGCACATAGGGGTGAGTTTTATAATAAGTGCGCGGCTGAAGCGGCTTATGCCGCTGGATCTCCTGCAGTTTATTCATAAACTTGATCATACCGTGTGGATCATATCCAGCCAGCTTCGAATAACGCGCACCCAGCTGATCCGCCAGCAGCTCATCCTCGCGCGAATACCCCAGCAACAACTCAGTAAAAGCTGCATCTGCTGCAGCGCCCACTCCACCTGTTGAGCCTGGCGCCTGAGCTACCAGTATGCGCAACAGCGAATATCCCTGCTCAGCCTGCAGTCTCTTAATACTATGCCGGGCAACAATATGTCCGATTTCGTGGGCCACAACACCAGCCAGCTCATCATCGCTTGAGACCTTATCCACCAGCCCTTTAAAAATATAAACGTAACCACCGGGCAAAGATACGGCATTGACCTCTTCTTCATCCAACACATAAAAATGATAATCGATATCTTTCCTATCACAGACTGCGGCAATCTTCTTACCGATAATCTCAACGCGCTCCTGCACTAGAGGATCATTCACAATTTTATATTCCTGAGCCACAGCATCGGCGATAGATTTACCCATAGCCACTTCCCGGTCAGTAGAGTATATATAGGATTCCTGCTCTTTAGTGACGATATTGTATTCGGTGGAACAGCCGGAAAGAATCAAGCAAAACGTAAAACTTACAGCGCAAAACATAAAAATTTTCACATCCAAATCTTTAAGCATCAAATATAGCCTCCTTAACGGCAGGCCCACCACATTATAAAAACATCCCTCGATCCTGCGGATAAAAAAAGCGCCCTTACTCTGAATATCAAAGCTACCTGCTTTATCTAAAGGCGAAACCTGACAAAAATAACTATCGATTTCGGCGTCAGTAAGCTTATCCATATAGATCTTAGTCTTCTCACAAGCAGTCAGTGTCCTCGACTTATCCTTATCAATTACGGCAATGCCTGTATAAAGCCACTGCGGCTTACTGGTCAGGCGCTTAAGCATCTTTTTGGCGTCTGACAAGTCCTTAGGCTTACCGAAGATCCGTCCATCCTGCACCACAATAGTATCCGCGGCAATAATAATTCCCTTCCTGACTCTATTTGCCACATCCTTAGCCTTATTAACCGCATTCGCTTTTACCAGTTCAGCATAAGTATACCTGCCGCGGCTTTTCAATTCTTTTGCCCTGCTAGGCAAAACTTTGAATTCTAAGCCAAGGATATTCAGCAACTGTTTGCGCGCCTTGGAATCGGATGCTAAGTATATTTTTCTCATCTTTTTTTAGGGACGGTTCTCAAGCTGAAGCAAAACTGTCCCTGCCTAAGGGACACTTCTCGATTGACTCAAGAACCGTCCCTAGCTTAGGGCCGCGCTTTCTCCGGCGAGATATCCGGTAGAAAACGCTGCCTGCAGATTGAATCCGCCGGTATCGGCGTCGATATCGATCAGCTCGCCGCACAAATACAACCCCTTGACCTTACGCGACTCCATAGTGCGGGGGTCTATTTCTTTTAAAGAAACTCCGCCGCGAGTGACCATTGCCTCGTCCAGCGCAAGCGAGCCTGAGATATCTAAACGAAAACCTTTCAAAAGTACAACCATGATTTCACGCTCCTGACGAGTTACCTGGGCTGCCTGCTTATCCGGATTTATTTTAGCAAGCCCTAGAAAACAATCAACCAGTCTTAGGGGCAATAATTCTTTTAAAACATTACGGATGCTCTTTCGAGAAGTGGCGGAAAACTCGCGCAAAAGCCTGGCATCCAACTGCTGGCCGCTTAAAGCCGGCTTTAGATCTATTTCCACGCCCACAGGCTTTTTCTCTCCCAACCAATCCACGATCTTTCCGCTCAAGGTCAGGACCAGCGGCCCGGAAATACCAAATCCGGTAAACATCAACTCTCCGATTTCAGAGACTATTTCTTTTTTACCGTCGGTAAATGTCAGACGGATATTGCGTAGCGTCAAGCCTTCCAGATCTTTGACCCACTTTTGCGCTGTCTTAAGGGGAACCAGCCCGGGCCTCAAGGAAGTAACTTTGTGCCCCAAGCCCTCAACTATTTTCAATCCTTCCCCGCTTGAGCCGGTAAAAGCGTAAGATGCGCCTCCGGTAGCCAGAATAACCTTATCCGCGGGAAGCAGCTTGCCTCCCAAAAGCTCAACCCCTTTCACCGCATTACTCTCTAACACTATTGCCCTTGCCTGCGCCTTATAAATTATATTTACCTTATTTTTCTCTAACTCCTTTTTCAAAACCTCCAGAATACTGGATGAACAGTCAGAGACAGGAAAAACCCGATCCTGCCTCTCAACTTTTAGCTTCAACCCGCGCGACTCAAAAAAATCCATTAACTCGCGGTTAAAAAACTTTTTAAAAGCATCACGCAAAAAAGCACCATTGTGAGAAAAACGTTTCAGAAATTGATCAAGATCACAAGCATTGGTAAGATTACAGCGGCCCTTGCCGCTTAAGAGAAGTTTGTTTGCGAGGGTAGACTTTTTTTCGAGGAGAGTTACATCCTGACGCAGCTCGGCAGCCCGAATTGCCGCCATCATCCCGGCAGGGCCACCTCCGATAACAATTATTCTTTTAGCGTTCACTAAAGACCGAAATCCTTAATGGAGAAAATCGACTCCAGTCTCAAGCCGACCTTAGCCAAGCTATCCCGGGCACCTTCAGTTCTATCCACGATCACTATTGCAGTTTCCGCGATTATGCCGATCTTATCTAAAGCCTCTTTTGCTTCAATCAGCGCCTTGCCGGTAGTAGCTACATCGTCTACTAAAATTACCTTACTGCCCGCGGCAAGCGCCGGACCTTCCACCTGTTTGGCCATCCCGTGCTCCTTGGCGGCCTTGCGCACGATAAAAGTCTTTATC
>CAYHBB010000023.1:0-19877 GCA_964354795.1 uncultured Planctomycetales bacterium | reverse complement strand
ATATCCAGCTGGATAAGCGAGTCCTCATCCCCGAACATAAACTCCGCCAGCGCGCGGGCCAAAAGAGACTTACCTACTCCGGTAGGCCCGAGGAAAATAAATGAGCCAATAGGGCGGCGGGGATCTTTGATCCCGGCGCGGGACCTGCGCACTGCGTGAGCTATGGCAGAAAGAGCTTCGTCCTGCCCGACCACGCGCTTATGCAGCTCTTCCTCGATCTTTAATAATTTCTCGCTTTCTTTCTGCTCAAGCCTGATGATAGGAATGCCGGTCCATTGCGAAACAATTTTAGCGATCTCTTCCTCTGTGACTTCCGGACGCATCTTGTCTTTTGCCTGCGACCACTCGCGATTTAACTGTTCCAGTTCCTGGCGGGCCTGACGCTCCTGATCGCGTAAAGTCGCTGCCTTTTCAAAATCCTGATTTTTGATAAAAGCTTCCTTTTCCTTGCGCAAGGTCTCGACTTTGCCTTCCAGATTCTTGATATCCGAGGGCACGATCAGGACATTCAAGCGCGCGCGGGAGCCTGACTCATCGATCAAGTCAATAGCTTTATCCGGAAGAAATCTTCCGGAAATATAGCGGTCGGATAATTTAGCCGCGGCTTCCAAAGCGTCATCGCGAAAAGTCACCCGGTGATGCGATTCGTATCTTTCGCGAAGACCCTTAAGGATCTCCACTGTCTGCTCCACTGACGGAGGCTCGACCATGATGGTCTGGAACCTACGCTCAAGGGCAGCGTCCTTCTCGATATATTTCCTGTATTCATCCATGGTGGTAGCACCTATGCATTGCATCTCGCCGCGCGATAACGCCGGCTTTAAAATATTCGATGCGTCGATCGCCCCCTCCGCGGCACCCGCACCCACCAAAGTATGCAACTCATCGATAAAGATAATAATATTCTGCGAACGCTTGATCTCCTCCATTACCGCCTTGATCCTCTCCTCAAACTGTCCGCGGTATTTTGTTCCGGCGACCATCAAAGCCAGATCCAAAGTGATCAAGCGCTTATTTCTTAAGTTCTCCGGCACGTTTCCACTGACAATATCCTGAGAAAGCCCCTCCACAATAGCGGTCTTACCCACTCCGGCCTCACCCAAGAGAACTGGGTTATTCTTAGTGCGGCGACTAAGAATCTGGATGACCCGCTCTATCTCCTGGATCCTACCGATTACGGGATCAAGTTTATTTTCCTTTGCCAGGGCGGTCAGGTCGCGGCCAAAAGCATCCAGCGCCGGAGTCTTAGTCTTAGCTTGCTGCGCGGCACCCGCCCCGCTCAAACCCATGCCCGGCAATGCCGAACCCAAAAGCTCCATCACTTCGTTTCGCACATTATTCAGGTCCATCCCTAAATTAAGCAGCACCTGATAGGCAATGCCCTCTCCCTCCCGGATCAAACCTAAAAGCAAATGCTCGGTGCCTATATAATTATGCCCGAGACTCCTGGCCTCTTCAGCGGCTAATTCCAAAGCCTTCTTTGCTCTCGGAGTAAAAGGAATATCCCCGATTATCTGCGTAGTCGGCCCGGGCTGCACAAGCTTTTCTATCTCAATACGGATATTCTCCAGCGACACGCCCATTTTCTGTAACACTGCCGCAGCCACGCCATCGCCTTCACGGATCAGGCCAAGCAGAATATGCTCGGTGCCGATATAATCATGGTTAAAACGCCGAGCCTCTTCTTTAGCTAAGATGATGACCTTGCGTGCCCTCTCAGTAAAACGGTTGAACATCATAAACCTCCTTGATGAGTCCTATTTTAATTCAGGCGAATCAACCCCACAGGGGTGGCCCTTCCTATACCTTTTAAGGAAGGGGCCAACTCCGCCGAATGCCTGCAAAGTTTATGAAAGAAACTTTGCGGCGCTTATGAGGCGGAGTATATATAGCCAAATTATAATTCAGGCGAATTATGTAAAAGTTTTAAAATTACTAATTACTAACCCCTAATCTTTTCCTGATGATCTGGGCGCGCTTGACATCGCGTTCCTCGGATGTCAGCTTTTTATTCTCGATCTTCTGCAAATGCGCCGGCTGCGTAGAGATAAATAGATCATTTAGCCTTGCCCGGTCGATATGTTTGATCAAACCTAAATCCAAACCTAAACGCACCAGCGACAATAATTCTATGGTTTCCTGACTAGAGATAATGTACGCGCTTTTAAGGATCCCAAAGCTGCGGTTGATCTTATCTTCCAGCATAGCTTTATTCTTAGAAAACATGAGTTCGCGCGCCTGATGCTCCTGCTCGATTATCTGGCGGATAATGCCGTTGATATTGCCGATGATCTCGTCCTCGCCGTGACCGAGAGAGACCTGATTTGATATCTGAAAGAAATTCCCCAGCGCCTGTGTCCCCTCGCCGTAAAGCCCGCGGGTATTAAAGCTTAATTTAGCGATCGCCGCCAATACCCTATCTGCCTGACGGGTCATCACCAATGCCGGCAGATGCAGCATCACTGACCCGCGCATCCCGGTCCCGGTATTCGTCGGACAGGCGGTCAGATACCCCCAGTCAGGCAAAAACGCGTACGGCAGCTCCTTGGCCAGGTGGTCGTCTATTTTACCGGCAATATTCCAGGTTTCATAAAGATTAAAACCAGACTGCATCACCTGCATGCGCAGGTGGTCCTCTTCATTGATCATTATGGAGACGATCTCTTCATTATCCACGATCACAGCCCTACCCTCAGACTTCTGGGCATGGTCATGAGACATCAGATGCCGCTCCACCAAAAACTGCTTATCGATGCTGTCCATGCCGGACAGATTAAAAACAGTGGTCTGCTTCAAAAGAGCGATCCTTGACGCGGCATCCGTCACCGCGGTCAATACTTGCTCGCATTGCTTTTTATTCGCCCAGTGAGGAAAAGAGATCTTAAACAGGTTCCTGGCCAGGCGTATGCGGCTTGAGATGACGATATCGGAATTCGGGCCGGTGCCCCTGAGCCATTCGCTTCCGTGACTTAAGAGGTCATTTATCTTCATGATTTCTTGCCTGCCTCGCCTTCTTCCGGGCCTTTCACTTCCAGATCCTTTATCTGGTCCCGCAGGCGCGCCGCCTCCTCAAACTGCTCCTGCTCGACTGCCCGCTGCAATTTGTTACGCAACTCCTGAATATCAATTCCTTTCTTTAACCCTAAGGCTTTCTTCGCGAAAGCGGGAGATTTTCCCACATGCTGGCTTGAGCCGTGGATGCGCTTTAAAAGCGGGGCAAGATATTTTTTGAAAGCATTGTAGCAATCTCCGCACCCGAGCCTTCCGATCTTCTTAAAATCCGCGTAGGTCAGGCCACAGTTAGGGCACTTTACCAAAGCCGACTCTTTATCTTTTTCATTTTTATTTATGTCCGCCATCCCGCCCAAAAGGTCCCCCAGCCCGAAATTCTGCTCCGCGTCCTGGCTCTTCTTGCGCGCGCACTCTTCACACAGATGCAGCTCGTTCATCTGGTCATTGACGATCTCAGTCAGATGCACAGTCGCCGGATTTTTACCGCAGCCGTCGCATAACATCAGTAACGCACTCCTTCTTTCTTGGTGGCCTCTTTGAATTTCTTCATCATCTTTAAAGTAAGCTTACTCGGTTTTCCGCTGCCGATGATCCTGCCGTCCACTGCCACTACCGGAATGATCTCCGCGGCAGTCCCGGTAAGAAAGCACTCATCGGATATATACACCTCATGGCGGGTGATCACATGCTCATGCGCCTGGGTCTTGGTTTTACGGCAGATCTCAAGCACCGTATCGCGGGTGATGCCGCGCAATGTCCCCATGCACTGAGGCGGAGTATAAAGATGGTTGCCCTTGACGATAAAGATATTGTCTCCGGTGCACTCCGCCACGTAACCTAAAGAATCCAGCATGATCGCCTCATCGCACCCGGAATTGATCGCCTCGATCTTAGCCAGGATATTATTCAGGTAATTTAAAGATTTTATCTGTGGGTTCAGAGCCTCTGGAAGGTTACGCACAGTCGGCACAGTGACGATCCTTAAACCCTCTTTATAGAATTTCTCAGGGTATAAAGCTATCTTATCCGCGATAATAATGACTGTCGCCTTACCGAAACACTTACGCGGGTCAAGCCCAAGATCCCCCTCGCCGCGGGTGACTATCAGCCGGATATAGGCGTCAGAGAGCTTATTTTCCTTTAATGTCGCGACAACCGCTTTGATCATCTCTTCTTTTGAAAGAGGAATAGTAAGCATAATGCTTTTACCTGACTCATAAAGACGGTCAATATGCTCTTTTAATTTAAACACGAGGCGATTATAAGAGCGGATGCCTTCGAAAACACCGTCGCCATACAAAAGCCCGTGGTCAAACACTGAGATCTTGGCATTGCTCTTATCGTAGAATTTACCATTAATATAAATCTTCATATGATCCTCCTCTACTTCACCACACTTCCGTCTTTAAGATGGACGACTCTGTCGGCAGTTTTGGCGATATCCGCGTCATGAGTCACCATTACTATAGTCAGATGATTCTCGGTATTCAGCTGCTTTAAAAGCCCAAGCAGGTTATCGCCGTTTTCAGAATCCAAGTTGCCCGTGGGCTCATCGCAGAATAACGCCAGCGGCTTATTGATCAGGGCCCGGGCCACTGCCGCCCGCTGCTGCTCGCCGCCCGATAGCTCACTTGGCCTGTGTTCAAGCCGCAAAGACAGCCCTAACTTTTCCAGAAGCTTGCGCGCGTAACCTTCAGCGAGCTTACGCTCTCCCCATGATTTCAAAAGCGCCGGAAGCAAAACATTTTCCAACACAGTCAGCTCAGGCAACAAATGATAAAACTGAAAAACAAAGCCCGCTCTTTTATTTCTGAATGCCGCGCGCTCGTTTTCGCTTAACCCGTAAATATCCGCGCCGTCAAAAAATACGTTACCACTATCCGGACAGTCCAGTCCTCCCAAAATATGCAAAAGTGTGGATTTCCCCGCGCCCGACGGCCCCTGTATAGCAACAAATTCTTTTTCCTTGACGCTTAAACTCACTCCCTTTAAAACATCCAGAGTGCCTGCGCCAAAAGTATAACTTTTTGAAAGTGCCTTGGCTTCTATTCTATTCATGTCTCACAGCAACGCTAGGATTGATGCGCGATGCGTAAAATGCCGGATAGATACTAGCTACCAGGCTGATTATTAATGTACAGGCCACGATCACCGTGACATCCCCGGTGTTGATATTCGTAGGGATGCGGTCAAAATAATAAATATCCCTCGGGATCAATGGCCGTTTGATCAAGCGGGAAATAAAATCTACGATATTATTTAATGATAGCGTCAGGGCTACACCGCCTACAAGCCCGAGGATTATCCCGACGATCCCTATGCTCAAGCCCTGCAAAATAAAGATCTGCAGGATGCTTCCGGTCTTCGCCCCCACCGAACGTAGGATCCCGATATCCTTGACTTTAGTCATCACCGACATGATCAGAGTGCTAGCAATACCGAATGCCGCTACCACCGTGGTCATGGTCAGGATGATGAACATCATCACCTTTTCCAGCTTCAATGCCTGCAGAAAATTCCGGTTCATATCCACCCAAGTGCGCACCTCAAACTGGCCGATACCGCGCATCTTATTATAAATGTCGCTACGCACTTCATCGACCTTGTAGATATCATCCACCTTGATAGCAATGCCGCTGACCAGGAGCTCCACTTTAAAGAACTCCTGTGCCCCCTTTATGCTAGACATGATCAGGCCGGAATCATACAGATACATCCCGCTGTTAAATATCCCCTTGACTAAGAACTGCGTTTCTTTGAGGGTCACCGGGGAAACCAGGTTTATTTTTTCCCCGAGGCCCACTCCTAAACGGCCTGCCAGCTCTTCACCGAGCAGGATCTCGTTTCCCTCTAAATTCAGGCTTCCTTGCTTTATATATTCGCTAAGACGCGTGACCTTTGACTGCTGTGCCGGGTCGATCCCCCGGAAATCTACACTAAAAACCTGCTTGCCGTTTTTGATAAAGGCCTGACCGGAAATATACGGGGCAGTGGCCACCACATGCCGAATCTTGTTCAAATCCTCGGCAACCTGCGCCGGGTTCTGCTTAATGGAATTAAACTCAAGGAACACATGGGCATTGGTGCCCACCATCTTATCCTGTAGGAAAACATCAAAACCGCTCATCACCGCGATGACTACAATGAGCACCAGTACGCCCAGCGCAATACCGACCATGGAAATAAAAGCGGTCAAAGAGATGATCTTCTCTTTTTTGCCTTTTTTCAGATAGCGCTGGCTAAGCCATAATTCACAAAGCATCTATAGTTCTTCTTGGGCTCCGCCTTCGCTAAAGCTTCGGCGGAGCGTCCTCTTACTCCTGTGTTAAGGAGGACGGTCGCAGAAGCGGGAATAAAATCACGTCTCTGATCGAGGGCTGATCAGTCAGGAGCATGATCAGCCTGTCTATGCCGATGCCCAGCCCGCCGGCAGGAGGCATACCGTGCTCAAGCGCCACCACATAATCATCATCTACGCACTTTTGTTCGTCAGCGGTGAGATCTTTTAACTCCTCCTCAAGACGCCTACGCTGCTCAATGGGGTCATTCAACTCTGAATAGGCATTACCGATCTCTAAGCCTGCGACGTATAATTCGAATCTCTCGGAAATCAGCGGATTATCCTGCCTGTTTTTCGCCAGAGGGCAAAGAGAAGCGAAATAATCGGTGACAAAGGTAGGGTTCAGGCTCATTCCCTGCCCTAAAACCTCTTCGATGATCTTGGCTATTTGGGTGCGGGAAAGCTTATTTACTTCTTTAGCGAAACCGCGCGCCTGAAGCTTCTTAAGCATCACCTCTTCGCTATCCGAGGGGTCGATATCAAACTTCTCTTTGACTAGCCCGGCAAAAGAAACCCGTTTCCACGGCGGGTTGAAATTTATTTCATTACCCTGATAGGTGAACACGGCCCTACCGAAGACTTCCTGCGCGATATGCGTGATGAGCCTTTCGGCAAGATCCATCATATCCTCGTAATTGGCGTACGCCTGATAAACCTCAAGCATGGTGAATTCCGGGTTGTGCCGGGTGGAAACGCCCTCGTTACGAAAAGATCGGTTTATCTCATAGACGCGGTCCATCCCGCCCACCAGCAAGCGCTTTAGATAAAGCTCAGGCGCGATGCGCAGGAATAACTGCATACCATATTCATTGTGATGAGTCTTAAAAGGACGTCCCGCAGCGCCCCCGGGAATATAATGCATCATGGGAGTCTCTACTTCGTGGAAACCTTTATCGTCGAGGAAACTACGCAGGGACTTGGTGATTTTTGAACGCAGGGCAAAGACTTTTCTCACCTCTTCGTTCGAAACCAAATCCAAGTAACGCTGGCGGTAACGCAGGTCCACGTCCTTTAAGCCGTGCCATTTTTCCGGCAAAGGCCTTAAGGATTTGGATAACAACACCAGCTCTTCAGCCTTGACTGTCGGCTCTCCGGTGCGCGTCTTAAAAAGGCCGCCCTTGACGAATACGATATCCGCGATATCCAGGTGCTCAAGCACCAGAAAGCTAGCTTCAGGGATTTCGCCTTCTTTCAGATAGAGCTGGATCTTGCCGGTAGAATCCCGAATATCCAAAAAAGTAGCCTTGCCGTGCGAACGCCGGGCAGTGACCCGGCCGCACAAAGACACGGACTTCGCCTCCTGGAATTCCTCAAGCGCCTTACCTATAGATATATGCAAAGGCGTCAAGCTGGGGTATAAATTGACCCCTAAAGCCCGCAATCCTTGAGCTTTCTGCACCCTCTGTTGTATGATTTCACTTAGGTCCATAGAAATGTAATTATATAGCAGAAAACAGGTTAAGTCAAATAAATAAAGGCACTTTCGCCTCAATTAAGCACTAATCTTTGTTATTGTTTAGCGGGTCCTGCCTTGGCCTGTCCTGCGCGCGGCTTATGGCCGTGCTCGGATCAGGCCAAGTCACCCGCTAAACCTACCGATCGCTACATAACCATTAAGTACGTTTTATCAATAATAGGATGTTAGTGGGTGGCGAGGCATGTTTTGAGCAGGGCCTCTGAAGCCCCGAGCGGGCATGGCTCACCCGCTATGACTTGCAGGTGAGAGCGAGGGGCTGAAGCGGAGCGCAGGTGCGGCACGCTGGGCCGCACCAAGCGCCCCTGCGAGAAACGTGCCTCGACAGGACCCACTAACCCTAGCCCGCGAGAAACAAGACAAGCCCACCCGCCATGAAAAAAGAGCCCGCTAGGAAATAGCGGGCTATTCGGGATTATGGAAACTAAGTAGATTAGCTATGCGTAGGCTTGTAATCGGAGCCGTGCTGGCTAGTGGCGGAATACTGGGAAAGGCGCTTGATGCGCTTGAGCATGTTGGGATGAGTGCTCATCAGCTCCATCAACTTATCACCGAAACCAAGCTTGATATTACGCGTGCTAAGAAACTGAAGTTCCACGGTATCAAGGGTTCCGCTTCTATCTAAATCGAGCTGGGCCAATTCCCGGATATCCTTGGAAGCGCGGCTTGGGTCATTGACAAAAAATGCCTTGAGCCCCTCGACATCTTTAAGCGCTTCTTTGTTCATCCGAGCCGAACCATAAACCAGCTTGTAAAGGCTGGTAGCCAGTTTCGACGGCGAATTACCCAGCTCTACCGATCCCCGGTCAGCGAAATATTCCCGGATGCGTGAAGCATAAAGCACCAGAAGATTGGTGATGAAATAAAACACCAGAGCGACCAAACCGATCAAAACCGCGCTCCCCTGATTATCCCTGCTGCGGCGATAAAATAAAAAACTCCAAGCAATACGATATAGTATGATCGGTATAACTGAAAGTAGCGTTATAGTCAGAACATCTCGATTCTTTAAATGGCTTAACTCATGACCAAGGACTGCCCTTAGCTCTTCTTCATTGAGCAGGCTCAAGATCCCCTGAGTCACGCAGACCCTACCATCCTTGATCGTCCTGCCAAATGCAAAAGCATTGGGTAAAGCCACCTGAGAAATGCCGATGCGGGGAGTAGGAATGCCTGCCTTAGCTGCCAGGCCCTCCACCATAGCGAATAACTTCGGATTCTCTTCTTTCTTGATATACTTGACCTTCATGCTCCACTCTACAAGCTTAGGCCCCAGCATATACTGGATGGCCATCATCACTATTGAGATGACCAGATAAAATGTAAAATTAGCGCCGTGAAATACCGTGGTGCCGATGACCACGACCACCGCGTAGATCATGCCGAACAACAGCGTAGTCAATAACCACATCCGTAGCTGTAAAGACCACATTTTCGTAACCCTCCTTAATTCCCCGCTATTACTACTCGGGAATTAACCCCACAGGGGTAGTCCTTCCTATACCTTTTAAGGAAGGGACTAACCCCGAAGCCTTGGCCAAAATTACGAAGTCCCCGAAGGGGGACGAAGAGAATTTTGGCCAGTTTAGGCAAGGGGTATATTCAATTTTACTACTTTACGACTTCTGCTTTAATTGTAAATCGGATCACAGGCTTCTCAACCCTATCCGTATTCACGTAAATAAACTGCGTCACTTGGCCTTTATAGCCCTTGCTCTTAAAGCTGACATCGATAACAGTGCTCTCCCCGGGAGCCAGCGTCTTCTTCGCTACTTTAGTTGCTGTGCAGCCGCAAGAAGTATTCACATCCTTGATGTTTAATGTTTTGGAAGAATCATTTTTCAAGGTGAAACTATGGTTCAATACCTCGCCATGCTTGACCTTGCCAAAATCCAGGGTAAAAGGATCGACCATCTTCCCCGCGTTCACAGCCTCACCCTGCTTCTTCTCGGAATTATTAGCATAACAACTGGCAAGAGAAAAAATCATCACTAAAATAAGCAAAATCCTTAATATCATCATAGCCTCCAGATCAGGAAAATCCCCAGGCCAAAAAATACCAACGCCATAAGTATCTTTATCGTCGGAAGATGCTTCTTCATTAACGCTGCGAAATCGCCGGAAGTCACTCCGAATAACGCCGCAAGAAATATTACAAATAGAGGCGCCACAAACATCAGATTATAAAGCACCAGATAACCCAGGGCCTGGGCCTTTAAATGCGAAGTCTTTAAGATAAAAGCAATTGTAGGCACATACAACTGCCCGGTACACACAGCTTCCAGAAGCGAAACCAAAAATCCTGTGACCAAAGCGGTGAGAATAAGACGAAAAATATGCCGGGTGACCTTGCTGTCTTTAGTCTTACGGTAATGCAAGCCGATCACCGAATGGATCTTATCCTTCACCGGCTTAGGCAGCTGCAGAAGCAAATCTTCGGCTGAGCCGGTTGCCTTGTATTTAATCAAATCGTAAATGCATAAAGCGCCCAATATAATGCTTAGCGCGCCAATACTAATATTGATCCCTCTCATTACCAGCCAGAATCCTTTAAACGCGTAGATAAAATTAAACAGCCCGAGACCGATCAATAGATAGGTAAGAAATACGGCAAAGATAAAAGTCAGGCCTATGGCAACGAGCTCTCTCTTACGATACCCCTGCAGAGCAAGAAAAGAAATAAAGAACACGATCACGGTAAAAGCGCAAGGGTTGATCCCGTCAGTAAGCCCGGCTCCGGCTATAGCAAGCGGCGAAAAAAGCTTAAAGCGCTCGATCAAATCCATTCCAGCCACCTGCTCTTTTAAACCTATTGCGCCAGAGCCCAAAGAAGCGATGATCAGCTTTTTTAGATTCAGATACGCATCTCCTTTGCCGTTAAGAAATACGCCGTCCATGTAAAACATCGGCAGGTAGAATTCTGTTTCCGAGCGGCTCTGGTCTTTTAGCGTAAGAAAAGACTGGTAATGGTTAAGGTCGGTGACATCGCGGTATTCAATTGCGACCTTACCAACGAACTCCTTCTCGATCTTAGGGATTACTTTCTCTTTAGTCACCATGCAGCGATGGCAGCTGGGTGAGAAAAAGACGACGAGCTTGTGCAGCTCTTCGGCATGCGCCAACCCAACGCCCGCGAATAGTAAAATAGCCAGAATTATCCAGAATAATCGCTTCTTCATATTCCCTAAATATACCACAATCGTCGGAGCTTTCAATAGAAATCGTATCCTAGCTACTACCGCCTCATGGCGGGTGGGCTTGTCTTGTTTCTCGCAGGGACGCTTGGTGCAGCCCAGCGTGCCGCACCTGCGCTCATTTCCAGCCCCTCGCTCTCACCTAGTCTGTGTATAGCGGGTGAACCATGCCCGCTCGGGGCTTCCATGCCCTGCTCGAAACCAAGCCAAGCCTCCCGCCAGCTGAAGGGCTGTAGCTGACGAAATACCAGCTTAGAGTGTTTTGCTGTAGGGTTTGTGAGCGTGCATTAGAAAATTTTTGGCCCCTAGTCTACCTTGAGTCTGCAAGGAATTACGGCGAACGAAAGGCACTGGCCTTTGCGTAAGTCAACTGGCCGAAAGTGAGCCGTAAGCCGCAGCAGACGGCAAAAATTTTCAGCACGCGAACAAAACCCGAAAGCAAAACACCTATAGCAAAACGAGCGCCCCCGCGAGAAACAGGACAAGGCAGGCGCTAGATATAAGTATCAGGAATGCTCTTCGTGGTGGTGGTTGAGGCGGTGGTCGTGGTGATGCACGTGCACCTTATCCTTGTGGCGGTGTTTGTGGATATGGACGAGATTATTCGCTTCCAAAAGCTCAGCGTCAGCCAGAATATCCTGGGCGAATCCGGACTTAGCGATGCATTTTTCGCGGTTAAAAACATGGATCACATCAGAGATCTCTTCAAGGATATGCAGATCGTGAGTGGCGGTGATGATGGTCTTACCTTTACTGTTGGCGTCTAAAAGTATATCGATAATATGCCTGACAGTCGCGGGATCCAGCCCTGCCGTAGGCTCATCCAATAAAAGCACGTCGGGATCCATGGCCAAAGTCGAGGCAATGGCCACTTTGCGCTTCTCACCTACGCTTAACTGATGCGGTGAACGCTCCAGAAGATCCTTGATGCCAAAGCTTTCTACCAACTCATCCAAGCGCTTTCTTATTTCGCCATGCTCAACACCCAGCTGCAATGGCCCAAAAACTATATCCTCTCTTACCGTCGGACAGAATAGCTGGACATCAGAATTCTGAAAGACTAACCCTACCTTGCTCCTGAAAAAACGAGAGAACTCTTCATCCCTAAATGTGTCTTCTTTGATTTCTCTGCCGAACGCCATAACTTGCCCCTTTTGGGGATAGATCAGCGCGTCCAAAATCTGTAAAAGCGTAGACTTACCTGTCCCGTTTGCTCCTATAACTGACACCATCGAGCCCTTAACGACATCAAGGTCCACACCGCGTAAAGCCGGAAATTTGCCCAGGTAAGAATAATGAATATTCTTTAGTTCAAAGATTATCTCATCCATATCTTAATCCAAAACTTTCGGTTCCCCGGTGTATCCGCGGGAAAGCATGGCGTTATAAACTTCTTCATTCAACTGCTGGGAACGCTCCCAAAGATTTGCGATCTTCCAGGCCACGATCCGCTGGCCCTTTTTGTAATGCAAAGCGGTCCCCACCCGGCTCTTTATACCTATATATGTATGCTCGATGATCTCGGCAAATAGATATATATAGCGGTAGCACATGCTCAAAGTCATCACAAATATCTGCGGGATACCAAAGATCCGCAAAACTCTTAATAATTCGGTCTGGCGGGTAGTCAGATTCAAAAGAACCACCAGCGACACTGAAGTCGCCACGCGCATTACAAATAATACCGCTCCGTCAAAACCCTGCTGAGTTATGATAAATCTTAGCCCTGCCAGCTGAAAAATAACTAAAGCCTCTCCGGGCGTAAAAACACTAAACAGCGCAGGAATAGCGATAAACAAAGAAAATAACGGTATGAATACCCAAGTTCTCTTTAAGAAATACCCGAGTCTGATCCCGGAAAAAATTGCCAATAGAATACAAACGGCATAAAAAACGCAAAGAATAGATTCATCTCTGACCGATACAACAACTATCAGCAGGCAGACAAATATTAATACCTTGACGCGCGCATCTATAGATTGCAGAAGGCCGCGCTTTGCGGCATATTCTTCGCAGGAAACCGATTCTTTCAGAAAGGAGAAAACACCAAGCAGAGAGCGCTCGATATAACCATTACTTTTCATACTTTCAACACTTTTTGTTTTACCGGATACCTGCCGCAGCAGAATTTCTCACCCTCCGGGCAATATCCAAGATCCTCGCACTTAGCTCCGGCATGAGAAAACACCTCGGGAAGTTTTTCTTTGCAAATAGCCAGCATCGAATTCGCCAATTGCCTTATCTCCCACTGCGCCCGGGTGCAACAGCGATGCTTAAAGAAATGGATCAGCTCCCGGCAATTCATAGTCACTACGATCTTAGTCTCCGCTGCCTGCGGAAGCACAAAACGCGCGTCCTGATTTGCCGCTTCACCGCTGGTACCGGTTTTAGACATGCATTCAAGAAGTAAATTATAACTAACTTGTATATCGGACATCAGCTTCTCAAATAATTCGCGCGCCTCAGGGTTAACCTCAACAGAAGGCGGAATGATATAATCAAAATCTTTTTCCTTCACATAGCGCTGGCTTTGCTGTGAATAAGAAGCCAAACGGTGCCTGACCAGCTGATGGGTAAGCGCGCGGGAAACCCCTTCGATAGCAAAGGTAAACTTAACATGCTCCAAAGGACTCTCGTGCCCGGAGGCTACCACATTCTTTACAAACGCCTCCTGCTTTTTTGGGTCAGAGGATGCGTCAGAGAATGTATCTCCGGCGAATTTCTCAGAATAACACTGCCGGCAGGCAGCGTGAATCAAGCGAATCGGATTATCGCTCATTTCCAACAATTGCACATTCAAAGTAACTTTAGGCATTTAACAGATTCTCCTTTCGCAGAAAGCTGCACCCCAGCTAAAAGGTATGCTGGGTGCGTCCTTTTTAGGACGAAACACTGGCTTATCCTTTAAAGCCAGGTGTAAGCAAATAATCCTCAGCTAAATAGGAACTACGCACATACGGAGCGCTTTCTACGTGCGAAAACCCCAAACGCAAAGCCTCTTCCCTATAATATTCAAATTGCTGCGGCAGAATATACTCTTTTACCGAATAGTGATTTAAGCTCGGGGCAAGATACTGGCCAATGCTTAAATAATCGCACCCTGTCAGACGCAGATCCTTCATCACCGCGATGACCTCTTCCTGCTTCTCGCCCATCCCAAGCATTAGCCCGGACTTAGTCTTAAGATCAGAATTTAAATTATTGATCATCCGCAGCACATCTAGAGAACGTAAATAAACCGATCCCTGGCGCACATCCAGATATAATGAGGGAACTGTTTCCACATTATGGGCGATGATATCCGGGGCTGCTTCTACCACCAGCTTAAGCGCTTCTAAAGACAATTTAAAATCCGGTATCAAAAGCTCTATCTTAGTCCTAGGATTGCAACGGCGGATATGACTGACAGTGTCAGCAAATATCCCGGCTCCTCCTTCGGAAAGATCATCCCGGGTAACGCTGGTGACAACCACGTGCTTTAAACCCAGTCTCCTTACCGCATCTGCCACCCTCTTTGGCTCATCAAGATCAGGAGCAACGGGTGTCCCCTTATCAATATTGCAAAAACTGCACATACGCGTGCACTGGCGGCCAAGGATAAGAAAAGTAGCCTGATTGCGGGAGAAACACTCTCCAATATTCGGGCACATCGCCTGCTCGCATACCGTCTCAACGCCCAGACCCCGCAAGCTCTGCTTTAATCCGGAGCATGCTTTTAGATCAATTTTTTTGTTAAGCCAGGCTGGCTTCATGGATAAGCTCTTTATCTTCTTTGAAGTCTACACCAAAGGTTTCGGCAAAAGCTTTAATCAGCTTGCGCTCCAATAAATCCTTATCCGGACACGCTGACAGTTCCTGATTAAGCGCGGTGCAGTGCTTAGATATATCCAAAGGAATGAATTTCACATACCTGGCCATAAAGCCCCAGTCAATGCTGCAGGGTATTGAGCCGTGCTGAAAAACAACCTGCCTTTTTCTCTTCTGGGCGTTCCCGCCGATCTTGCGGCCGTTGATCACGATATCGAATTTCTCATGAGAAGCGCTGCAAAGCGGATGTTTTGCGGATACAGCAATAAACCCTTCGGTGCTAAGCGCGAAATCAGCCTTAAGGCCAAGCGACTGATAAAATCGCAGAAGAAAAACACAGATCTCCCGGTAAGAAACAAATATCTCCTCCGATTCCCCCACATCAAACTTGCTACAAACAAAGCTGTAAGTTATTTCATCATTATGGAAGAGCACTCCGCCGCCGGTCATCCTTTTAGCAACCCCTACTCCATCTGTAGCGCATTTTTCCAGATCGAGCTCGCTTGATGCATTCTGAGAAACACCGTAAGTAAAAGACGGCTGGTTAAAACGGTAAATCCGCAACACCGGAACGCCGTCCTCAAGAAAGCGCTCAAAGATAACTTTATCCAGCGCCATGTTGTATTCGGCCGGCGCGGGGAGTGAACGGATAAGCCTGAATTCTTTCATAATAAATTATTATTTAGACTGCCAGCGAAGATTGGGTTCGCGCGCGGCTTTAGTCTCATCAAGACGTTTGACCGGCGTGTGTAGTGGCGCCTGCGTGACTAAAGTAGGATTTTCTTTTGAAAGGCGGGCGATCTCGATCATAGTCTCAATAAACTCATCCAGCGTCTCTTTTGACTCTGTCTCTGTCGGCTCGATCATCAGCGCCTCTTTGACAATAAGCGGAAAATAAACAGTCGGAGGATGATAACCTTTGTCGATCAAGTACTTGGCGATATCTATGGCATGCACCCCGTTTTTCGCCTGTCGCGATGCGGAAAAAACACATTCATGCATACAGTTCTTATCAAACGGCAGGTCATAATACTCTCTAAGCTTCACCCGGCAATAATTGGCGTTTAACACCGCCAGCTCCGCAGCCCGGATCAACCCCTCTTTTCCCAATTTCAACATGTAAGCATAAGCCTTGAGGATCACCCCGAAGTTCCCATAAAAAGGAGCGATGTAACCTACTGACTTATGACGGTGATAATCCAAAGCGAATGTCCCATCGCTGCGGCGGATGATACGCGGGATAGGCAGAAATTCCACAAGACTCTCGCTCACCCCCACCGGACCTGATCCGGGCCCACCCCCTCCGTGAGGAGTAGCAAAGGTCTTATGCAAGTTTAAGTGCACTACGTCAAAGCCAAGGTCGCCGGGCCGGGCCTTACCCAGCATGGCGTTAAGATTGGCGCCATCATAATACATCAATGCCCCTACCTCATGCGCCATATCCGCGATTTTTCTTATATTGGGATTAAAAATACCTAAGGTATCCGGGCAGGTAAGCATCACTGCTGCCACTTCATTGTTTAATTGTAACTTATACTCCACTAGATCCATATAGCCGTCGGGTCCGGTAGGAATGACTTTTACCTGATATCCGGCAATAGCGGCACTGGCGGGGTTAGTGCCGTGAGATGAATCCGGAACGATCACGTATTTACGCCGCGATCCTTTATCCTTGTGATACGCGGCGATCAACATGGCTCCGGCTAGTTCACCGTGTGCGCCGGCTAGTGGCTGCATGGTAAAAGCTGACATGCCGGTGATCTCCGATAATAGCCTCTCAGTCTCAAACAAAACTTCCAAAGAACCCTGAGCCAACATACCTCCACCCAGAAGCTGAGGCAGTAATGGATGCACCTGGGAAAATCCCTCGAGAGAAGCAATACGCTCGGTAAACTTGGGATTGCATTTCATGGTGCAGGAACCAAGCGGATAGAAATTTGTGTCCACGGAAAAATTCAGACGGGAAAGATTAGTATAGTGGCGCACCACATCAAGCTCACTTAAGCTAGCCAGACGCGCGTCAGCCTTGCGGCAGTATTTAGCTTCAAGGGGCAATGCTAGCGGCACATCCGCCTTTGCGTAGGTAAACCCCTCTCTGCCTTCTTTATGTTTTTCGAATATTAGTTTCATTATCCTCTCACTCCCTCAAACTACTTAGGATTATTACAAAACAGCCTCCAGGCTGTCGGAGAGCCTACGGATATCTTCTTTGGTCCTTTTCTCAGTGACTGCGATCAAAAGATAATTATCCAAACCCTTATAAAACCTGCCCAGGGGAAATCCGCAGGCAAAACCCTTATCGATCATACGATATACCACTTCATCGGCATGCCGGGGAAGCATTACCGTAAACTCGTTAAATGTCGGCGAGCTGCGCTTTACATGCACTCCCGGAATGCGGGATAAACAATCCTTGGCAAATTCCGCTTTCTGGAAATTATGTTCCGCTAATTCCTTAAGCCCCTCTTTGCCCAGTAAAGCCACAAACACTGCCGCGCGCAAAGCGCACAGCGCTTCATTGGAGCAGATATTGGAAGTAGCTTTTTCCCGGCGGATATGCTGCTCACGGGTCTGCAAGGTCAGAACAAAACCGCGCTTACCTTCTGAATCCAAAGTAGCGCCCACAATACGGCCGGGCATCTGACGCACCAATTCAATTCTTGCCGCCATAAATCCCAGATACGGCCCGCCGAAAGATAAAGGTATGCCTAAACTTTGCCCTTCACCGGTTGCGATATCAAACCCTGCCTCGCCCGGCGCCTTAAGCATGCCGAGGGAAACCGGATAAACTGAAGCAATAGCCAAAGCGCCGTGCTTATGCACCTCGGCCACGACATCGCTATGATCATCCACCGCCCCGAAAAAGTTGGGATTCTGCATGATCACTGCCGCGGTCTTATCGTCGATATGCTTAAACAGCTCTTCGCGGGAACTCTGGCCGTGCACCACCGGGATCTCTACGAATTCCACGTTAAGGTTCGAGGTGTAAGTATAAAGCATGGTGCGGTAGATCAGGTTCACCCCGCTATCCATGATGATCTTGTTACGGCCGGTAAACCGGATAGCCATCATCGCCGCTTCATAAATGGCAGTCCCGCCGTCATACAAAGAGGCATTAGACACATCCAGGCCGGTCAACTCACAGATAATAGTCTGGTATTCGTATATTGCCTGAAGCCAGCCCTGGGAACATTCCGGCTGATAAGGGGTATAAGCGGTGTAAAACTCCGAACGGCTGGCGATGGCGTCTACTGCCGCCGGGATAAAATGATCGTAAAACCCGGCGCCCACAAAATTGACCAGATGTGTGGCATTTTTCGCGGCCAGTTTCTTTAAATGTTGGGTTACCTCAAATTCCGAGCTTGCGGGAGGAATGTTAAAGGATTTCGGGCGAAGCGCTTGAGGTATATCCTTAAAAAGCTCATCAATGCTTGAGACACCGATTGTCTTAAGCATTGAGCTGATATCATCTTTTGTATGCGGAACATAACTCATTTAGCAAGGCCCTGCACGTATTTTTCGTAAGCTGCCGCGTCCATAAGGTTAGCTTTCTCCGCTTCGTTTGAGATTTCCATCACGAAAAAATACCCTAATTCGTACGGAGACTGATTCACCAACTCAGGATGGGCTAAAAGTTCGCAGTTTACTAAAGATACTTTCCCGGAAAAAGGCGCGTACACTTCGCTGGCTGCCTTGACTGATTCCACAGTCGCGCAATACTCCGATTGCTTAAGTGAGTCATTAACTTTAGGCAGGTCGATAAAAGTGATATCCCCCAGAGAGCCCTGGGCATAGTCAGTGATCCCGACATAAACAGTCTTTCCTTCAATACGCGCCCATTCATGATCTTTGGTGTAAAATAAATTCTTAGGAATATTCATGCTCAGCCTCCGAGGGATTTATTAAGACGCCTTGCTATAAAAGGGTTTCTTGACGATGGCTACCGGGATTTCCGTACTTCCGTCTTTTACCAAAAGCTCTGAGCCGACGCCAAAATCAGCCCGTACGTACCCCATGCCTATACCCACCGAAAGGCTGGGAGAAAAAGAACCGCTGGCTACTGCACCAATGCTTTCACCTTTGGAATAAATCCCGAAACCGTGGCGGGGTGATCTGCGGGAAGAAGATTTAAAACAGACTAAACGTTCTTTTAGGCCGCACTTTCTTTCTTCCAACAAAGCGCTCTTACCGATAAAATCCTTGGAGAAATCCACGAACTTATCTAATCCCGCGGCAAGAGGCGTGTGATTTAAATCAATATCCTGGCCGTAAAGAGGGTACCCCATCTCAAGACGTAAAGTATCCCGGCAACCCAAACCTGCTGGCTTGACTCGAAGATCCTTAAGCAGCCGTTCCCACAACTTGACTGCAAGACGGCTGGGCAAATATACTTCAAAACCAAGCTCACCCGTATATCCGGTCCTGCTTATTATACAACACTCTTTTTCAAATACAAAATCAGAAAAAGTATAATAGCCAAGTTTGCTTAGATTGTCGCCAAAGATATTCTTAAGCGCTTCCAGCGAAAAAGGCCCCTGCACATCAAGCTTGGCCGTCTTCTCGGAAACATTCTCAAGACGGCTGGTAGAGGATATATGCTTCTTAAGATGCACTTCGTCTTCGACAGTAGTCGCGGCATTGACTACCAACATCCAACTATTTGTCTTAAGCCGGTAAACTACCAGGTCATCAATTATCCCGCCAGACTCATTAAGCATAAAACCATAGCGGCAGGAACCGACTGGCATTAAAGAAATATTCTGAGTAACAATGCGATCAAGCCCGCTTGAAACAGCCTCGCCTTCCAGAAGAAACTCTCCCATATGGCAGATATCGAACACACTTACCCCTTGCCGGGTATGAGCGTGCTCAGCCAAAATACCCTCGTACTGAATGGGCATCAGCCAGCCGCCAAAAGGGGCAAGCTTTGCGTTCAAGCGCCGGTGTTCATCTATGAGAGGAGTGGTTTTGAAATCCATCCGAGAGGAAGCTTTTAGTCTTCTTTCTTACTGAACACTTTACCTATAAAAATAACAATCATCACAACTAC
>CAYHBB010000022.1:0-44210 GCA_964354795.1 uncultured Planctomycetales bacterium | reverse complement strand
CAATAAATTAGTTCATGGTTCATAGTTAATAACTAGAAGAGAGGATTGTTTTTGTTGAGGGTAAGAGGGCGGATGGCGGAATTGGCATACGCGATAGCCTTAGGAGCTATTGGGGAAACCCTTGGAGGTTCAAATCCTCTTCCGCCCATTTAAGTTTTTCCGACAAGGAAAAACTTAAATGTCCTTGAGCGAGAAAGAGCGGCCCGACAAGGGCCGCCACGAGCGAAAGGACAATACTTTTCCGACAAGGAAAATTTAAAGTGTACTCAAGCGAGCGTAAAACAGCCCGACAAGGGCTGTAGCGAGCGGAGTACAGTAAATGTAGTGCATTTAAATTTTCGCGCACCTGGCGCTATAGGAGGCGCCAGTGCGCGATAGGTATCGCGGGAGTAGCTCAGCTGGTAGAGCGCAACCTTGCCAAGGTTGATGTCACGGGTTCGAATCCCGCCTCCCGCTTTAATTTGTAAGGGGCAAGTCCTGCAAGGCCGAAGGGCGAAGCAGGGCACGCCTCCCGCTTAAATATTATTTACCCGAAAGGAGCAAGTTCCTATGCAGATAATGGACTTTCTTTCAAAAAAAGCCATCCTTATTGATCTGAAGTCCTCGAAGAAAGAGGACGTGATCAAGGAGATGGTGGATGTGCTGATCAACTCCGGGGATATCGAGAAGCGCAACCGCACTAAGCTTATCGACGGCCTCATGGCCCGCGAATCTCTCGGGTCAACTGCAATCGGCCAGGGCATCGCTATCCCGCACGCCAAATCAGATTGCGTTGACAAGCTCATCGCGGGATTCGCCCTTTCCAAGAAGGGAGTTGATTTTGACTCTCTCGACGGAGAGCTGGCTTACATATTTTTCTTGCTGATCGCACCGCAGGACTCCGCCGGCCCGCACTTAAAAGCGCTTGCTCGTATTTCGCGGCTTTTAAAGGATAAGTATTTTCGTGATACGCTGCGTAGCGCCGCCGACGAAAAAGCCGTCATCAAGGCCATCAGCCTTGAGGATGAGAAAAAGTTCTAAAACCGACCGCGGTTTTCCTTTTACTCAATGAAATCAAACCTGAGCGTCATAGCTAAGTGGTTATACCCGGGGATCGGGGTCAAGCGTTGGGTGGGTTTAAGCGCTTTCGGCATCTTTCTTTTAGTTTTCGGGGCGCGTTATCTGCGTTCCGAAGAGTTCTGGGTCATTCAGATACTGGATACGGTCATTGTCATATCTGGAATCATCATCCTTATCTTAGGTATCAAGATGTTGATGCGTTCTTTTATAGCAGCCTATGTCCCTTCCTCAAAGGATTCCGAGTTGGTCGATATTTTGTACCAGAGGAAGCAGCTGGGGCGCGGCCCTAAAGTAGTCACTATAGGCGGGGGTACGGGGCTATCGGTTCTTTTGTCGGGGCTTAAGGAGCATACCTCTAATATCACCGCGGTGGTCACTGTCGCCGATGACGGAGGATCTTCCGGCCGCCTGCGCCAGGAATTTGATATCCTGCCTCCCGGAGATATCCGTAATTGCCTAGTGGCTTTGGCTGACGCTCCGGCTTTGATGCGCGATCTTTTTCAGTTCAGATTCAATACCAATTCAGAGCTTTCCGGACACAGCTTCGGGAATCTTTTTATCACGGTAATGACCAGGCTTACCGGAGATTTTGAAAAGGCGATCAAGGAAACGAGCAAAGTTCTGGCTTTGCGCGGGCAGGTCATTCCATCGACTCTTAATAATGTGGTGCTGGTAGCCGAGCATAAAGACGGCACTACTACGGTGGGGGAGGACAAGATCCCGCGTTCGCGCCGGCCGATCAAGCGGGTAAGCCTTGATCCGGCTGAGCCGCAGGCGACACCCGACGCCATTAAGGCGATTGAAGAAGCTCAGATCATCGTCCTTGGCCCGGGATCGCTTTATACCAGCATCATTCCGAATCTTTTGATAAAAGAGATCGCTCAGACGGTGGCGAATTCCGGGGCGATCAAAGTGTATGTTTGCAATGTGATGACGCAGCCGGGCGAGACTGACGGCTTAAGCGTCAGCGATCATATCAAAGCGCTGGTGGGGCACAGCCATCCGCGGATACTGGATTACTGTATTATTAATACCGGAGAGATCCCGGCGGAGATACTCAAGCGTTACGCCCAGGAAAGCTCATATTTAGTCATTAACGACCGCAAGAAGATCGAGAGCATGGGCTATCGGGTGATCGAAGATGACTTCGCGGTGATAGAAAAAGACGTGGTCAGGCATGACGCCGTGCGTCTTGCGAATATTATCTTAGGTTTAGGGGAAGAGATTTAAGATGCCGGTCATCAAGAAAAAACTAATAGTAAAGAATAAGCAGGGCCTGCACGCCCGCCCGGCGGCGCTCTTTGTTCAGGTGGCCAATAAATTCGATTGCCGCATCACTATCAAGCGCGATGAAGAAGAGGTCAATGGAAAATCTATCATGGGCATACTCATGCTGGGTGCGGAGAAGGGCAGCGAGATCCTGATCGAGGCGGATGGCGAGGATGCAGAGACGGCCATGATCGAATTAGAGAAACTTATAGTTAACGAAGAAAATAAATGATCAAGCTTAAAGGTATAGCAGCGGCGTCAGGTATCAGCATTGCCCCGGCTTATAAGGTCGGCAAGGAGGATTTCCTTGTCCCCAAAGAAGTCATCCGGCAGGAAGATATCCCGCAACAGATACGGCAATTTGAGGAAGCCTTGATCAAGACCCGCCGCGAGATCATTGAGCTGCAGAAACGTATCGGCCATGAGATGGGGCAGGAAGAGGCCCAGATATTCGATGCGCATCTATTGGTTCTTGAGGACCGTATGCTCATCGAAGAGGTCATTTCGCGCCTTAAGAAAGAGCAGCTCAACGTTGCGTTTATTTTCCAGGAAGTCTTAAAGAAATACGTCGAAGTCTTTTCTAAGATCGAAGATGAGTATTTAAAAGAGCGCATCTCTGATATCAATGATGTCGGTAAAAGGATACTGCGTAACCTGCTCGGTAAGACCCGTAGCAGCCTTTCTGACCTAAAGGAGCGGGTGATCGTCATCGCGCATGACCTTTCGCCATCTGACACCGCCGCGATGCATAAGCAAAGGGTGTGTGGTTTTGTCACGGATATCGGCGGTAAGACGTCGCATACCGCGATCATGGCCAAGTCTCTTGAGATCCCGGCAGTCGTCGGCCTTGAAGAGGCGACATATAAGATCAGGGCCGGGGATATGCTCATTGTCGATGGCAACTCCGGCTTGGTCATCGTCAATCCTGATGAGGAGACACTCAATACTTACCGCCAGGAAGAGCTGAAGTTTAAGGGGGTTACCGAGCGCTTCCTGTTGGTTAAGGATATGCCCGCGGTCACTCTTGACGGCAAGATCATCGAGATTAGCGGGAATATCGAGTTTCCCGATGAGGTACCTGCGGTAAAGCTGCATGGCGGAGAAGGCATAGGTCTATACAGGACGGAGTTTTTTTATATGAATCGCAAGGGCTTGCCGACCGAGGAAGAACATTATCAGGCGTACAGGTATGTCGCCGAAGCGATGAAGCCGCAGCCGGTGATAATCCGCACCCTGGATTTGGGCGGAGATAAATTTCTTTCCCAGTTCGAGGTCCCTCATGAGATGAAGTCGTTTCTGGGCTGGCGGGCCATAAGGTTCTGTCTTGCCCGTCCTGATATCTTTAAATTACAGTTAAGAGCGATATTGCGGGCTTCGGTGCACGGAAAACTTAAGATGATGTATCCGATGATCTCCGGCGTAGAGGAGCTGAGGCAGGCTAACGCCATACTTGAAGAAGCAAAAAAAGAGCTTGAATCTGAGGGCAAGCCCTTTGATAAAGATATTGAGGTAGGCGCAATGATCGAGGTGCCTTCGGCAGCCATGACCGCGGATATCCTGGCGAAGGAAGCGGATTTCTTCAGCATCGGGACCAATGACCTGATCCAGTATTCGCTGGCAGCCGACCGCACTAACGAGAAGGTGGCTTATTTATACGAGCCGTCGCATCCGGCGGTTTTAAGGCTTATCAATAATACTATCCAGGCAGCGCACGCGGCAAATATCCGCGTGGGTATGTGCGGTGAGATGGCGGGCGATCCTGCCCTGGCGGTGCTGCTTCTGGGGCTTGGGCTGGATGAGTTCAGTATGCCGCCGCAGATGATCCCGGAGATAAAATACATTATCCGTTCGGTGAAAATTTTAGACGCACAGGAAATGGCGCTTAATGCGCTGAAGCTTTCTACTTCCAAAGAGGTAGAGGATTACACCCAGGCGCGGCTGCAGGAAATACTGAAGTAAAGACGATGAATCCCGCCCTTCCTAAAAAATATTATCTTGGGAATGGTAGGGAGTGAATATAAAAGAAAGGGCGGGATGAAGGCGCTAATATTAGCGGCAGGGTATGCCACAAGGCTTTATCCGTTGACCCGGGAATATCCCAAGTCGCTTCTTCCGGTTAAAGGCAGCCCGATCATTGATCATATAATCGACAGGCTTGCGCTGGTCGATGAGGTCGACGAGTTTATCGTTATTACCAATAACAAGTTCTTTAGGCAATTCAAGGTCTGGCAAGGTAAACACCGCTTAAAGAAAAAGATCAGCATAGTCAATGACTTGACCCGCGATAATCCTCGGCGGCTTGGCGCCATCGGGGACATGGATTTTGCGCTAGACAAAAAGTGCATTAAGGAAGACTTGTTGGTCATTGGCGGGGATAATCTTTTTAACGGCTGCGTAAACAGGTTTTTAAATTTTGCCAGGAAATTTCCCGGCTGTCCGGTCATTGGGGTATATGATATAAAGGTAATGTCGCAAGCCAGCAAGTACGGCGTCATCAAGCTGGATAAGTCAAAGCGTGTGGTTGATTTTCAGGAGAAGCCGGATAAACCAAAATCAACGCTGGTAGCAATGTGCCTCTATTATTTTCCAAAAAGAAGGCTGGGGCTTATCAAGGAATACTTGAACGCTAAGGCCAGAAAAGATGACGCGATGGGTTTTTATATAGATTGGTTGTGTAACCGCGTGCCGGTGTATGGGTACGCGTTCAGCGGCAAATGGTTTGATATCGGCGATCATAAGTTTTATAACACGGCGAGAAAAAGCTTCAAGTAACCCCTCGCCTAAACATTCCAAAATTCCCTCAGCCCCAGTAGGGGGCTTCGATAATTTTGGAATAGGCTTCGGGATTGTTTACCTGCCCGTAAATTACGGGTAAACTTAAGGAGGGTTTAAAATGGCTGTAAAGAAACATTTTTTCACATCAGAGTCGGTAGGAGAGGGTCATCCGGATAAGGTCTGCGACCAGATATCGGACGCGGTATTGGACAAGATCTTAAAAGATGATCCCGACCGCGAGCACGCCAGGGTCGCCTGTGAGACTTATGTCACTATGGGGCTTTTGGTCGTGGGCGGTGAGATCACTACCAACGCCTACGTTGATATACAGAAACTCTGCCGCGAAGTCATTGCAGGGATAGGCTACACTCATCCTAAATACGGTTTTGATTCCCAAACCTGCGCCATCATCAATACTATTAACCGCCAGTCTCCGGATATTGCCCAGGGCGTCAACGTCGGCGGAGCGGGAGATCAGGGCATCATGTTTGGTTACGCCTGCAACGAGACCAAGGAGTATATGCCGCTTCCTATCATCTTAGCCCATAAGCTGGTCAAGCGCATGGCTGATGTGCGTAGAGACGGTACACTGAATTATTTGGGTCCTGATTGTAAATCGCAGGTGACTGTTCAGTATGAGAATGATTTGCCTAAGCGCGTGGATACCGTCGTGCTTGCCTGTCAACATACCGAAGATATTCTGGATCATACCGGAAAGCATATCACCGATAAGGCAAGGCAGGAGATGATCAATGAGGTGGCTAAGCCGGTGTTAAAGGGTATGATTGACAAGGATACCAAGTACTACGTTAACCAGACCGGAAAATTTGTAGTTGGTGGCCCGCAGTCCGATACCGGCATGACGGGAAGAAAGATCATCGTTGATACTTATGGTGGCACGGTTCCCCACGGTGGCGGCGCTTTCTCCGGAAAGGACCCTACTAAGGTGGACCGTTCCGCGGCTTATATGTGCCGCTATATCGCCAAGAATATGGTGGCTGCGGGACTCGCGGATAAGATGGTCATTCAGCTTTCCTATGTTATCGGCCATGCTGATCCTCTATCAATTTGGGTCAATACATACGGAACTGGAAAACTATCTGATGTTAAAATGGTCAGCATGATCCGTGAAAATTTTAAGCTTACTCCGAGGGGTATAATCGAATCCCTGGATCTATTGCGGCCGTTCTACCGTAAGACCGCCTGTTACGGCCACTTCGGCAGGAACGATGCGGATTTCAAGTGGGAGTCTACGGATAAGGCAGCGGCATTGAAAAAGCAAGCAGCGCGTCTTTAACATATAATACACCTGGGCTTATAGCACTTTGGCATAAATGATTGCCAAGTGCGTCCCCTGTGGGACGGATAAGCCAGTGTTCCGTCCTAAAAAGGACGCACCCAGCATACCATTTAGCTGGGGTGCAGCTTACTGCTACACCCGGCCTTATAGGATAGGCCGGTGTTCCGCTTACTGCGGAAGGAGAGTAGATGAAATACGACATCAAGGATATCAAGCTAGCTAAGAAGGGCGCGTTACGCATTGAGTGGGCAAGCAATAACATGCCGGTGCTGCGCATGATTGAGGAAAGATTCAAGAAAGAATTGCCCCTGAAGGGCTTAAGGGTCGCCGCTTGTCTGCACGTGACTACTGAGACTGGTGTTTTGATGGAGGTTTTAAAGTCAGGAGGCGCTGAGATCTATTTGTGCGCTTCAAATCCTTTGTCAACTCAAGATGATGTAGCGGCATCATTAGCGGCAAACCTAAAGATCTCGGTATTCTCTATTAAAGGAGAGGACACCAAGACTTATTACAAACACATGCTGTCTGCTTTAGCTGCCAAGCCGCATATCACTATGGATGATGGCGCGGATCTGGTGAGCACAATCCACCAGCGGCCGGAATCTATGCACAGCAATATAATCGGCGGTACGGAAGAGACCACTACCGGAGTGATCAGGCTGCGTGCCTTAGCTCAACAGGGAAAGTTGCGCTATCCGATCATCGCGGTCAATGACGCGCTGACTAAGCATTTATTCGATAATCGTTACGGAACCGGGCAGTCCACTTTAGACGGTATTATTCGCGCTACCAACGATCTGGTCGCAGGCTCAAATTTCGTGGTTTGCGGCTACGGCTGGTGTGGCAAAGGCGTAGCTATGCGCGCTAAAGGATTAGGGGCGCGGGTCGTGGTTACGGAAATCGATCCTTTGCGCGGCCTTGAGGCCACCCTTGACGGTTTTGACGTGATGCCCATTAAGGACGCGGCTAAGATCGGCGATATTTTTGTCACAGTCACTGGAGATATCAATGTCATCCGGGCCCAGCATTTTAAGACTATGAAAGACGGCGCCATAGTGTCAAATTCCGGGCATTTTAACGTGGAGCTGGATCTGCCGGGATTAGCCAAGTTAAGCAAGAAGAGAAGGTATATCCGCGAATTCGTGGAGGAGTTCACCTTAAGAAGCGGTCGTAAGGTAAATATTCTAGGTGAAGGGCGTTTGATCAACCTGGCTGCGGCAGAAGGCCACCCGGCACAGGTCATGGATATGTCAT
The DNA here is from genome assembly GCA_964354795.1 of uncultured Planctomycetales bacterium. GTDB lineage: Bacteria > Omnitrophota > Gorgyraeia > Gygaellales > Profunditerraquicolaceae > JAPLLR01. Next base: position 36,553 of record CAYHBB010000022.1, on the reverse strand, counting down.
TTGCGAATCAGGCGCTTTCCGCGGAATATATGGCTAAGAATTATAGGAAATTAAAGAAGATCGTATTTAAGGTTCCGGACGATATCGATAAGAACATCGCAAAGCTGAAATTGAAATCTATGGGTATTTCCATTGATACTTTGACGCCGGAGCAAAAGAAATATCTGGCTAGCTGGGAGATGGGTACGTGAAATTAGGATGTCCCGCCTCATAAGCGCTGCCAAAATTCTCTTCGATAATTTTGGCGCATTCGGCGGGATTAATTCGCCCAAACAACTTACGTCCACTAAAAGTAACATAATTGTTCCGTAAGTTGTGGGCTTATTAAGGAGATGGGTACTAGATGAAAAAGATTGCTGTACTGACTACTGGTGGAGATGCGCCGGGGATGAATGCGGCTATCCGCGGCGTAGTGCGCTCAGCTGTTTACAATAAGCTTGAGGTAATGGGCGTTTTCCGTGGCTGGTGGGGCTTGATCAATGAGGAACTTAAGCCTATGGATCATCGCTCTGTTTCAGGGATCATCAGTCAGGGCGGAACGATTCTAAAGACTACTCGTTGTCATGAGTTTTATACCGAGGAAGGCCAGAAGCGAGCCTATGATACAATTAAAAAGTACGGTATTGATGGCCTGGTGGTTATCGGAGGAAATGGCAGCTTTACCGCTGCACAGAAGTTTACCGCGATTTATAAAGTGCCTTGCATTGGTATTGCCGCTTCTATCGATAACGACGTGAACGGTATCAGCATGACCATCGGCTGGGATACCGCGATAAATACTGCGCTTGCCGCTATTGATAATATTCGCGATACCGCGACTTCCATGGAGCGTATCTATGTGATCGAGGTCATGGGCAGGGAATGTGGTTCGATTGCTTTGGCCGTGGCTCTTGCCGGAGGATGCGAAGATGTAATCATCCCAGAAAGACAGTATAACTGGGAAGATGTATGTCATAGTATCGTAAATGGAAATATCCGGGGTAAGATCAGTTGGATCGTGGTAGTAGCTGAGGGCGCGGGAACTGCACAGGAAATCGCTAAGAAGATCACTGATATGACCACGCTGGAAACACGGGCGTTGGTCTTGGGGCATATTCAAAGAGGCGGCCGGCCGACAGCGCTATCCCGTGATATCGCTTTGAATCTAGGTAAGATGGCGGTTGATCTTTTGATAAAAGGAGAGAGCAATAAAGCCGTGGGCATCCAGGGAAATAAGGCCGTAGCCGTAGATTTCGAGACTGCGATAAAGAAAAAAGAAGGTAATGTGGAAGAGATGTATAATTTGATTAAGGTGATGAGCTAAGAACCCCTTGCCTAAACATTCCAAAATTCCCTCAGCCCCAGTAGGGGGCTTCGATAATTTTGGAATAGGCTTCGGGGTAATTTTACTGAAGTAAGATTATTGAAAATTAAGGAGGATTGACTGATGGGGAGAAGACCTGTAGATATCGACAAATTAGTAATGGGCCTGATTAATAGCGACGATTCAGGGATAAAGAAAGAAATCGCCAAGAAAATCCAGGATATCGCCTATAAAAAGGGGATATATCCTTCAAGTATCCATGAGTTCTATATCGCGCGCGGCCGCGGTGAGTTCGGCGGGTTTACCGTGCCGGCGTTTAATTTAAGAAGCATGACTTTTGACTTGGCCCGCGCGATGTTCAGGGTGGCTAAGAGGAATAATTCTGGCGCCTTCATTTTTGAGATCGCAAAATCCGAGATGGGTTACACTGCTCAGCCTCCGGTTGAGTACACTAGCGTGATTCTGGGCGCTGCGATAAAAGAAGGCTGGACCGGACCGGTGTTTATTCAGGGTGACCATTTCCAGGCTAACGCCAAAAAGTTTCAGGAAGATCCAGAGAAAGAGCTAAAAGTTTTACAGGACTTGATGGTGGATGCTATCGGCGGCGGTTTCTACAATATCGATATCGATTCATCCACGCTGGTGGACCTATCCAAGAAAGATATTAAGAAACAGCAGAAGCATAATTATGAAGTATGCGCAAAGCTCACGCAGTTCATCCGCCGAATCGAGCCTAAGGGTATCACGGTTTCTGTGGGCGGTGAAATCGGCGAGGTTGGGCATCAGAATTCCACCCCTGAAGATCTGCGCGCTTTTATGGAAGGATTTAAGGAGAGGCTGCGTAAAGGCCTTACCGGTATCAGTAAGATTTCCATCCAGACCGGGACTTCCCATGGCGGGATAGTATTGCCTGACGGAACTATCGCTCAGGTAAAGCTGGATTTTGATACCTTAAGAAATCTTTCTGCTATTGCCAAAAAAGAATTCGGCTTAGGCGGTGCGGTGCAGCACGGAGCTTCTACTTTGCCGTCTGAAGCTTTCCATAAGTTCCCGGAAAATGACTGCTGTGAAGTGCACTTGGCGACAGAGTTTCAGAATATGATCTATGACTCCAAGCATTTCCCGGTTGATTTAAAGAAGAAGATGTATGATTGGCTTAAGGTCAACGCCGCCAATGAGGCAAAAGCAGGGGAAACTGAAGAGCAATTCTTCTATAAGACCCGCAAAAAAGCTCTGGGTGAGTTCAAAAAGGATATCATGGGCCTGCCACAGTCGACGCGCGACGCCATTGCCGCTGAGATAGAGGCCAGATTTGAGTTCCTGTTTAAACAGCTGAACGCTTTGAATAATAAGCAGCTGGTAGATAAATACGTCACTTTAAAACGCGTGATCATCCGTAAGCGCACCGAGACGAATGTGGTGCATGACGGAGAAGGCGCGGATTAAATAAGGACATGACTTATGGAGCCGCCGCAACGCGGCAGGCGATCATAAGGCCCTTCCTTTATCGGATGGGAAGGCCTACCCCTGTGGGGTAAGTCATATGTCCGAATTTATCCCGTCGAATGCGCTAAAAATTCCAAAGGAATTTTTAGCAGCGGTTATGAGACGGGATAAATGAGATTATTGGTAGAAATCAGGGGGTATTTATGCGCTCAGACATCATCAAAAAGGGTTTGGAACGCGTTCCGCATAGGGCTTTACTGCATGCTACGGGGCTATCTCGTAAGGATTTAGGCCGCCCGTTTATCGGCGTAGCCACGTCTTTTACTGATCTTATCCCCGGCCATATCGGAATGCGTGATCTGGAGCGTTATATTGAGCGCGGGATCTGCTATGGCCAGGGTGTGCCATTTCTCTTCGGTGTCCCCGGTATTTGCGACGGAATCGCTATGGGCCACCTGGGAATGTGTTATCCTTTGGCGCTTCGCGAGATCGTGGCCGACACCATCGAGACTGTCTGTAACGCCCATCAGCTTGACGGAATCGTGTGTCTCACTAACTGTGATAAAATCACTCCCGGTATGCTTATGGGGGTGGCGCGACTGAATATCCCGGCGATCGTGGTCACTGCCGGCCCGATGTTATCCGGAAGATATAATAAAAGAAAACTTGCTTTTGTGCACGATACCTTTGAAGCAGTGGGGCTAGCTAAAAAAGGCGCGATATCGCAAAAAGAGCTTGCATGTTTAGAGATGGAGGCTTGTCCGGGCGCAGGTTCCTGTCAGGGCTTGTATACTGCGAACACCATGGCTTGCCTTACGGAAACCATGGGCATGTCTTTGCCGGGCTGCGGTACGGCCTTGGCAGTTTCCGCCAAGAAGCGCCGCATTGCCCAGGCCAGCGGCGAGCGTATTGTGGAGTTAGTGAAGAAAAATATTAAGCCAAGAGATATCATCACCAGGCAGTCTTTGGAAAACGCTATTGTGGTGGATATGGCTTTGGGCGGTTCAAGCAATACAGTTTTGCACCTTATGTCTATCGCCCATGAAGCGGGGATATATTTGGATTTGAAGACTTTTGATAAGATCAGTAAGAATACCCCGCATATCGCAAGTATTGAGCCTGCGGGCGATCATTATATGGAAGATGTGGAATATGCCGGCGGGATCCCCGCGGTGTTAAAGCGCTTAAAATCAAAGCTGAACAACACTTTGAATGTCAGCGGTAAAAAGACATTTAAAATCGCCGAGGAAGCCCAAATTTATGATGAAGATGTGCTCCGCCCATTTAATAAAGCATATCATAAACAGGGCGGCATTGCCGTGCTTTATGGAAACCTTGCTCCGGACGGAGCGGTGGTAAAGCAGTCAGCGGTTAACGATAAGATGATGCGCTTCTGTGGAAAGGCTCGCGTGTTTAATCGCGAAGAAGAGGCGATGAGCGCGATCATGAGTAAATTGATTAAGTCAGGGGATGTGGTGGTCATCCGCTATGAAGGTCCTGCGGGTGGCCCGGGTATGCGCGAGATGCTTGCTCCAACTTCGGCGATCGTGGGCCTGGGCTTAACGGACTCCGTAGCTTTGATCACTGACGGCAGGTTCTCCGGAGGCACCAAGGGCCCGTGCATCGGACATGTCTCTCCTGAGGCCTCCAGCGGCGGACCGATAGGATTGTTAAAAGACGGTGATATCATCTCTATTGATATCCCGAACAGAAAGATAGATGTGAGATTATCCAAGTCAGAGATGGAAAAGAGACGTAAGAATTGGAAAGCCATCCCGCCGAAAATAAAGACCGGGTATCTTTCCAGATATTTAAGATTAGTAAGCTCCGCGAATAAGGGAGCAATATTATTATGACAGGCGCAGAGATTTTACTAGAAAGCTTAAAGCGCGAAGGGGTAAAGGTGATGTTCGGTTACCCCGGAGGCCAGGTGCTGCCTATTTTTGATAAGCTTTATGATTCGGATCTTAAATTTATCCTCACCCGTCATGAGCAGGGAGCAGCCCATGCTGCCGACGGTTACGCCCGCGCCACCGGCAAGGCCGGGGTGTGCCTGGCTACTTCCGGCCCGGGTGCCACGAACCTGGTGACCGGAATCGCCAACGCCTGCATGGATTCCATCCCCATGATAGCTATCACCGGCCAAGTTAAGACTTTTCTTATCGGTAATGACGCTTTTCAGGAAGCGGATGTGACCGGGATCACCCGTCCTATCACCAAGCATAATTATCTGGTCAAGGATGTGAAAGAGCTGGCTTCCACTATACGCGAGGCCTTTTATATCGCAACCAGCGGCAGGCCGGGGCCGGTGCTTATCGATATCCCGTCCGATGTGCAGCTTGCGGATACGGAATTTATCTGGCCTGAGGTTCCCGAGATACGTAGCTACAAACCGAACTACTTCGGCCATCCCGGACAGATCAAAAAAGCCGCTAAAGTTATCTCTGATTCAAAGAGGCCTATCCTATATATAGGGGGAGGAGTGATTTCTTCATGCGCACATAAGGAATTGCGCATATTGGCGGAAAGCCTCAAGGTTCCTTTGACCTGGACCCTGATGGGCATAGGCGCTTTTCCCGGTGACCATGAGTTATCTTTGGGGATGTTGGGTATGCATGGCACAGCTTACGCTAACCATGCTATTATGGAGTCAGACCTGATCATCGCCATAGGCGCCCGTTTTGACGATAGGGTGACTGGAAGAATAGATGCCTTTGCACCGCACGCCAAGGTGATCCATATTGATATTGATCCTTCTTCCATAAGCAAGAATGTGAGAGTGGATATACCTATTGTGGGAGACGCCAAGAATATAATCGGCGAGCTGCTTGAGCAGATCAAAAAGGTTCCGGATACCGTGGAGTGGCTTAAGACTGTGGAGTCGTGGAAGAAGAAATACCCCATGAAATATAAGGATGAGGGCTCGCTTAAGCCGCAGTATGTGGTGGAAGAGATCTATAATCTTACCAAAGGGGATGCCATTATTACCACCGAGGTGGGGCAAAATCAGATGTGGGCTGCCCAGTGGTATAAGTATAGTCATCCGCGTACTTTTATTTCTAGTGGTGGATTAGGCACCATGGGTTTTGGTTTTCCCGCGGCAATGGGCGCAAAGGTGGCTTATCCTGAAAAAATCGTGTTTGATATCGCCGGAGACGGCTCAATTCAGATGAACATCCAGGAGCTGGCTACATGTGTGGCGAATAAGATTAATGTGAAGGTGGCGATTTTAAATAACGGATATTTAGGCATGGTGCGCCAGTGGCAGGAGCTTTTTTATAAGCGCCGTTATTCGCACGTGGCAATCACCGCCCCGGACTTTGTGAAATTGGCGGAAAGCTACGGTGCCGTTGGCATCCGCGTGACCAAAAAAGAGGATGTGCAGGCCGCGCTTAAAAAAGCGATCTCTGTTGATAATACCGTACTCATTGATTTTGTGGTTGAAGGGGAAGAAAATGTTTATCCGATGGTACCTGCGGGTAAAGCGATTAATGAGATAATTGGGGGATTAGCTTAATGCGCCATACAATTTCAGTGTTAGTTGAAAACAAGTTTGGTGTGCTTGCTCGGGTAGCCGGACTGTTCAGCGCTCGCGGTTACAATATCGCTTCATTAGCGGTTTCTGAGACGCTGGATCCGTCTATTTCCTACATGACTATCGTGGTCGAGGCTCAGGATGAAAAAATCCTTGAGCAGATCAATAAGCAGCTGAATAAGCTCATAGATGTCATCACCGTGACAGATTTTACCAAAAAAGCGCATATTGACCGCGAGATGATCATGGCCAAGGTGGAATATTCTCCTAAGGACAAGGCTAAACTTGAGAACATTTTTGATAAATATGTAGGTAAGATCATCAAGACTAAGGCTGGTATTGCCATCATCGAGGCGGTGGGGGACCAGGCGCAGATCAAAGGGCTTTTAGAGCAGTTGGATAAGTTTGGGGTGAAAGAATTAGTTCGGACCGGAAGACTAGCAATTGCTGAATAATAATGTAACTCCGCCTCATAATCGCTGCCAAAATTCTGTTCCATAATTTTGGCGCATTCGGCGGAGTAACTCACCTGAAGTAAAATTCGGGTTCGTTAAGGAGGATACAGATGGCTAAAATCTATTATGATAAGGACGCGGATTTGAATTTACTCAAAGAAAAGACTATCGCCATTATCGGCTACGGAATTCAGGGCAGGGGACAGTCATTGTGCTTACGCGATTCCGGCTGCCGGGTAGTAGTTTCGGAAATGGAAGGCACCCCGAATTACGAGCAGGCAAAAATTGACGGATTTACTCCGGTGACTGCTGCCGAAGCTGCTAAGGCTGCGGATATCATTCAGATCCTGACCCAGGACCATGTACAGGCAAAAGTTTATATTGAGTCCATCAAGCCTAATCTAAAAAAAGGCAAAGCCCTGTGTTTTTCTCACGGATTTAATATCAGATTCAAGCAGATCAAGCCGCCGAAGAATGTGGATGTGTTTATGGTGGCACCCAAAGGCCCCGGCGCGTTAGTGCGTAAGATGTATGAAGAGGGTAAGGGTGTTCCCGGATTGATCGCGATTTATCAGGATGCCACAGGTGAAGCAAAGCAGCTGGCACTTGCTTATGCTAAGGCGATCAAGGCTACTACTGCAGGAGTAATTGAGACTACTTTTGATGAAGAAACAGAGACCGATCTTTTCGGCGAGCAGGCAGTTCTTTGCGGCGGAGTATCTGAGCTAATAAAAGCTGGATTCGACACCTTGATCGAAGCAGGATATCAGCCTGAGATTGCATACTTTGAAGTCCTGCATGAGTTAAAACTTATCACCGATCTGATCCAGGAGAAGGGTATTGCCGGCATGCGCCGGGGAGTATCTAACACCGCCTGCTATGGCGATTTGTCCCGCGGCCCGCGCGTGATCACCGCAAAGACCCGTAAAGAAATGAAGAAGATGCTTAAAGAAATAAAGAGCGGAAAGTTTGCCAAAGAGTGGATCAAAGAGAACGAAGACGGCAGGCCGAATTTTAACAGGCTATTGAAGGAAGGCGATGATCATTTGATTGAGAAGGTGGGAAAGGAATTACGCGAGATGATGCCTTGGATGAAGAAGGGATGACCCCTTGCCTAAACGCACCAAAAATCTTTTCAATATTTTTGGTGCAGGCTTCGGGGTAAATTCGGCCATACACTTTATGTCGCCCATCTGAGGGCTCCATAAAGTGTGGCCTCATTTATGCCGTGGATGCGAAGCGAACGTAAGTGAGCGGAGTCCCCTCCGTTTAGATTTCGAGGTATAAACCGAGAAATCTGGAGGGGAAAAAAGGATTCATGCCAGAGAAAATTATCATATTCGACACAACATTGCGCGACGGAGAGCAGGCTCCGGGAGCTTCCCTTACCTCTCGGCAGAAGCTGGAGATCGCTTTTCAGCTGGAGAAGCTTGGTGTAGATGTCATTGAGGCAGGTTTTCCAATTGCCTCGCCCGATGACTCAAAAGCTGTCTCTATGGTGGCGAAGAATATTAAAAACAGCGTTATTTGCGGCCTGGCTCGCTGCCTTAAGCAGGATATTGACGCAGCACACGCTGCTTTAAAAAACGCGAAACATCCGCGCATCCATTTATTTCTGGCTACTTCTAAGATCCATCTGCAGTATAAGTTCAAGAAGGCTGAAGATGAGATCCTGGAAATTGCCAAATACGCCACTAAGATGGCGCGTAAGCTTTGCGCGGATATAGAATTTTCTCCGGAGGATGCCACCCGCTCCGAGCGGGATTTTCTTTTCCGGGTGATTGAAGCGGTGATCAATGAGGGCGCACGCACTATTAATATCCCGGATACTACCGGCTACAGCTATCCGCAGGAAATCTTCTCTCTGATCACAGATATCAGAAATAACGTCCCAAATATAGATAAGGCGGTGATTGCCACCCATTGTCATGATGATCTGGGCATGGCGGTCGCAAATTCTCTTTCCGCGGTCTTGGCCGGAGCGCGGCAGGTTCACTGCACCATCAACGGCATTGGCGAGCGCGCGGGCAATGCTGCGCTTGAAGAGATCGTTATGGCTATTAAGACCCGCAAAGACGCTTTCGCCGGTTTGTTTACTCAGATAAATACAAAAGAGCTTTTTCGCACCTCGCGCTTGGTGAGCAATCTTACTGACTTTATTGTCCCTTGGAATAAAGCTGTCGTCGGTAGAAACGCTTTCCGTCATGAGTCAGGAATACATCAGGATGCCGTGCTTAAAAAACGCATCACCTATGAGATCATGGACCCTCAGGATGTGGGTATTGCTGAAAGCCAGCTGGTTATGGGAAAGCATTCCGGCAGGCACGCGTTTAAAGACAGGCTAAAGACTCTCGGTTTTCATTTAAGCGATGAACATCTGGAAAAAGCTTTTATACGTTTTAAAGAAGTCGCGGACAAGAAAAAAGATATCTTTGACGATGACTTGCGTACAATAGTGCAAGATGAGATCAGTGTAATCAAGCCTATTTGGCAGCTTAGTAGTTTTGAAGTGAATTCCGGCACCAAGGTCAAGCCTCAGGCTACAGTTTGCTTGCTTAAGAAAGGTAAAGACTGTTGCGGAACATCTTCGGGTGACGGCCCGGTAGATGCTTGCTTTAAAGCTATTGATAAAGTCACCGCCTATAAAGCCAAGCTGGAAGATTTTCGTCTGGAAGCAGTCACTTCAGGAAAAGACGCGCTGGGACAGGTAAGTCTTAAGCTTAAAATAAAAGACAAGATCATTGGCGGCCGTGGCTCAAGCACTGATATCATCGAAGCGGCTATCCGTGCCTATCTTGATGCCGTAAATAAACTAGAGAGCAAATGACTTCCCAGAAGATATTTGGCTTGATCGGCTATCCGGTCAAACACAGTTTTTCCCCCCTGATGCACAATGCCGCATTCTCCTGCCTCAAAATAAAAGCAAAATATAAACTTTTCCCTTTAGAAGAGCGTCAGCTTAAAGATTTTTTTTCCGGCTTAAAGAAAAAAGGTATTTGCGGCCTGAATGTCACTATTCCCCATAAAGAGAAGGTGCTTGAATATATCAAGTCTACTTCTGAGGGGGTGCGGGTAATCAGAGCGGCAAATACTCTAGTTATCGATAAATCCGGCAAGGTCAAGGCGCATAATACTGACTGTCTGGGCTTTGCCCGGCATATCAAAGAATTAAATGTCAAACCTAAGAAAGTGGCGATTATTGGGGCGGGGGGCGCGTCTAAGGCGGTGATTTTCGCGCTTATCAAGCTTAAGGCGCAGGAAATTTCCATTTATGATATTGATAGGTTCCGCGCTCTGGCTTTGGTGAAAAGATTTAATCAGCTGTTTTTCGGGTGTCGGGTGAGGGCAGTGGCGCGCATCGATGAGTTGGCTCTTTCGGATAAGGATCTGTTGATCAATGCCTCGCCTGTCGGCATGAAGGATGCTGATCCTTTGCTGATCGAGCCGAGAAATCTGCATAAAGGCCTTTTTGTTTATGATCTGATTTATAATCCGGCTGAGACTAAGCTTTTGAAGGCGGCCAAAGTTGCCGGATGCGGATTTTCTAACGGGTTAGGTATGCTTTTATATCAGGGGGTGGAGGCACTGGAACTGTGGTTAAAACCGAAGAAAGCGCCGGTGGAAGTGATGCGTGCGGCGCTTCTAAAAGGAGCCAGTAAATTATGATCGGCAGCATTATTGCGTTTTTATTCGGTTCGATTATCGGAAGTTTTTTGAATGTTTGTATTCATCGTATGCCCACCGGTGAATCGGTAGTCTGGCCGAGCTCTCACTGCCCGCGCTGCAAGAAGCGTATCCCGGCTTATGACAATATTCCCTTTATCAGTTTCTTAATGCTTGGCGGTAAATGCCGGTTCTGTAAGATGGGGATATCCTTACGATATCCCCTGGTGGAGTTGCTGACTGCGGTAATGTTTGTGCTGCTTTTCCGGCGCTACGGCCTAAGCTATGAGTTCTTCTGCTACGTGGTATTCACCTGTGGCTTGATCATCGCTACTTTTATCGACATTGCGCACCGCATTATTCCTGATGAGATCTCAGTCGGCGGACTGATCGTGGGCTTTATCCTTATTTCGGTCAAGGGGTTTAATTTTAACCCTTTCAGCTTCAGCTTCAAGCCTATGCTGAATTCTTTCTTTGGTATTTTAATCGGAGGCGGCATAATTTATCTTACCGGATATCTATTTGACCTGGTTTACTTTAAGCTGCTTAAACGGCCTCCTATACAGGGAGAGACGGAGTCTATGGGCGGAGGGGATGTTAAGCTTTTGGCCATGTGCGGAGCATTCCTGTTCTGGCAAAAGGCATTACTTACTTTTTTTCTTGCACCATTCTTCGGAGCGGTGATCGGGATCATAAATCTGGTGACCAAAAAAGACCACACCATTCCTTACGGGCCGTTCTTATCTTTGGCGGCTTTGATTTCTTTATTCTGGGGCAACAGGATCATCGAATTCCTTATCGGACGATGAGCATTGACTCGCTTGATAAGTGGAACAGGGTTGGCCGTCAGAAGCGCTCCGGCGTGCTGGTGCCGCTTTTCTCAGTTTATTCAAAGAACAGCATCGGTATCGGAGATTTCTCGGATCTTAAGTTGCTGGTTGACTGGGCAAAGGAAACGGGAAATTCCATAATCCAGCTTCTGCCCATGAATGAGGTGGGTTCGGTTTTCTGTCCGTACGATTCTCTTAGCGCTTTTGCGCTTGAGCCTCTATATTTATCCTTCGACGATATCCCCGCCGCTGGGAATAAAGTGCTCTCTAGCCCAATTGCTCAGCTTAAGAAAAAATATCCCGCCGGAAAATCTCACGTAGATTACGCTTTTAAAAAAGAGAAGATTGCGTTTTTAAGGGAAATATTCGCCGGCGAGTATGGCCGTGTGAGTGCGGATTTCCAGCGTTTCATGGATAGCCAAGGGTACTGGTTGGATGATTTCGCGCTTTTTAAGGCTTTAAAAAATTTTCATCATGGTGCCGCCTGGTTTGACTGGCGCGATGAGTATAAATATCGCGACCGGCAAGCTATCCAGCGTTTTCGCATGGAGCATGATCAGGAGATCGCCTTTCAGAAATGGCTGCAGTGGCAGGCGTATCTGCAGTTTAGGGCTGCTAAACTTTATGCCGCCAAGAAGAATATCCTTTTAAAAGGAGACCTGCCGATTTTGGTTTCCCGTGATTCCGCGGATGTCTGGCAGCATGCGGAGTTCTTCATGCTGGAGTTTGCCGCCGGCGCGCCCCCGGATATGTACTGCGCCAAAGGCCAGCGCTGGGGCATGCCCACCAACAACTGGGAGCAGATTCGCGCTGACGGGTTTAAGTATATTTGCGAGAAGCTTAAATACGCAGGAAATTTCTACGACATCCTGCGCATTGATCATGTGGTGGGGTTGTTTCGCATCTGGAGCATCCCTTATGGTGATGCTTTGGAGAATCAGGGTTTAAACGGATTTTTTGATCCTCGAGATGAAGGCTGCTGGGGTATTCAGGGAAGAGGCATTCTTGAGACCATGCTTTCTAATACCGGTATGCTGTTGTGTGCTGAAGACCTGGGGATCATTCCGCGAATATGTATCGATACTTTAAGGGGCTTAGGCATCCCGGGAAATGATGTGCAGCGCTGGGTCAAAGATTGGGATAACCGTCACGATTTCCTTGAGCCTAAAGAATACCGCGAGCTTTCGGTGGCCATGCTTTCAACGCATGACACCACTAACTGGCCGGCCTGGTGGGAGAATGAGGCGGGTACGGTTGACGAAGCTCTTTTTATGCGTAAGTGCAAGGAGCGGGGCATTGACTATGAGTTTGTGCGCAGGCAATTGTTCGACCAAAAGCTTTCCGGCCACGGAAGGCTGCGCTGGAAATTCGGAGTTGATTCCGCGGATAAGCTCTGCGGGGTTCTCGGCAAGCGCAAAGATGAAGTGAAAGATTTTGTAGATCTGTATCTGAACACTTATCAGGAGAAAGCTTTGCTCTGGAAGCATCTCGGTTTGACCGGCGCAATGCGCGAGAAATGCGACAGCAAGATTTTCGAGGCGGCACTTAAGGTTCCCCTGCAATCCAGGGCGGTATTCTGCATTAATACAATTTTTGACTGGCTGTATCTGACGGATTGTCTTTCAGGAGATCCTTACCAATACCGCATCAATACCCCCGGTACCATCAGCAAGTCTAATTGGTCTTTGACTATTCCCGTTTCCCTTGAGAGATTGATCAAGGATAGAATAAACAAAAAAATCCTCACCCTGGTCCAGTCTTCGGGCAGAAAATAATCTTTTGACATGGTCAAGCGCAAATTTAAGCCGGCTGCGGTGATATTCGATATGGACGGCGTGCTGGTAGATTCTATGCCGTATCACTTTATCGCTTGGTACGAGGCGCTGCAGCCTTTGGGTATCCGGGTGAGTGCCTTTGAGGTGTATGAGAGGGAAGGGGAGCGCTGGGAAAAGTCATTGCGTGATTTTATCACGCAGGGCGGGCTAAAACCCACCCCGGAGCTGATAAGGAAAGTATTCCTGCGCCGTCGCAGGATTTTCCGCAAATATTTTAAGCGCACAATATTCTCCGGGGTAGAAGAGTGCTTATGCGCATTGAAGAAAAAGGGCTTAATTCTCGGGATTGTCACCGGCACACCCATGCCGCAGCTGAAAAAAATACTCCCCCGTAAGATACGATCCTATTTCGATACTATTGTTACCGGAGATTCGGTGAAAAAAGGCAAGCCGCATCCCGAACCATTTTTAAAGGCAGCGAAGAATCTTAATTTAAAGCCATTCCAGTGCCTGGTCATTGAGAATGCGCCGCTTGGTATCAAATCCGCAAAGGCAGCGGGTATGTATTGCCTGGCCATCACCACAAGCCTCCCGGAAGCTTATCTTAAAGAAGCGAATACGGTGGTAAACAGCCTTAAAGACGTCGTCGCGGTTTTAGGGCGTTTTCGGAAAATAAGTTAAAATCCCTGTTGCAAAATTTAAAAATCGTGCTAATATCGAGCTATTATTCTAAAGCTTTTATTTTTTTAGCCAGATGATGATGAAACGCAAAAGCAAAATAAAAGTCCCGTATTACGTGCACCTGATGGCTGATTTCGAGACCGGCCGCATTGTCGAGGATATCCAGGAAGTCGAGGACATCCTTTTCGCTGCCGCAAAGAAAGCCAATAATACCCCGTTAAAAGTCGCGGTGCATAAATTTTCCCCCCATGGCGTCACCGGCGTGATCCTCCTCGCCGAATCCCACATCGCAATACATTCTTGGCCTGAGTTCAATTATCTTGCCGTAGATATTTTCACCTGCGGCAGGAAGAGCCGGCCGCGCAAGGCTCTGGAGTATATCCAGAAGTGCTTCCAAGCCAAGGAAATAAAAGTCCAGGAAATAAAAGAAGGATAATCTTATGCAAAGATCCGTGACCTTTAAGACCAATGAGTGGTTTGTCGAGAATTCTTTTCCCGGGGTGCGCCGCTGCAAGACCGACGCCTTCCGCATCCAGAAAAAGATCTTAAGCGGCAGGACCAAGTATCAGGAATATTTAATTTTTGAAAGCCCGGGATTCGGCAAGATCCTTGCTCTTGACAGGATCATCCAGCTGTCTCAGTCTGATGAGTTTATCTACCATGAGATGATCGCCCATGTGCCGCTATTGACCCACCCTGATCCAAAACGATTTCTCGTGGTTGGCGGCGGAGACGGAGGGGTTCTTCGCGAAAGCACCAAACATCCCTTAAAAGAGCTTTATATGGTGGATATCGATAAGGAAGTTGTGGCTATGGCTAGAAAACATCTGCCTTTTATCTCAAGCGGCGCATTCAATGATAAGAGGGTAAAGCTTTTGTTTGCCAACGGCAAGACCTTTATCAAAGAACATAAGAATTATTTTGATTGTATTGTTATAGATTCCACTGACCCCGTCGGTCCGGGTAAAGCGTTGTTTGAGGCTTCATTCTATCGCGATGTTGCCAAGAGTCTGACTAAAGACGGTGTGGCGATATTCCAGCTTGGGCCATTCTTAGATTTTAACCTGATCATTAAAGGAACAGCCAAGAAGTTAAAGCGGTTTTTCCGCTATGTGAATCTTGAGCGTTTGGCTATGCCGTCTTACAGCTGCGGCTGCGAGTATTGTTTTATTCTTGCCTCTAAGACCGTTGACCCCACGAAGCTTAGTGTGTCCGCCATCAGGGACAGGGCAAGAAAAAGGCTTGGGTCTAAGCTTGATGCCCTCAAGTATTACACTCCCGAAGTGCACCATGCGAGCCTGGTCATGCCAAAGCTCTGGCAGCTTTAAATAATGAAGCGCGGTTTTAATATCTTAGTCCTTGGAAACGGCCGGATTGCCCGCGCCGTTTCTTTTTATTTAGGTAAGTCCCGCCTCGTAAGAAGCGTTACTCTTGACTCAGTCGGAAAGAATGTCGCTAAATATGATCTTTTAGTGGGCGCTTTCCCCGGAGATCTCGGCACGATCCCCTTGAAACTCGCTTTAAAGCACAGGACTGATCTTATTGATATTTCCGACGTAGAGCCGCAGGTGTATATGAAGAATAAACAGCTTATTGAGAGTCGCGGGATCACTGTGATTCCCTGCTGTGGCTTCGGTCCCGGGTTGATAAACTTTATTTTAGGAAGAGAGCTCGCCGGCCGAAAGAATATTGATACCGTCCAGATCAAGGCTGGCTCTTTATCGCCCAAGGCGAATTATTTTCCCTTTCTTTGGTGTTTTGAGGATTTGGTGCTTGAACACAGGATCCCTTCCTGGCAGGTCATTAACGGAAAGATTTATAAGTTCGGGCCGTTTGCCCGCTGCCAAAAGGAGAGGTTTTTTGGCATTGAGTCGGAAAGCTATTTTGCCCAGAGCGGTTTTGAGAATATGATGCGGGGTGTCCGGGTAAAGAATTTTTCATTCCGAGTGGTGCGGCCGAGAGGCTTTAGAGAGTTCTTTTATTATCTTGAGAGCGAAGGGTTTCTAACAAACGCGAATATGCTGACCGCCAAGAATATCGTGGAGAAAGATGTGCTGGATAACATCACTCTGGCTACCATTAGCCTGATGGAAAAGCGTAAGGAAATCATCTGGCTGATGAAGTCGCAGTCAAAGCGCAAAGAACGCCTTAATTCCATGCAAAAGATCACCGCAGTCACTCCCGCTGCCATGGCGCAAGCGCTTATGTCGGGAAGTATCAAAGAGAAGGGCCTGCTTTTCATGGAAGAGCTGGGAAAAGACGCGCGTTTATTCGATTATCTGCTTAAGGCAAATAGAATTGAAGGTATTATCATCTCCAGAAAGGGCGCTTAAGACATGATCATGCATTCATATATCAGCGATAAGGTCAAAGTTGTGACTTCTTCAGTTGACCGCCGGGGAGTGTTCGCGCTTAAGGCTATCAAAAAGGCAGAGGTGATCTCGGTCTATGGCGGGCATATCATCACCCAGAAGGAATATAATAAGCTGGCCAAAACTTGTTTTCGCTGTATCCACGATTACGCGATCAAGGTCGCCGACGGATTTTATCTGGTCTCATCTAAGGGCGGACGGCTTGAGGACGATGATTTTTTCAATCATAGCTGTAATCCCAACGTTGGCATCAAGGGGCATTTGTTGATGGTGGCAATGCGGGATATTTTGCCTAAAGAAGAGCTCACCTATGATTATGCCATGACTGACGCAGCCATGGATTACGCCTTCAAATGCAATTGTCAGGCTTCTAACTGTCGCAGGGTGGTCAGTGGCAGCGACTGGAAGAAACCCGCCATCCAGCGTAAGTACAAAGGATTCTTCTCCTGGTTCGTGCAGGACAAAATCGACCGCTCAAAATCCCGCCGCAAATCAAATTAACGTTTAGCTTACACATACTATTGTTTAGTGGGTCCTGTCGAGTCACGTTTCTCGCAGGGACGCTTTCCGCCAAAGTTCTGTGGCGGATGCGCTCATTTCCAGCCCCTCGCTCTGCCCTATATGTGAAATTATGGGCAACCGTGCCCGCTCGGGGCTTCAGAGGCCCTGCTCAAAACATGCCTCGCCACCCACTAAACTTACCGAATGAGTCTCTTCAGCTGGCGGGAGGCTTGGATTAATTTCGAGCGGGGCGTCCGAGGACCCGAGCGGGCATGGATCACCCTCTATGACTTCAAGTGAGAGCGAGGGCCGCAGGCCGAGCGAAGTTTTGCCTCGCAGGGGCAAAACGAGCGCCCCCGCGAGAAACAAGCCAAGCCCACCCGCCATGAGTTCGCGAGAATCAGGCCAGGGCAGACGCTAAAGCAGGTGATATTTTAGCTAAATAAAAGTTGATTTAGGCTTGATTTATGCTAAAATCAATCTTCCCATGATCAATATAAACAAGGTCAAAACATACTCGCTCAAGACGCGCCTGAGCAAGGTAGATTTTAAGGATTTTTGCAAGTCTCCGGCGAAGAAGAAGAGCTTTGTCTCTTTTTATGACTCTTTGCCGAATATCTTAAAAGCCAAGGACTTACGTTGCGTTGTTGAGGCAATTGTCAGGGCCCATAAGTCCAAGAAAGCTGTGATTTATATGGGCGGCGCGCATGTGATCAAGTGCGGTTTGAACCCGGTTTTAATAGAGTTCTTAAAGAAGAAAATCATCACCTGTATCTGCTTAAACGGCGCCGGTATTATTCATGATTTTGAGTTGGCTTTTCAGGGCAAGACCTCCGAGGATGTTGCGGAAAATCTTAAAGACGGCAAGTTCGGCATGGGCAGGGAGACCGCGGATTTTCTGAATGAGGCGGTTAGCGCTGGGGTGTCGCAAGGGCTTGGCCTTGGGCAGGCAGTAGGCAAGAAAATCAGCGATTCCAGGTTTGCCCATAAGAACCTTAGTTTGCTTTATAATGCCTATAAATATAACGTCCCGGTCTGCGTGTTTGTAGCTATTGGCACGGATATCATCCATCAGCATCCTTCATTCGATGCCTCGTTGACCGCCGAAGGGTCGTTACGCGATTTTCATACGCTGGTTGAAAATATCTCAGGGCTGAATAACGGCGGCGTGGTCTTGAATTTCGGCTCGACGGTGATCATGCCGGAAGTTTTTTTAAAGGCGCTTAACCTGGCGCGCAATCTGGGTAAATCCGTCAAGGACTTCACCACTGCCAATTTCGATATGATCTATCAATATCGGCCGGCGCTGAATGTGTGTTTGAGGCCGGTGCTTTCAGGGGGTAGTAGTTATTACATCATCGGCCATCACGAGATCAACCTGCCGCTATTGGCGCAGGCTGTAATAGAAAAGATATGAACCTCAAAAGCATAATCCAGAAATTCAATAAAGCCCGGGTTTTAGTCATCGGGGACCTGATCCTCGATGAATACATCTGGGGAACGGTAGACCGGATCTCTCCTGAAGCTCCTGTGCCGGTAGTCTGGGCGAATAAGCGCACTAATGTCCCGGGAGGGGCGGCAAACGTGGCTAATAATATCCGTTCTCTTGACGGCAGGGTTTCTTTGCTGGGCGTTGTAGGCAGCGATGCAAACGGCCGTATGCTGGTAGCGGAATTAAAGAAGAGAGGCGTAGACACAAAAGGTATTTCCGTTGAGCCTAATAGGCTTACTACGGTAAAGACGCGCATTCTTGCCGGGCATCAGCAGGTGGTGCGGGTAGATTGGGAGCATAGGCACTCACTTAGCAATGAACTGAATAAAGGAATCTCTCAGTTTATCCGTAAGCACATCAGCGAATATGATGCGGTGATAATCGAGGATTACGGCAAAGGAGTGATCAATAAGGAATTGCTGGAAGAGCTCACGCCTTTGGCGCGTAAATACAAAAAGATCATTAATGTCGACCCCAAGGAAGAGCATTTTCAGTATTATTCCAATGTCACCTCGATCACCCCTAACCGTAAAGAGCTGGAGAATGCGGTCAGGAATTTAAAGATCAAAGATACGACCAATACTTTTAAGGTAAACACTGACAAGCTGTTTACGGATAAAGATATCGAGCTGGCGGCAGGCCAAGTCTTAAAGTATTTAGGTTTGGATTCTATATTGATCACGTTGGGTGAGCAGGGGATGAAGTTATTCGAGAAGGGCGGACGCGTAGAGCATATTCCTACGGTGACCCAGGAAGTGTTTGATGTTTCCGGTGCCGGGGATACGGTGATAAGTACTTTTACTTTGGGGCTATGTGCGGGAGCCAGCAAGTCCGAAGCAGCGCACATCGCTAATTACGCTGCCGGCATCGTTGTGGGTAAAGTCGGTACCGCCACCGCTGATAGAATTGAACTTTTAGAGAGGTTGGGTTAATATGGAAGTGATCGGTGTTATTCCGGCGAGGTATTCTTCGACGCGTTTTGAGGGCAAGGTTTTGGCGGATATTCTGGGTAAACCCATGCTCCAGCACGTATGGGAGCGGGCAAAGCAGGCGCTGACTCTGGATGACCTGATCATCGCTTGTGATAATGAGCTGGTGGCTGCAGTTGCCAAGGGCTTCGGAGCCAAAGTCGTGCTTACCTCTAAGGACCATATCTGCGGCTCGGACCGGATCATCGAGGTAGTGAACCCGCTGGATGTGAAGATCATCATCAATATTCAGGGCGATGAGCCGCTGGTGCATCCCATGATGATCGATAGCGTTGCCCAGACGCTTATGAACGACAAAAAGATAAATATGGCTACACTGATGAAGAAAATCGAGGACCCTAAGGACATCCTTGACCCTAATGTGGTCAAGGTGGTGGTGGACAAGTTTTACTTCGCAATGTACTTTTCCCGCTCACCTATTCCCCATCTGGCCAAGAGTTCCGATATCAAGGACCCGGTGTATTATAAACATATTGGGCTTTATGGTTACACCAAGGATTTTCTGTTTACTTTTAAGAACCTCCCGGTGTCGAATCTTGAGAGGATAGAAAAGCTTGAGCAGTTGAGAGTATTGGAAGAGGGATTCCGTATCAAGGTCATCGAAACTAAGCACGATACTATTGGAGTGGATACACCGGAAGATTTAGAGAAATTAAAGAATTATATGGGGACGCACAGGGTATGATGAAGACTGTTACAGTAGGAAACATCAAGATTGGCGGGAAGAATCCTCTGGTGTTGATCGCCGGGCCGTGCGCTATTGAATCCGAGAGCCACTGCCTTGAGGTCGGCAGGGCCATCAAAGGGATCGCAGCTAAGTTACGCGTTCCTTATATTTTTAAATCCAGCTTTGACAAGGCCAACCGGATGTCTATTGAATCTTACCGCGGCCCGGGGATAAAAAAGGGTTTAGAGGTCTTAAAGAAAGTAAAGCAGAAATTGAAAGTTCCCATACTCACTGATATCCACTGTTCGAAAGAAATAAACGAGGTGGCCAAGGTAGCGGACATCATCCAGATCCCGGCGTTTTTATGCCGCCAAACAGATATCGTGGTGGCAGCAGCGCGCACGGGAAAAGTGGTGAATATAAAGAAGGGCCAGTTTCTGGCACCGTGGGATATTCTGCCGATCATTAAGAAAATAGAATCTACGGGAAACCGGCAGATCCTATTGACTGAGAGGGGCGCAAGTTTTGGCTACAATAATCTGGTAACTGATTTCCGGGCGCTAAGAATCATGCAGGATTTCGGGTATCCGGTGATTTATGACGCAACGCACAGCATTCAGACTCCCGGAGGTAAGGGCAGCTGTTCCGGAGGAGAGCGTCAATTTGTCGAGGGGCTTTCCCGGGCAGCAGTGGCTTTTGGCTGCGACGGGTTATTCCTTGAGGTGCATCAGGATCCGGATAAGGCTCCTTGTGACGGACCGAACATGATCGACTTAATGCAGCTGGAGCAGCTTTTGCAGCAGGTGAAGAAAATCGAGGCAGCGTTATGAAAAAAGATGTTTTAAAGCGAGCCAAAGAAGTTTTTGATATTGAGGCTGATGCTATTCGCGCCTTAAAGCCGCGTTTAGGAAAAGGGTTCCGCAGGGCAATAGATATTTGCTTAAAGACAAAAGGCAGGGTGGTGGTCAGCGGTATGGGTAAGACTGGGATCATTGCCCAAAAGTTTTCCGCGACTTTAGCTTCGACCGGAACTCCGAGTTTATTTCTACATACCGCGGAAGCCATTCACGGAGATCTGGGTAAAGTCACAGCTGATGATGCGGTGATCGTGATCTCAAACAGCGGTTCCACCGAAGAGATGCGACAGCTCCTGCCGTTATTAAAGAAGATCGGCTCAAAAGTGATCGCCATGACCGGGAACCTTAAATCGGTGCTGGCTAAATATAGCGATGTGGTTCTGGATGTTTCGGTAAAAAAAGAGGCCTGCCCGCTTGGCTTGGCGCCAACGGCATCGACCACCGCCACTTTAGCCATGGCTGATGCGCTGGCGGTGTGCTTGCTGGAATGCAAGGGTTTTAAAGAAAAAGACTTTGCTTTTTTTCATCCCGGCGGTGCTTTAGGCAGGCGCTTGCTCTTAAAGGTGGAAGACATTATGCGCCGCGGCACAGCTAACCCGATAGTAAGCGAAAATAAGTTGGTCTCAGAAGTCCTTTTAAAGATCACTCAGGCCCGTGCCGGATCGGCTACGGTGGTGGATAGACATGGGAAATTAACGGGTATATTCACTGACGGAGATCTGCGTCGGCATCTGGAGACCTTTGTGGACCTACCCAGGAGAAAAGTCAAAGAAGTGATGACTAAGGATCCTACGGTAGTGGATAAAGAGATGCTGGCTGTGGAAGCTTTAAGGATTTTGCGCGAAAAAAAAATTGACGAGTTACCTGTGGTGGATAAATCCAGGCGGCCGGTGGGGCTCCTAGATGTGCAGGATCTTTTGAAAGCAGGTTTGGTATAATTGTTTGAGAACGAGATAAAATCAAATCTTAGGGATAAGGCCAGAAAAGTAAAACTGCTTTTATTGGATGTCGATGGCGTCCTGACTGACGGTCGGATCATCTATGATTCCCGCGGCCGGGACTCAAAGTTTTTTGACGTGCATGACGGGCTGGGGGTGTATCTTTTAAAGAAAGCCGGGATACCCACTATTCTGATCACCGCCAAGCTCTCGCGCGCCATAAAGCCTCGCGCCCGGGATATGCGGGTGGCGGAAGTCTTTTCCGATGTATCTCCTAAATCAGCAGTCTTGGATAAGATTTTAAAGAAATATAACGTTATCATCGACGATATTTGTTTTGTGGGCGATGATCTGGTGGATCTATGCCTGATGAAAAGGGTGGGGTTTCCTATCGCGGTGTTTAACGCCGCCCCTGAGATCAAGCAGTCAGCCGCCTACATCACCTTAAAAACCGGTGGACGCGGCGCAGTGCGCGAAGTGGCGGAACTGATTCTTAAGTCGCAGGGCAAGTGGGAAGAGGTTTTGAAGGATTATGATATTTAGGCGTTTTATTCTGATCGTTAGTTTTATTTTGAGCGTTTCTTTGACATACGCTGCTGATGAGCTTTCCGCAGTTTCCAGCGTTGATGAGGGTACGCCGGCGATAGCCGGCTCCTCCGATGCTCCCTCTGACCAAACTATCAGCGATTTTTCTCTTGCCGGCTATGGCGAAAAGGGCAAGAAGACCTGGGACCTTGCCGGCAAGACCGCGGATATCTTTGTCGATACTGTAAAGCTATCTGACGTGGTGGGGAATCTCTACGGAAAAGAAGAGGATATCCGGCTTACCGCAGACGAGGGTGATTTTAACAAGGTAAGCGGTAAAGTGCATCTGGAAGATAATGTGGTGATCACCACATCCAGCGGCACGCGCATGTTTACCGAGAGTCTTGACTGGGACCGTAAGAACCAGCAGGTGACTACTGATGAAGTGGTGTGCATCAAGCGCGATACCATGGTGGCCACTGCCAAGGGCGCCTGGGGAAATCCAACGCTCAAGTCCGTGTCTTTGAAAAAGAATGTGCGCCTGGATATTATGCCGGCCGCAAAAGGGGCACCATCCAGTGATAAAGAAAAGATCGTTATCACTTGTGACGGGCCGCTGGAAATAGATTACGCGCAAAATGTGGCAAAATTTCGGGATAATGTCAGGGTTGACCGCGAAGATTCGCAGATATACAGCGATACTTTAGATCTGTATTTTTTGACCGGAGACTCAGCGAAGATTGATGTTCCCGCGGCTAAAGATGTAACAGGTGCGGCGGGAATGATGGGTATGGGCAGTAAGATCGATAAGATCGTCTGCCGCGGCCATGTCAAGGTCATCCGCGGCGAGAATGTTTCGAACAGCGAAGAAGCGGTATATTCCGCGGTAGATAATAAGTTAGTTTTAACCGGCCAGCCAAAGCTGCTCATTTACTCGACAAAGGATTTCTCTAATGCACCTGCTGGAAACAAAGGGCCTTTCTAAATCGTACGACTCTAAAGAAGTCGTCAAGGGCGTGGACATACTGGTCAAGCGCGGCGAGATCGTCGGGCTCTTGGGGCCAAACGGTGCCGGCAAGACCACCACGTTCTACATGATCGTCGGGATCGTTGCGCCGAATAGCGGCAGGATCATCTTTGATAACCACGATATCACTAACTTGCCCATTCATGAGCGCAGCCGCTACGGCATCGGGTATCTGGCTCAGGAGGCTTCTATTTTTAGGAAGCTTACCGTGCAGGAAAATATCATGGCTATCTTAGAGACTTTGCCTATCAACAGGGTTCAGCGCAAGCGCCGGCTGGAAAGCCTGCTTGAAGAGCTGCATATTTCGCATCTGGCAAAACACAAGGCTTTTACTTTGTCCGGGGGCGAGCGCCGCAGGCTTGAGATCACCCGCGCGTTGGTGACTAACCCCTCGTTTATGCTTCTGGATGAGCCTTTTTCCGGGATAGACCCGATCGTAGTCAACGAGGCCCAGCAGATCATCAAAGAATTAAAAGAAAAGGGTTTAGGTATACTTTTGACCGACCACAATGTGCGCGAAACGCTTTCCATCACCGACAGAGCTTATTTGATCGCGAAAGGAAAGATTTTGATTTCAGGTTCAGCAGATGAACTGATCAATGACCCGCAGGCTCGCCAATTATATTTAGGTGAGAACTTTAAGATGTAAATGAGGGCATAACTTACGGAAGTCCCGCCTTTGGCGGGACGACGTAAGTTATTTGCCCGAATTTATCCCACAGGGGTAGCCCTTCCTATACCATTTAAGGAAGGGGCTTATCCCGAAGCATGCGTCAAAAATACAAGGTCCCCGAAGGGGAGCGAAGAGATTTTTGACGCGATTATGCGAGGGATTATAGGAGATAGGCCATGAAAACCGAAGTAAAGAAGTTGGATGGTTCAAAGAGAGAATTAAATATTGAGGTAAGCGGAGAGATGGTCTCCAAGAAATTTGAGGACGCTTTCACCCAGATCACCAAAGAGGCAAAGGTTCCGGGATTTCGCCCCGGGCATGCCCCGCGGGACATGATCGAGAAGCAGTATGGAACGCACGCCCATGAGCAGGTGCTTAAGGAGCTGGTTCCGGATGTCTATAACAAGGCCATTGACCAGGAAAAGCTGGATGTCATAGAGATGCCGGAGATCACCGAAGTAAAACTTGACCGCACCACATTGTCTTTTAAGGCTAAGGTCGAGGTTTCTCCGGAGATCAATCTAAAAAGTTACAAAGGCATCGCCATAAATTATAAAAGAGTGAGCGTCAGCGCCGATGACGTCAAGCGCAGTATTGATTCCATCAAAGAATCCCGCAAGGCTGAGTCTCTTGACGACAGTTTTGCCAAAAGCCTTGGGTATCCCAGCCTAAAAGAGTTTGAGGGCGCTATCGAGAGGCAGATTTTTATCAATAAGGAAAATCAGGAGCACCAGAGGATCGAGTTTGACCTTATTGAGACGCTTTTGAAGGACCTGGATTTTAAGTCTCCCCAGGTATTGATCGGCCGGCAGCTGCAGGACCTCATCCGTCAGGCTAAGGTGGATCTAGCGATGAAAGGTATGCCGCGCGACAAGATAGAAATTCAGAACGATACCTTGACCAAAGAGCTTACGCCGCAGGCAGAAAAGCAGGTGAGGGTATACTTGGTGCTGGCTGAGGTCGCCAAGAAAGAGAATATTGCTCTGGACGATCATATGCCGCGCAAAGTAATCGAGTTGTTGATGCGCGAAGCGGCGTGGAAGGAAACAGTTTAATCGTTGATTTCGTTAATGTCGTTATTATCGTTTTAAAAGTTCTAAAACGAACCTAACGAATCTAACGAAAATAACGAACATAACGAAAAACGGAGGTGTTTTATGGATATTAAGAATCAATTGCTAGTGCCAATGGTCATTGAGCAGACCAGCCGTGGTTATGAGCGGGCTTATGATATCTATTCCCGGCTACTGAAGGACCGCATCGTTTTCATCGGTACCGGCATCGATGATTACGTGGCTAACCTGATCATCGCCCAGATGCTGTTTTTGCAGATGGAAGACGTGGCCAAGGATATCAACGTCTACATCAACTCTCCGGGCGGCTCAGTCACTGCGGGCCTTGCGATTTATGACACCATGCAGTTTGTCAAATGCGATGTGGCTACATATTGCGTGGGGCAAGCTTCCAGCATGGGCGCGTTGCTGTTGTGCGCCGGAACCAAAGGCAAACGCCAGTCTTTGCCCAACTCCCGGATCATGATCCATCAGCCGTGGGGCGGGGTGCAGGGCGCGGCAGAAGATATCTCCCGTCATGCCAAAGAGATCCTTAAGATGCGCGATAAGCTCAATGAGATCCTTTCCAAGCATACAGCGCAGTCTCTTGAGAAGGTGCAAAAAGATACGGATAGGGATTATTTCATGTCCGCTGTCGAGGCAAAAGAATACGGACTGATCGACGAAGTCATCGTTGGGAAACAAAAATAAGTCAACTAAGGGAGGTAGTCTTATGAGAAAGAATTATTTACTTACTCCGGGGCCAACGCCATTACCGCCGCAGGTATGTGAAGCCATGAGCCGGCCTATTATCCATCACCGCACGCCGCAGTTTCAGGCGATATTAAAGGAAGCGACCGAAGGGTTAAAGTATGTCTTTCAGACCCAGAATGACGTCTTCATTTTAGCTTCATCGGGAACCGGGGCAATGGAAGCGGCAGTGGCCAATCTTTTGTCAGCCGGCGATACGGCTTTGGTGGTCCAGGCGGGAAAATTCGGCGAGCGCTGGACAGAACTATGTAAGGCTTATGGTGTCACTGCTGAGGTGATCAGCGTGGAATGGGGCAAGGCAGTTGATCCGGCCCAGATCCAAAAAAGCCTCAAAGCCAATCCGAAGATCAAGGCGGTGTTTACTACTCTTTGTGAAACTTCAACCGGAGCGTCAAGTGATATCGAGGCCATCGGCAAGATCGTCAAGGAAAGTGACGCGGTTTTAGTGGTGGACGCTATCAGCGGCCTTGGAGCGATCGATCTGAAGGTCGATGCCTGGAGCGTAGATGTGGTAGTGTCGGGGTCGCAAAAAGGGCTGATGCTTCCTCCGGGATTAGGGTTTATTTCGCTAAGCTCCAAAGCCATGAAGCTGATCGAGGCTTCCAAATCTCCCAGATATTACTTTGATTTGCGCAAAGCCAAAAAAGCCATTGATAAGACCGATACGCCATTTACTCCGGCGATCACTCTGATCATTGCCTTGAATGAAGTTTTAAGGATGATGAAGCAGGATGGTTTAGAGTTTGTTTTCAGCCGCCACAGAAAGATGGCTGATGCCACCCGCGCTGCGGTAAAGGCGCTGGGCCTGGAGTTATTCGCTCCTGCCGCCGCGTCTGACGCGGTCACCGCGGCAGTAGTCCCGCAAGGGCTGGACGGTGAAAAGCTGGTCAAGACTATGCGTGATACCTATGGCGTGACCATCGCCGGAGGGCAGGATGAGATGAAGGGTAAGCTTATCCGCATCGCCCATATGGGTTTTATCGAAGAACTGGATATTATTGCCGGAATCTCCTGCCTGGAAAAAGTCCTTACTCAGATGGGGTATAAGTTTCAGCTGGGGTCTGGCCTGAAGGCTGCCGAGGAGGTATTCTTAAAATAATTTTGGGCATCAACAATCCGTAAAGCAGGCTGGGGTGTCAACAGTCCGTAAAATTAGCCGGGGTATCAGACAACATATAAAAAGAGAAGTTGGTATCAATGTGTCAGGAGGAGACTATGATCAAAATATTAGTCAGCGATGCTTTATCTGAAGAAGGGTTGAAGGTCCTGCGTAACGTCAAAGAGTTCCAGGTGGACGTCAAGACCGATCTTAAGCCCGATGAATTAAAGGCTGTGATCAAGGATTACGATGCCCTTGTGGTGAGGAGTGCTACAAAAGTCACTAAAGAGGTGATCAACGCCGCGGATAAGTTACGTGCTATCGGCCGCGCCGGCGTGGGTTTGGACAATGTGGATCTGGATGCCGCTACTGCCAAAGGCGTGATCGTGATGAACACTCCGGCGGGAAACACCATTTCTACCGCAGAACACACATTCAGTATGATCCTGGCAATGTCGCGCAATATCCCGCAGGCAAACGCCTCCATGAAAAAGGGAGAGTGGAAACGCTCCAAGTTCATGGGTGTGGAGCTGTATAATAAGGTATTAGGAATCGTAGGATTTGGCCGCATTGGCTCGGAAGTGGCGAAAAGGGCACTGTCCTTCGGGATGAAGGTGTTGGCCTATGATCCGTTTTTATCCAAGGAAGTCGCGGAAACTCTGGGCGTAGAAGTCGTAGAATTGAAAGAGATCTTTGAGAACGCGGATTATATCACCGTGCACACTCCTTTGACTGATGAGACAAGGCACCTGATCTCGGCAAAAGAGTTTGCCATGATGAAGAAAGGCGTGCGCTTGGTCAACTGCGCGCGCGGAGGGATCATCGATGAGGCAGCTTTGATCGCCGCGGTAAAAGAGGGCAAAGTCGCAGGAGCTGCTATGGACGTTTTTGAAGTGGAACCATTACCAGCTGAAAGCGAGTTTGCTAAAGTAGATAATATCATCACCACTCCGCATCTGGGGGCCTCCACCGAAGAAGCCCAGGTGAATGTGGCGATTGAGGTGGCGGAGATCATCAGGGACGCGCTTTTAGGAAGAGGCATACGCAATGCCGCTAATTACCCCTGTCTTAAACCTGAAGAGTGCAAGATCATTGAGCCTTATATAAATCTCGCCGAGAAGCTGGGGTCGTTTTCCAGCCAGCTGATCGAGGGAAGGATTCAGGAGCTGAATATCAGTTACTTTGGTGAGATAGCCCAGCATGACCTGGCTCCCGTTACTTTAGCTATTGCCAAAGGGGTATTGAGCCCTATTTTGCAGGAGACAGTGAATTTCATTAATGCGGTGACCTTGGCTAAGGAAAGAGGGATAAAGATAAACGAAGTCAAGTCTACTAAAGAGGCGGAGTTTGTCACCCTGATACAGCTTGAGATCAAGACGGATAAGGAGACTAAGAAAGTCTGCGGCACGCTTTCAGCAAACAAGCAGCCGCGTATCGTCAAGATCGACGAGTATTACGTGGAATTTTATCCAATCGGCCAGATGCTTTTTGTGCGTAACTGGGATAGGCCGGGTTTGATCGGAAATCTAGGGAGCCTCATGGGTAAGCACAGTATCAATATTGCTGCCATGACCTTTGGCCGTGATGAGCCGGGCGGGAAAGCCATCAGCGTTTTGAATATTGACTCACCCGCAACCGCGGAAGTCATCGAGAAGATCAAAAAAACAGAGAATATCTTAGCCGTAAAAGTGATCAAGACGTAAAAAAATAAGGAAAACCTGCTATGTCGTTACGTTATCGCGCGATTGCGCCTATTCTGGTTCTTTTTCTGTGTATTCTGGGCTTAGCGTTTAATTCCTATGCTAAGGAGATCACCATCCTTTACAGCGGTGAGACGCATGCCATGCTTTATCCTTGCAACTGTCCCAAAGAGCCGGATGGTGGAATTGCCCGTAGGCTGACGTTGCTTAAGCAGCTTAAAAAGAAGTATCCTGATTCTCTTATAGTGGATTCCGGGGCTTATTCTGCCGGAGGCTTGACCGATGAATATTCGCAGAACACCGACCTGGATATGGAGCGCACCCGCCTGAACCTTAAGGCTATGGAGCTGGCCGGATATGACGCCGCAGGCATCGGGGATGATGAACTCAGTTTCGGGGAGAAGTTCTTTCAGGAGAATATCGGCTCCGGGAGCGCGGAGGGCGCGAAGCGCACGCAGTTTGTTTCCTGTAACCTGAAAGCTCCCAAGGTTGTTCCATTTCTCATCAAAGATGTTGCCGGGACAAAGATCGGGATCATCGGAGTTACCAGCCTTCAGGCCCGCCAGAAAGCGGAGAAGTTCGCGGTAGATGAGCCGAAGACAAAGCTTATTGAGACAATATCGCAGGCGCGTAAAAATGGCGCCCAGATCATTTTAGTGTTAGGGCATTTAAGTGAAGGGGAAGAGGCGGATATATTAAACGCGGTTGAGGGTATTGATATTTTTATCTCCGGGCACAGCCGGGCCAAAGAGGTTTATTACAAAGTAGGAAACGTCCTTGTTTTAAAGCCTTCCTGGCAGGGCCGTAGGCTTGGCAGGGTAACTTTTGAGGTCAAGAATAACAGGATAGCGAATTATAAGACTGAGGAAGCGCGATTATCGGATAAAGTTGCTGATGATCCGCAGGTTTTGAAATTTCTGCCGCGTTGTTTCTCTGATGCCGGCTGCAAAAAAGAGGGCTTGGTAGGTATTTGCCAGAACCCCGGCACCTCCGGCGCCAGCTGTATTTTCAGCGAGGCGCAGAAAATAAATCTTTTTGTAGTCACGGCTAAGGTTTGCGTGATCTGTAATGCCGAAGGCATTATAAAGTCTCTTAAGAAGAATTTTCCCGGCTTAAGCGTGAACACGCTTTATTATCCGGATTCCGTCAAGGCTAAGAAACTCGTCCAGGATTTTGGTGTCACCGGGCTGCCGGCCTTCTTTATGGGCAAGGAAGTCGAGAAGGAGCCGCGTTTTAGCGACATGAAGGCAAGTATGGAACTTAAAGGTGATCTGTATTATCTTAAGGCTAAGATTTTTGGTTACTCATATCTGATAGAGCGTAAGCGCGTAAAGGGAAAACTGGACGTATTCTTAAGTTTATACGATCAGGAGAAAGATCCGGTGGCGTTATTAGAAGTATTGAAGTCCATGAATCCGGATATTCATTTTCTGGCAGTCGAGAAGGATTCTGGGTTTGACGCGATGAAAGGCAGCGCTGAAGTGGAAGAATATCTGCGCGGGGTCTGCGTTGCGAAGTATTACCCTGAAATGTTCTGGGATTATTTGTCATGCCGGGCGAGGAATATCTCTAGCGCCTGGTGGGAGGATTGCCTTGGCAAAAAAGGCTCTAGCGCGATCAAGGCCTGCGCTCAGGGGGAAGAAAGCAGAAAGCTTTTAAAAGAAAATATTGCTTTAGGAAAAGAGCTTGGTATAATGCTTGGTCCTGTGTGTCTGACAGATAATCAGGAGGTTTCTTCCTGTTCGGCATCAAAAGCAAAGTAAATAATAATATGAGGTGATATTATGGGTGACAAGCCAAAGATCTATTTTGTTGACGTTACCAATCGTGATGGTGTGCAGACTTCCCGCATCTGTCTGTCTAAATTACAGAAGACGATGATAAATATTTACCTTAATGAGATGGGGGTTTTTCAGTCAGAATTCGGTTTCCCGCTTACCCGCCATGAGACTAATTACCTTAACGCTAACCTGGAACTGGTAAAGAGGAGCGCGCTTAAGCCTATCCGCCTGAGCGGCTGGATCAGGGCGACTAAGGAAGATGTGCGCAACGCCTTTAAGCTGGTGCCGCAGATAAAGTTCATGAATCTTTCTATCTCTACCTCTGATCAGATGATCGTGCACAAATTTAAAGGTAAGCTCGACCATGAGTCGGTGATCAAGGAGATGCAAGAGGCGGTGAAAGAGGCGCTGAATCTGGGCGCTGAGTCTATCGGGGTGAATTCCGAAGATGCCTCGCGTACAAAGATCGATTACCTTATTGAATTCGCGCAGGCTGCTAAAAAAGCCGGCGCAGACCGTCTGCGCTACTGCGATACTCTCGGATACGACACTCCGTTTTCTATTTACGAGAGGATCAAGCTGCTTGCCGAGGCAGTGAAGATGCCCATTGAAGTGCATTGTCATAATGACCTGGGGATGGTCGTGGGTAATTCGCTCGCGGGAGCCAAGGCGGCTTTAGACTGCGGGTGCGACGCCTATATCAATACCTGCGTAAACGGAATGGGTGAGCGCGCGGGCAACGCCGACCTGGTCTCTTGTATTTTAGCTATCAAGTATGGCAGTGGCATGCAGGATTATGCGCTTGACCCGCGGGTCGACCTTAAGATGGCCTGGAAGATCAGCAAGTACGCTTCTTACGCTTTCGGAGTGCCTATCCCAATAAATCAGCCGGGTGTAGGCGCCAATGCTTTTGCCCACGAGTCAGGGATACACGCCGACGGAGCGCTTAAGGACAGGCGCAATTACGAGCTTTACGAGTACGAGGAGTTAGGTAGAGGTGAGGCGGAGATCATCGAGACCGGCCGTAAGATCACCGCCGGTGAGTATTCCGGGATCAAGGGTTTCAGGAATGTTTATGATAAATTAGAGGTTGCTTTCAAAAACGACGAAGAGGCTGCCGAGATATTGGAGCTGGTGCGTTACGCCAACGTGCACAACCAGCTGCCGCTAGTCGATGAGGAGTTGAAATTTATCGCTACCTATCCGGATATCGCGCGTAAGATCTTCACTATGTCGCCATAAAATATGAATATCGTATTAGTAGGCACGCAATGGGGTGATGAAGGTAAGGGCAAGGTCATCGATATATTGAGCCAGAATGTGGACTATATCGTGCGCTATCAGGGCGGCAACAACGCCGGCCACACCGTAGTCACCGGGAATAAGGAATACATATTCCACCTTCTTCCGTCGGGGATCCTGCACAAGGGAAAGATCTGCTGCATTGGAAACGGTGTAGTCATCGATCCAGAGGTGTTGCTTAAGGAGATAAACGGCCTAGTCAAGTCCGGCATAGCTATTGGCAGCCGGCTTAAGATCTCACCTCTTGCTCACGTGATCATGCCCTACCATAAGAACCTTGACCTGCTGCGCGAGGCCAAGCGCGCCAATAAGATCGGTACTACCGGAAGAGGTATCGGGCCCTGCTATTCCGATAAGATCAACCGCTGTGGCATCCGCATGCTTGACCTAATAAATCCCGCGGTATTAAGGGATAAGTTAAAGGATAACCTCAACGAAAAGAACGAGATCTTTCGAAAAGTCTACCACCATCCGGGTTTTAATTTCAACATTATCTATAAAGAATACTTAGGCTACGGCAGAATCTTTCGCAAGTACCTGGCTAATACCGCGCTTATCTTAAACGATGCGACTAGGAAGGGCAAGGATGTGCTTTTTGAGGGCGCGCAGGGGACGTTCCTGGATATTGATTTCGGTACCTATCCGTTCGTCACTTCATCTTCCGCGACAAGCGGGGGAGCCTGTATCGGTACCGGTGTGGCTCCGGTAAGCATAGATAAGGTCATTGGCGTGGCCAAAGCCTATACCACGCGAGTAGGCGAGGGCCCGTTCCCGACGGAATTTGTCTCTGATTTTGCCGAGTTTATCCGTAAGAAAGGCAAGGAGTTTGGGGCTACCACCGGCAGGCCCAGAAGGTGCGGTTGGTTTGACGGGGTGATGTCTAGGCAAGCGGTGTTGATCAACGGCATCACTGAGTTGGCTATTATGAAAATGGATGTCCTGGACGGGCTTAAGATCATAAAGGTTTGCACTGCTTATAAGTATAAAGGTAAGACCTTCAAAGAATTCCCCTATGACCTGCAGATCCAGAAGAACGCCGTGCCGGTTTACAAGGAAGTTCCTGGCTGGCCGGAGACCCGTGTTAAGCCGAAGACTTTTAAGCAGTTACATCCCAACGCTAAAGATTATCTTTTGCTTTTAGGCGATATGCTGGGAACAAAGATTTCCATGATTTCTGTCGGCTCAGCCAGAGAAGATACTATTTCAATGGTGTAATTTAGCTTGACTTGAATTATAGGCTGTGTTATATTTAGACTTCATAAATTGATTAACACCTGGCCTTAGCCCCTTCCTTAAAAGGTATAGGAAGGGCTACCCCCGTGGGGTTATAGGTAAGGCCAGTGTTTCGTCCTAAAAAGGACGCACCCAGCATACCATTTAGCTGGGGTGCAGCTTTCTGCTTACACCTGGCTTTATAGGTAAAGCCAGTGTTTCACTTACCGTGAAAGGAGATTTTTATGAGAAATGTTTTCATCAAATCCGCTATCATTTTAACCCTTACATTTACTCTCGCCGGATGTACCGTGATCTTCCAGAAGGGCAGGCGCTCCGACACAGAGAGGATCCAGCAGTTATCCCAACAGGTAGACGAGCTATCTCAGGCCCAGAAGACCTTGGAAGACAGGCTTGCCCAGGAGATTCAGGACAAGCAGGTCAAGCTTGAAAGATTGGAAAAAGGCCTAGTCATTACCGTCGTGGGAGACCTTTTGTTTGATTCCGGCAAGGCGACAGTCAGGCCCGAGGCGTATTCGGTGCTGGATAAGGTCAGCAAAGTATTGAACGAGAACGTTCCTGATTTCAACGTCGGGATCGAAGGCCATACGGACAATGTTCCTATCATGCGCTCCAGCTGGAAGTCTAACTGGGAGCTGTCCTCGGCCCGCGCCTTAAGTGTTCTGCACTATCTGGTGAATAATGAGTCTGTCGACCCCGCGCGCCTCTCCGCAGTCGGCTACGGCGAATACCGGCCGGTCGAGTCCAATGACTCAAAGAGTGGCCGCCAGCAGAACCGCAGAGTAGAGATCGTCATCGTTCCCAAGGTAACAAAAGTAAAGGAAGGCGCTTCCTCCTTAGGGGATTCAGAGGAGAACCTTAAATAATAGAGTCAGTGAAGACGAAAGATGCAGGAGTCTCTTAAGGGTAAGTTAATCGTAATTTTAGCTGTTCTTGCCGGAGTATTCTTTATTACGGCTGTCAGCTCCTGCGCTAAAATCAGGGGCCTCAAGCGCCAGTGGAACGACGAGATGCTCGGCCGCCTGACCTGTCAGGAAGAGATCAAGAACATCAAGGACGGCCTGACGCAAGAGGTAAAGGCGAAGGAAAAGGAGCTTAGCGAAGAAAAGTCTTCGCTTGAGTCGACGAAAAGAGCATTGGCTCAGGAGCAGCTGATAAATCAAAGCCTGAAAGAGGAATTGGGAAAGGTCACTAAACTTAAAGAAGCGCTGGAAGAGGCGCTGATCAACTGTAAGAAGGCGCAGAAATGAAATAAAGGTTTAAAAGAACGTTTTGTTCTTAAAAAGGGGATTCACTCCCCTTTTTTGTTAGAGAAATATAATTTCTTGACCTAGGCAGGAGGGCGTGGCGATGATCAGAAAAATCAAAGACAAGATAAAAAAGGCCGCTTCGAAGAAGACGGTTACGCGAAAGAGGACAGTCAAGGCGGGTGTTAGACTTGAGCCTGCGCAGGAAGCAAGAAAAGAGATCCACGGTTTTCAGGAAATGGTCGTCGAAAAGGCCAAGTTCTCCCATCCTGAAATAACCCGCGCTCACGGCCGCCGTTCAATGCCGCAGGAGTTGCCTGGAGGATATGATCAGGACAAGATCGCGCTTATGGTGCGCGACCCCTGGTGGTTGCATACTTACTGGGAGGTGCGCTGGGCGACTTTCGAGCGCCAAAAATCTGAATTGGGCGATAATTTCTACAAGGCGCGCAGGGTGCTACGCGTTTATGATGTCAGCAATATTATTTTTAACGGCTCTAACGCCCACCAGTATTTCGATATCCACGTAAACGAATACTCCAGCAATTGGTATATTGACGCCGGAGGCCCTGGCAAGTCCTGGTGCGTTGATTACGGTTTGCTTCTTCCCGATGGCCGTTTCATCACCATCGTGCGCTCCAATGTGGTGCACACGCCGATTGTAGGTCCGTCGTGGATCACTGACGAAGAGTGGATGATCCCCGAGGAGATGTTCGCCCGGCTTTACGGCATGGGTTTTGGCCTGGGCCAAAGCTCTCCCGTAGGCAAAGCCTGGCAGGAGCGCATAAAACAGGCGCTTTTCTCAGGGGCCATGGCTTCTCCGGGTATGGCTTCCATGGCCAGTCCCGTAAAGAAAGAAGTAAGAGAGAGAAAATTCTGGATGTGGGTGGATTGCGAACTGATCGTCTATGGAGCCACTGAGTGCGACGCCAAAGTCACGGTCCAGGGCCGCTCCATCAATTTACGCCAGGACGGAACATTTACTTTAAGGTTTGCCCTTCCCGACGGTAAACAGACCATTCCGGTCAAGGCTGTTTCCGCTGATGAGATAGAGGAGCGCACTGTCACGCCGATAGTATCGCGCGAAACCAAAACAAGCAATCTGATAAAGGAAGTCAAATAAAAATGCACAAAGGGTATCTCTGTATGGTTTTGCACGGACACCTGCCGTTCGTGCGCCATCCGGAGCATGAGGATTTTTTGGAAGAGGACTGGCTGTATGAGGCGATAACCGAGACCTACCTGCCGCTGATCTGGGTTTTTGAGAAGCTAGTCGAGGATAAAGTAGATTTTCGCCTGACCATGACCTTAAGCCCCACGCTTATTTCTATGTTAAGCGATCAACTTTTAGAGGAGCGGTACTTAAAACATATTAATAAGCTTATTGAGTTGTCGCATCATGAAATAGAGCGTACCACCTGGCAGCCGCAGTTCCAGAGCCTGGCTACTATGTATCTTAATCAGTTTTGCCGGGCGCGTGACACCTTTGAATATTATCACCGTAACCTGGTGATGGCTTTTAAGAAATTCCAGGACCTGGGAAAACTGGAGATCATTACCTGCGCAGCCACGCATGGATATTTTCCGATGATGGATGTCTGTAAAGAGTCGGTGCGGGCGCAGGTAAAAGTGGCAGTTAGCCATTACGAAAGTGTTTTTGGCCGTAAGCCGCGCGGTATCTGGCTTCCTGAATGCGGTTATGTGCCGGGGCACGATGAGATATTAAAAGAAGCGGGAATAAAATTCTTTTTTACTGATTCGCATGGCATTCTTCACGGGACTCCGCGCCCAAAATACGGAGTGTTTGCTCCGGTGTATTGCAAGAATACAGGTGTAGCAGCTTTTGGCCGCGACCTCGAATCATCGAAGCAGGTATGGTCATCCATAGAAGGGTATCCCGGAGACTACAATTATAGGGAGTTCTACCGCGACATCGGATTTGACTTAGAATTTGATTATATAAAGCCCTATATTCATCCTGACGGGGTGCGTATCAATACCGGTATCAAGTATTACCGCATAACCGGAACCGGGAATAATAAAGAGCCATACAATCCTCAGTGGGCGCGTGAGCGTGCGGCAGATCATGCCGGAAATTTCCTTTTTAACCGTCAGAAGCAGGTGGAATATCTTCAGGGCTTCATGCAGAAAAAGCCGCTGATCGTTTCTCCGTATGACGCCGAGCTTTACGGGCACTGGTGGTTCGAGGGGATCGGATGGCTGCACCGCGTGCTCAGAGCCATGCACGACGACCCGGAGATCGAGCTTGTCACGTGCTCCGAATACCTGGAGAAGCATCCTCCGACCGCCTCGATCGCGCTTCCCGAGGGCTCGTGGGGCGAGGGCGGATTCCACTACATGTGGCTGAACGAGTCCACCGAGTGGACCTGGAACTACGTCTACGAGGCCGAGCTCGAGATGCAGGATCTGATCCGGGAGTGCGGCGAGAACAAGGACGTGCTCCCGATCTTGAAGCAGGCTGCCCGCGAGCTGCTCCTCCTCCAGTCGTCGGACTGGCAGTTCAGCATCAGCACGGGTTCATCGAAGGAGTATGGCGAGCAGCGACTCACCGAGCACTACAAGAGCTTCCACCGACTGGCCCAGCTCGCCCGCAGGAAGGCCGCGGGACAGGAGGTAGA
>CAYHBB010000021.1:0-57247 GCA_964354795.1 uncultured Planctomycetales bacterium | reverse complement strand
AGCTCCTAAGGCTATCGCGTATGCCAGTTCCGCCATCCGCCCGGATAGTTTCCTCTTACGCTTGTTTGTGCCTTGCCTAAACGCACCAAAGATCTCTTCGCCCCCAGAGGGGTTCTTCGATATTTTTGGTGCAGGCTGCGGCATGAATTTCTTGCTTTGCCTTCGCAAAGCAAGAAATTTTATGAGCCTCCCGAGACTCGAACTCGGCACACGCGGCTTAAAAAGCCGCTGCTCTACCGGATGAGCTAGAGGCCCTAGATTTACTTCAATGCCTCAGTCTCCTGCGAATACGTTATGGAGACTAGAAGCCCGAATTTTACTCGCCTGCCTCTGCACTCTAAGTTTTACTCGAGGAGTGCTAGAGGCCCTAATTTAACTTCACTGCCTCAGTCTCCTGCGACTACGTTATAGAGACTAGGGATCTGAATTTACTTCACTACCCCATTCCCCTGCGACTACGTTATGGGGAATAGGGGCCCAATTTTACTTCCCTTAAACCTGCAGAACTTCTTTCTCTTTGCTCTTCAGAAGCTCATCAATCTTAGCGATATATTTATCCACGATCTTCTGCATATCCTCGATCGCGCGAAATCTATCGTCCTCAGAGATCACCTTGTCTTTTTCCAACTTCTCTACATGCTCTTTAGCATCTCGTCTTATGGTACGTAGCGACACTCTTCCATCCTCAGCCATCTTGTGAATGACCTTGGCCAGCTCCTCACGCCTCTCCTTGGATAACTGCGGCACGGATAAACGCACCACCTTGCCATCGTTGGAAGGAGTAATTCCCAAATTGGATCTAAGTATGGCCTTCTCAATTTCCACTATAGCTGTAATATCCCACGGCTGGATCACGATCAAATGAGCGTCAGGCACGGAAATGGACGCCAACTGCTTTAATAACGTAGGTGTTCCATAATAATCTATATGCAGGCCTTCCACAATGATCGGGCTGGCCCTGCCGGTGCGCACTTCCGCAAACTCGCGAGTCACCGACTCAAAACATTTTTTCATCTTCTCTTCGGTACTATGCAGAATCTCTTTTGTGGTCATAACTACCTCCTTGAGCAC
Organism: uncultured Planctomycetales bacterium; assembly: GCA_964354795.1. Taxonomy (GTDB): domain Bacteria; phylum Omnitrophota; class Gorgyraeia; order Gygaellales; family Profunditerraquicolaceae; genus JAPLLR01. The sequence goes on along the minus strand of CAYHBB010000021.1, from coordinate 56,176 downwards.
CAGCTCACCCCAAACTATCCATTAAGTTTGGGGGTGCGCAGAAAGCTGCAAATTTATGAAACTACAGTCCCTATTCTTTCACCCATGACTACGCGCTTGATATTTCCGATCTTAGTCAGATTAAAAACCACTATCGGCAGGTTATTATCCATGCACAGGCTGATGGCAGTAGCGTCCATCACCTTTAAGCCCTTTTTCAGCACATCGATATATTTTAGTTTCTCAAATTTTCTGGCACTTTTAACCTTAACGGGATCGGCGGTATAAACCCCATCCACTTTCGTAGCTTTCAAAATCACGTCGGCATTGATTTCCTTGGCGCGAAGGGAAGCCGCGGTATCGGTTGTAAAATACGGATTCCCAGTCCCAGCGACAAATATAACTACTCTGCCTTTTTCCAGATGCCGCACGGCCCTACGCCTGATATACGGCTCGGCAATACGCTCCATATCAATAGCGGTCATTACCCTGGTAGGGACTCCAGTCTTCTCCAAAACATCCTGTAAAGCCAGGCCGTTGATAATCGTCGCAAGCATCCCCATATAGTCTGCGACAGACCTATCCATATCCAGGCCGCGTGAAGCGGTATTCTCCTGGCCACGGAAGATATTCCCCGCGCCCAACACCACCGCCACATCCACGCCTAAATCCCTGACCTCTTTTATCTGACGGGAGATAGATACTAAGACCGAATGGTCTATTCCGTGGGATTTTGCCCCCTGAAGCGCTTCGCCGCTGAGCTTCAGAACGATCCTTTTGTAAACCGCCTTGCTCATAACTCCCCGACTTTATACCTTATAAATCTGCGAACTACGATATTCTCGCCGAGTTTTCCGATGATTGTGCCCAGATAATCCTTGATACTCAAACTTGTATCTTTAATAAACGCCTGCTCCAGAAGGCAGTGATTCTTGCAGAAATCTTCCTTGTTCTTCTCCTGCTCCAACACCTCTGCCGGAATATCTTCTCTTTTAATATAGATGGGGCTGCATGCGGCTATCTGCATGGCCACATCCTTGGTGAAGCTAGTAAAATCCTCGTTGCGGGCCACGAAATCCGACTCGCAGTTCACCTCTAAAAGCACACCGATCTTGCTTCCGTGGTGGATATAGGCTTCAATGCGGCCTTCTTTCACCGTGCGGTCCTGCTTATTAGCGGCGATTTCCAGGCCTTTCTTGCGCAGGTATTCCGCCGCTTTCTTCAAGTCTCCGTTTGACTCCTCAAGCGCTTTTTTGCAGTGGGCAACGCTTGCCAAGGTCATATGCCTTAACTCTTTGATCAGATCAACATTAGCAGCCATCTTTACTTATACCTTTCTTCTTGTTCTTGATTTATCATCAGCAACCGTCTTTACGTGGGACTTTTTCACCGACTTTCCGTCAGCATCCAACGGCTGAGTAGCCTCAACGATCTCCTCGATCTCTTTTATCCCTGCCTCTTCCTCAGGAAGAAGCACTATTTCCTGGCCTTCCTCATCCTTTTTGTCCTCTACCTTAACACCTTCCTGGGATAGATACGACAGAAATTTCTTTCTTCCCTCCAGAACCGTCTCCGCCATAAGCGAAGTCACCAGCTTGACGGATTTTGTCGCGTCGTCATTGCCGGGGATAGGGTAATCTATCAAGTCCGGGTTGGAATTAGTGTCAATCAACGCCACAATAGGAATACCCAGCCTGCGGGCTTCACTTACCGCGGTCTCTTCCTTTTTGGTATCCACGATAAAAATCGCCTTAGGCATGCGCTCCATAGGCACAATACCCATGAAATTCTTCTTAAGCTTGGCTAGTTCCTTCTCCAGGCCGGAGATCTCTTTCTTGGTGATCTTTTCATAAGTCCCATCCACCTTCATCTTCTCGATCTCTTTCAGGCGGCTGATACTCTTTTTGATGGTGGCGAAATTAGTCAGCATTCCGCCGGGCCAGCGCTCGGTGACGTAGTACATCCCGCAACGGTTGGCCTCCTGAAAAACCACTTCCTGGGCCTGTTTTTTTGTGCCTACAAAAAGCACAAACTCGCCTTTTGCGGTTATATCCATCAGGAAATCCCGGGCTTTGTTGATACATTCCTCGGTCTTCTCCAAATCGATAATGTAAATTCCGCTACGCGAACCAAAGATGAATTTCTTCATTTTCGGGTTCCAGCGTTTGGTCTGGTGCCCGAAATGCACTCCTGCTTCCAGTAATTGCTTGATTAAGTCTGATGGCACTCTTGAACCTCCCTTTTTCCGCAGAAAGCTGCGCCCCGCTTTTATAGGATCAGCGGGCGCGTCCTTTCTGGACGAGACACCGGCCTATCCTTTAACCCCAGAGGGGTAGCCCTTCCTAATACCTTTTAAGGAAGGGGCTAAGGCCGGGTGTACTATATTTTCTGTTGATTTTGCGCCTTACACCTACCATTTGGCATAAGAATAGACGCTTATATTAACATATTCTTGTTATTATGCAAATATTATTTAATAATTTTGAGGTTTATTTCCTTACTTCTGGAGTTCCTGCATGGAGTAAAGCCGCTTGTAGAGGCCGTCCTTCTGGATCAACTCCTGGTGAGTTCCCTCTTCCGCGATCATTCCGCGGTCTAAAACCACAATTCTATGGGCATTGCGCACAGTCGAAAGCCTATGCGCGATAACAAATACCGTTCTTCCCTGAATCAGCCGGTCTAAAGCTTCCTGCACGATGCGCTCCGACTCGGTATCCAGCTGCGAAGTCGCCTCATCAAGGAGTAAAATCGGCGGATTCTTCAAAAGCGCGCGGGCAATAGCTACCCTCTGGCGCTCTCCGCCAGAAAGCTTCATCCCCCTGTCTCCGATCACTGTATCATACCCATTGGGCAGATTCTTGATAAATTCATGGGCATGCGCCTGAATAGCCGCTGATTCAAGCTCTCTATCGCTTGCATCCGGCTTACCGTAAAGGATATTTCCTTTTATAGTATCGTTAAAAAGGATGGTCTCCTGGGTGACCATACCGATCTTCAGACGAAGTGATTTTAAAGTCAGATCCTTGATATCCACTCCATCAATATAAATCTTCCCCTTTTTGGGGTCATAAAAACGCGGGATCAGATCCACCATGGTGCTCTTTCCCGAACCGCTCGGACCTACGATCGCCAACATAAAACCTTTTTTGACTTCCAGATTAATATTCTTAAGTATATCGTGCTCGCCATAGGTGGAATAAACCCCTTCGTAACGGATACCGGAGGAAAAATCATTGATTTCTTTTGCCTGCGGGCTCTGCCTGACGCTCACCGGCGCATCCAACACTTCATAAATGCGGGTACTTGCCGCCATAGCCTGCTGCAAAATGGAATTTACCTGGCTTAATTTCTTAAAGGGCTTGATCAGCGATAATAAAGCTGCCATGAACAAGGCAAACGCGCCGAAAGATAACTCACCCGAAATAACCTGTCTGCCGCTGATATAAATGATCAAAATAGCCATAGCCACGCCTACCAGCTCCGTAGCGTTACCTAAAATAAGCATGCGCTTTATGGATTTCATGGCCAGCTTGTAATAATCATGATTCTGGCCGCGGAACTTGGCCACTTCTTTTGCCTCGGCGCAGAAAGCACGCACAATACGCACTCCAATGAATGTTTCGACGAGTAGCGAGTTGATATCCGCCATCTTTTCCTGCGAGCTCTTGCTTAGCTTGCGCAGCATCTTGCCGACGGTGACCATGGGCACCGCGACTACCGGTAACACCACAAAAGCCAAAAGCGCCAGCTTCCAGTTTATGAAAAATATGGTGATAGCGAAGCAAATGACCGTAAAACCCTGATAAACCAGATCTGTGAGCGCGTAAGATACGGCGTTTTCAATCAGCTTTACGTCATTGGTGATGCGGCTAACCAGCTCGCCACTCCTCCTTTGGCTGAAATACTCCAAAGATAATACCTGCAACTTCTCATAAACTATATTCCGAACGTCGCGGATGACCTTCTGGCCCACGTCAGACATTATATAGGACTGTAGATATTCGAAAACCGACCGGATAATCAGGGCGATAGGCATGACAATAAGGATAAGATATAGCACCTTGATCGGCTCAAGATTATTCAAGTAATTAAGTATATTCTGGATAAATCCCGGGAACTTACCGTTATTGAAGGTGATCTGTCGGTTAGTGAAGATCCTGTCGATAACCGGCACAATCGCGCTCAGGCGGAAGATATCGAAGAAGGTCACAATGCCCATGAAGATGCCGGAAATAATCAGCTGCCCGGTGTAGGGACGGGCAAAAATAAATAGCTTATTGTAGTTTTTCATAAGGTTGCACTATATCACATTAGCCAGCTTTTGTCGAGATATCTTTAGCTATCATATCTAACTGCCCCACCTAAGAAGCTCCTTCGCTTTAACCGTGGGTGCCGAGGCTCGCTTTTCGCGGGGGCGCTCGTTTTGCCCCTGCGAGGCAAAACTTCGCTCGGCCTGCGGCCCTCGCTCTCACTTGAAGTCATAGAGGGTGATCCATGCCCGCTCGGGTCCTCGGACGCCCCGCTCAAAGCGAACCTCGTCACCCTTGACTGAAATCTTTTAGTTGGCGGGAGGCTTGGTTTGGTTTCGAGCAGGGCATGGAAGCCCCGAGCGGGCAAGGTTGCCCCTCATTTACCATATAGGGCAGAGCGAGGGGCTGGAAATGAGCGCATCCGCCACAGAACTTTGGCGGAAAGCGTCCCTGCGAGAACCAAGACAAGCCGACCAGCCATGAGTGCTCAGCGAGAAAGATTTTAGTTGAAACAATACGATGAGTCTGCTATGATTCCCCTATGGATATAAAAATCGCGGTGATCGGCGTCGGGCATCTGGGCAGCATCCACGCAAAGATTTATAAGGAAATACCGAATTGCTTCCTTACCGCTGTCTGCGACAATAACCCGAAGCAGCTTGAAGAGGTTTCCCGTACCCTGAATGTCCCCGGCTACACGGATTACCGAGAGCTTTTCGGCAAAGTCGACGCGGTCAGCGTCGCTACCCCCACCAAGCTGCATTTCTCAATCGCCGCTGACTGCCTAAAGCACAATATCCACGCTTTGGTCGAAAAACCATTCACTCCTACTCTCAAAGAAGCTGACCAGCTGATCCAGATTGCGCGCAAAAATAAGCTGATTTTACAAGTCGGCCACATCGAGCGCTTCAACTCTGCCTTTGCCGCGACCCTTAAGCTTATCAAAGAGCCCAAATTCATTGAATGCCACCGGCTTAGCCCATTCCCCAACCGTTCGCTGGATATCGGCGCGGTATTAGACGTGATGATCCACGATATCGACATTGTGCTAGGTCTGGTTAATTCACCGATTAAGAAAATCGAATCTGTAGGCGTTCCGGTGCTCACCCAATTCGAGGATATCGCTAATACCCGCCTGACCTTTAAAAACGGCTGCATTGCCAATCTTACCGCAAGCCGCATCTCTGATGAGTGGCTGCGCAAAATACGCATTTTCCAGAAGGATACCTATATATCGCTGGATTATAAAGAAGCTAAAGCCTGCGTTTACAGGAAAGATGGGCAGCAGATAAGCAAAGTCGACCTGCCCATCGAAAAAGAGCAGCCTCTGCAAAAAGAGCTGCAGTCGTTTGTCGATTGCGTTACCTTAAATAAAGAACCCCTTGTTTCCGGGCCGGTTGCCCGCGAAGCCCTCAAAGTCGCCTTAGAGATCCAAAAACAGATATGGCAGAAAAAAAGATTCTGATCATCTGCGGAGAACCCTCCGGAGAACTCCACGCGGCAAATCTCACCTCAGCCATTAAGAAAATTGATCCAGAGCTTAAAGTCTTTGGCGTGGGCAGTGGACTTCTGCGCCAGGCAGGTGCTGAGATCCTATATGATATTAAAGGGTTATCGGTATTCGGAATTTTTGATGTTTTCAAGAAGCTCCCCAAGTTCTTCGAATTAAAGAAATTCCTACTAGACCAGATCAAACAAGAAAAATTTAATGCGGTGATCTTTGTGGATTTCTCCGGCTTTAATTTGCGCCTGGCCAAAGAGCTGAATAACTCTGTACCAACTATCTACTATATCAGCCCGCAGGTATGGGCATCGCGGCCGGGCAGGGTGCAGACGATTAAAAAATATATCCGCAAGATGATCGTGCTCTTTAAATTCGAAGAAGAATTCTACAAAAAGTACGGCATAAGCGTAGATTTCGTAGGACACCCTCTGTTAGATATAGTAAAACCCGCCATACAGAAAAATGAATTCCTGGACCGCCTGAAACTTTCCAAAGATATCCCGGCCATCGCCCTGCTTCCCGGCTCCCGTAAGCAGGAAATCAAAAATATCCTACCCATCATGCTGGAATCGGCAAAACTGATAAAAGAAAAAATGGGCGCGCAATTCGTGATCGCCAAGTCCCCTTCGGTTGACTGGGAAGTTTACAACCGGATCATTAATCGCTTTGGATTAGAAGTGAAAATCGCGGAAGGAAAGACCTACGACTGCCTGAATATCGCGGATTTCGCGCTAGTCTGCTCTGGCACAGCTACCCTGGAAACAGCGATTATGCAGAGGCCTTTCTGCGTAATTTACAAAATGAGCTTGTTAAATTACCTTCTTTACCGGCCGCAGGTGAAGCTGCCATATATCGGTATGGTCAATATCGTGGCGGGGAAGAAAATTATCCCGGAATTTATCCAGCTTGGGGCTATCCCTAAAAAAATTGCGCATGAAGTGTTACAGATCATGCGCAATCCAGAGAAACTTCAAGAAATCACTTCGAATCTAGCCCTCGTTAAATCTTCACTCGGAGAACCGGGTGCCACCTCCCGCGCGGCAAGAATTATCCTTGAATTTATTTCTTAATCACTTGAAAAGAATTAAACACCCGGTCGCTTTTATAGCCTTCCCGCGAAATTGAGCGTAAATACATAGTATAAGTCTCACCATCCTGCAAAAGGTCAGCCTTCACATCTACCTGAGATTCAACCGGATCAACATCCTCTTTATAGACCAAGTTAGAATCCGCGGTGATATATCCTTTATACAGCTTAAACTCCACATGGTCAATATCAAAGCTTCCGGGAGTGCGCCACTTAAGAGTTAGCGTATCTTTGCCGCTCAAATCAGCGTGTTCGCTGGGGTAAATCACAAATGGCGGGGGAACATTATCATCCATACCTCTGAACCCTTGGGCAAAAACAGGCGCGCAAAATGAAACAATCAAAACAAATGTCGCCAGCGCTAACCTTATTTCTCTCATGTCCTTATCCTTTCAATACAGGGACGGTTCTCAACTCAAAGCAAAAGTGTCCCTCTTAGGGGGACACTTTTAGATTAGCTTGAGAACCGTCCCTGGCTAGTTTAATACGCTCATCTATGGACGGATGGTCAAAAAAGTAAAATTTTATCAGCGGGTGCGGATTGCGGTCCGAAAGATTCTGATCACCCAACTTATCCATGGTCGAAATAAAGGCGTCTTTGCCACCGGTCACCTGTATGGCCATCCTGTCAGCGCTACGCTCAAAAACTCGGCTGATAAAAGCCCCAAACGGCTGCAAAATTACACCAAAAACCGTAAAATAAAGAAAGAGTAATGGTAAAGCCGCAAGCTCGGATAAGGATGCCAGGCCAAACAACCACAGCACTGAATTGCTGGTAGCATAAATTACAAAAAACGTAACAAGCGTCACCGCGGAATTAACCAATATCAGCTTCAATAAATGCTTTAATCGGTAATGCGCGAACTCATGCGCCAAAATCACCTCTATCTCTTCATGCGTGTATTTATCTTTTAAAGTATCCGCCAGAAGCACCCTACGGGTATTGCCCACCCCCACGAAGGCGGCATTGCCTTTTAAAGACTTCTTGCTTAAGTCTATCTCAAAGACATCCAGGAGCCTTACCTTCATCTTGCCCGCTAACGCGATGATCTTCTGGCGCAGCGCTTCATCGTCAAGTTTCTTATATTTGAAAAATAACGGTATGATCAAAACTGGCAAAAGCTTAGCCATGACTATTGAGAAAAATATCCAGAATACCCAGATGACCAGCCACCAATTCCCGGGAAACCGGTTCAGGATAAAATAAAAAACCGTGATCAGGATCAAGCCGATGATATAAGAAATCACGCATGACTTAAGCTGGTCTAGAAGCCAATCCTTAAAGCTTTGCCGGGACAAAGAAAATTCGTGCTCAAGAGTATAAGACTGATAAAAAGTAAGGAGGAAAGTTATCAGGTAATAGGCGAGAAAAACGATGAGTAGATATGCAGGAACTACGAAATAGCTCCCGGAAAAAATAAACCCCAAGCCCTCAGCGAGAACCCGGGATAAACCTGTAGCTAAAAAAACCAAAAGCAGAGCAAGCGTAACTGCGGTATCCAGCAGGACCAGGGTATATTTCTTTAGCGAATACTTCCTGGCTCTCTCCTGAATACCAGCGCCTTGGGACATGCTTATTTAGCTGCTTTTTCCTTATTTGGAATGACACCGATAAAAGTGCGCACCTTGCCGTGGCTTGTTTTCTTATGCCGGAAAAAGACTTTCCCGCCGCAAAGGGCGTAAAGCGTACCAAGTCCTGCCACATTAACCCCGGCCTTATATACGGGAATACCGCGGACCATGATCTGCCCGGTCTTGACTAACTCGCCACTTGCGACTTTTAGCGCTTGGTCTTTCTTTGGTGTAGATTTACCGCCAGCCATTGTAGAATCCTCCTAGAAAAATAGTTAATTAATTAGGAAAAGCAATATACCACACAATTATTACGATAGCAACACTTCTTCATCCTTAAACGGAATAAGTACATTCTGGCCCATGGCTACCAGCGCGTCATACAAGTGCAGAGTCTGCTCCTCATCGCCATGCACCAGAAATATCCGCTTAAGCGGCAGGCACTGCCGGACAAAATCCACCAGCTCCGACTTATCCGCGTGTCCGGAAAACGCGTTGATGATCACCACTTCCGCGTTGAGCTCATATTCCACGCCGAAAATACGCACGAATTTCTCCCGTTCGACAATTCTCCTACCTAAAGTATTCTTTGCCATGTACCCTACCACAAGTATCATATTGCGGGAATCTTCTATATTATTTTTAAGATGGTGCAGCATCCTTCCGGATTCGCACATCCCGCTACCGGCAATGATGATCATCGGCCGCTTGTCGATATTCAGGGCCTTGGACTCTATCTGGTCGCGCACGAAACGCAGATTCAAGAGCTCAAAGGGGCTTTCCCCGCGAGCTATTGCCTGACGGGTCTTGGCGTCCAGAAAATCCATGTGGTGGGTGAATAAATCGGTAATACCTGTTGCAAGCGGGCTGTCCACATATATAGGAATTGACGGGACCAGCTGTTGCTTGATCAGCTCGTTTAAAAAATACAGCACCTCCTGCGTGCGCTCAAGGGCGAATGACGGGATTAAAATCTTGCCTCCGCGCTTTACCGCGCGGTTGATCGCCTCACGCAGGCGCGACTGGGCCTCTTCTATCGGCGCGTGGACCCTGCCGCCGTAAGTGCTTTCAATAATTAAATAATCTAATCTGCGCGGTATAACCGGATCGTTCAAAAGCGGAAGATTCTTCCTGCCTAGGTCAACAGCATAGCCGATACGGATATTTTTCACTCCGTCTTTGACATCGAGCACTATTATGCTTGAGCCCAGGATATGCCCTGCGTCATGAAGAGTGACAAAACACTCCTTGGCAATACAAAAACGCTGCTCGTAAGATATGGAGCGGAATATTTTTGTCGCGCGCATCGCCTCTTTCTTAGTGTAAAGCGGCTCTCTAAGCGGCAGGCCCAGGCGCTTGTTGATCTTATTCACATAGCGCACATCCTCTTCCTGGATCTTGCCGGAATCCTCAAGCATAAGTGCTGAGAGGTCCTTAGTGGCTGAGGTAGTATAGATCTTACAACGTAAACCCTTCTTGATCAGTATCGGGATATTCCCGCAGTGGTCGATATGCGCGTGTGACAAAACCATGGCGTTGATCTTGCGCGGATTGTAATGAAGGGTGGCGTTGATCATATAGGACTCATCGCGGTGGCCCTGGAACATCCCGGCATCAAGCAGAATCTCAGCCTTATTAGTAGTCACCAGATGGCTTGAGCCGGTGACCGTGCGCGCGCCCCCTAAGAATTTTAAATTTACGCTCATGCTTAATATTTCTTTCTGATTTTATAAATAACCATACCCACTAACACCAGATACAGGAGACTGAATAAAAATACCGGCTGATTATTAAGAAAATACCCGGTGAGCGCGCTTGGGTTGCTAATCACACTCTCTCCTACACCGTACAAAATAAACTGTATCCAAAATATCTTTAGAAAAGAGCCTAGTAAAACTGCCGCAAAATATTTCCTGAACCTCATGCGGGTCAAGCCCGCTGCCATATCCAGAAAACGGTAAGGTATCAAGGGTGCGGCCCGGAAAATGAAAAGCCAGAATAAACTCACCTCCCCCAGCCGCTCATCCAGGCGCTGATACTTCCCGGATAAAGAATCCCGGACAAACTGCCGGCCAAGGTATCTAGAGCAGTAAAAAAGTATGCAGGCGTTCAGCGCTTCAGATATAAAGATCAAAACCGCGCTTAAAATAGGCCCAAAGATCAAAGCCCCGGCCAGATAAAATATGTCCTTGGAGAAAAAAACAAAGAACGTCACGACTACATAAAGGATCACAAAGACAAAGCTGCTGACAAATAACGGCAAACTTTCAAGCGGCTTGCGGATGGACTGGATATCCAGGTGCAAGAATCTGCCCAGATACCACAGAAGAAATATGCTAATAACTAATAAAAGAAATCCGAATCCGGACTTATACTTCTTCAGATCCATCAAGTGACAAAAAGATTGCGCGAAGAAAACTTTCCGTCTGTAGTAAGGTTCACTCCCAGCCGCTTAAGCCCCACCTCGTCTCCGGGAGTAGGAATATGGGTCATGTGCACCTCACAGCCCCTGAGTTCCACCAGCTTATTCATCGCCAGCTCCGCGGTGTGATTGGTGGTTGCGCTTATAGATAAAGCTATCAGGGTCTCCTCAAGGTCAAGACTCTCAGAGTCGGCATCCAGGACTCCTTCTTTAAGCTTGGCGATCTGACTGATGATATGCGGGGATAATAAAAGTATCTCATCGGGAATATTGGCCAGCTGCTTTACCGCATTCAGGATCAGCGCGGAAGCTGCGTGCATCAATTTACAATTTTTTCCGGTAATAATGCGACCGTCATTCAACTGCAGGGCTGCGCCGCAGTAAATGCCCTCATTACCCTTGCCCTTTGCTTCTGCCTCATCCGCTGATTTACGCGCCACTTCCAGCACAGTCCGGTCCGTGGGCTTGACCCCCATCTCCTCCATCAACATCATTACCCTGTCCACCGTCTCTTTTTTCTCTATCCCCAGGATATACTCGGTATTGTAGCGGAAATATCTGCGAATAAGCTCCTGCTTTGCCGCGTCCTGCACCGCCTTATCGTCAACGATACCAAACCCCGCGCGGTTGACCCCCATATCCGTAGGTGAATTATACATCGGCAAATTAGCGTTCTTATCGAAGATCCGGGTTAAGATCAGTCTTAGTATCGGGAAACTTTCCACATCGCGGTTATAATTTATGGCGGTCTTATTGTATTTATTTAAATGAAAAGGGTCGACCAGATTAAAATCCTGGATATCCGCAGTAGCCGCTTCATAGGCGACATTAACTGGGTGCTTAAGCGCTAAGTTCCAGATAGGGAATGTCTCAAACTTGGCGTAGCCGGAATTAACGCCCCTATTATGGTCATGATAAAGTTGGGAAAGGCAGGTGGAAAGCTTTCCACTATTAGGCCCGGGCGCGGTGATCACTACAATAGGATTCTTAGTCTGGATATATTCGTTCTTGCCGAATCCGTTCTCGCTGACGATCTTATTCACATCCGCAGGATAGCCGTCGATAGGGTAATGCAGGTTGACTTTTACCCCGCGGCGTTCAAGCTTATTTTTAAAGATAATCGCCGAAGGCTGATTGGCAAAGCGAGTGATCACAACAGAGAGAATATCCAGGCCCCACTTGCGCAGGTCATCGATGAGTTTCAAAGTAGCGGAATCATAAGTGATCCCGAAATCTCCGCGCACCCTGCCCCGCTCGATATCCCCGGCATAGATACAAAGCACTATGTCTATCTTGTCTTTTAGCTCTTGCAACAGCCTGATCTTGACATTGTGGTCATAGCCTGGAAGAACGCGGGCAGCGTGATAGTCAAAACAAAGCTTGCCCCCAAACTCAAGGTAAAGCTTGTTATCGAACTTCTTCACCCGGTCTGTGATCGCCGCGGTCTGCTCTTTTAGATACTTATCGTTATCGAATCCGTTTTTCTTTGGCATATACGCTTCCTTTCATAGAAAATTGCACCCCAGCTAAAAGGTATGCTGGGTGCATCCTTTTTAGGACTGCGCCCCAGCTAAAAGGTATGCTGGGCGCGTCCTTTTTAGGACTGCGCCCCAGCTAAAAGGTATGCTGGGCGCGTCCTTTTTAGGACGAAACACTGGCCATTCCGTCCCACAGGGAACGCACTTGGCAATCCTTTATGCCAAGGTGCTATTACCCCACAGGGGTAGCCCTTCCTATACCTTTTAAGGAAGGGGCTGAGGCCAGGTGTATAATTTTTGCCTATTATACCACTCGAAGCCTATTGCACCAAACGCAAATACTCTTTTCCTTCTGTCCAGGGGTTAAGGTAACGCTCAATACGCAGGCTTCCCGAACCCTGCCGCAAGTCTAAAGCCTCAAGCTCAGGCTGCGGCCCGATCACCCTGACGGTTGGCGAGAAAATATCATCCTCGTGCTCATCGGTAACCACTGCCACCCTGCCGTCATTTAAGCCCACTATAGAGCCGATTGGCCAGACTCCCATGATCTTAAAGAATTTATCCACCATCTCCGGATCAAAGGAAGTGCCTTTTTCCTTGGTAATAATATTGTAGATCATGTCCGGGGCATAATCCGCCTTATATCCGCGCCTTTGGGAAAGAGCGTCGTACACGTCGCAGATAGAAACTATCCTCGTAGCGATATGGGGCTTGCGGGTGAACGGCTTCTTCGGATAACCCTGCATATTGTATTTCAGATGGTGCTCAAAACAGATCACCACAGGCAATATCCCCAGATTATCCGCATAGCCCAAAAGGATCTGAGCACCCAGCATGGGGTGGCTCTTCATCATATTCAGCTCTTCATCAGTAAGCTTATCGCTTTTGCTGATGATCTTACGGGAAATATAGAGCTTGCCGATATCATGGAATAACCCGCCGATGCCGACATCAAGGGCATCGTCCCGGGCAAACCCGAGCTTCGAAGCAAAATACATGCTTAATATACACACATTCAATAAATGGACATATGTGCCCACATCGTAACGCTTAAGCGTGGTAAATTTCATAAACTCCTGATGCTGGGTGCTCAGGCTCTCTAGTATATTATTGATGGAAAACTTAAGCACCAAGTGATCTATTGTCTCAGAATCCAGCACGCTGGCCAAGGATTGGGAAACTTTATCCAGCGAGCTATCGTACATGTTTACGGCTACGCCTTTTCCTTGAGCTTCTCCCGGCTTGCCGCCTGCCTTGATCTTTCCGACCACAATATTCTTTATCCCTAAAAGCGTCAGATGTTCCTGCGCTTCGCGCTTGGACTCATCCTTGGGCCCGGCCAGAAATACGATAAACTTGTTGAACTCCTCAGCCTGCACGCCTCTATAGAAAGCAATACGCTCAATACCCCGCTCCTTAAGATATATTATCGCCGGCCTGACCAGCTTACTTAAATCAAAGAATATCTCTTTCTCAAACGCGATCTCATCGCCCACAAAACCCAGGACCAGATCGTCCCTGTCACGCAACACATCCTGCAGGCTAATAAACGCTTTCTCCGCCGCTTTCTTGAACATCGGATGCTCCGTGCTATAGAGCTTCGCCGTCTGCAGCGCCGACAAAAGGTCCCTGAAATTATTCTCTATTTTCTCCAGCATTCAGCTTCTCCAAAGCAGCTTTCGCCTTTTCCCTGACGGCGCGGTTCCAGAAAAACCGCCTGTTTTTCAGTAACTCAAGATGATCACCGGCCTCTTTTAACCCTGCCTGAGAACATAGATCCATATTCTCAATAAGCAGGCTATTGTTCATGCCGAACGAGCTTGAGATGCCAAGCAGCGCCGCTGCTGCCTGCCTCCTTAACTGCTCGTCCCTTATCAAGATCTCCAGCGCTTCTTTCTTCAAGCGCGCGCCGGATTTCTCAAGGACCGAAAGCGCAAAATTCGCGCTTATCTCAGGCAAACCCTGCATTATTTTCAGGATCTCTGCCCTCACTAACTCATTAGTGAAGCCATAGACTTTTATCAGCGCCTCAAAAGTTATCTTCGGATCAAGGATCTTTAAACTATGGACCATCCGGCTAAGGAAATCCATATCCGCACGACGGACCTCAAGCTTTTTATAGAATTTACCCTTCTCTAAGGGAAAAGACCTGAAAAATAATTTCAATACCGGCGGGCTGATACACTCCTGTTCAAAAATCTTTCCCAGAAAGAAATCTATTTCCGAAGAACTCTTCTCCAACCCATCGACCAGGTATTCCAGATCCGGCAACGACTGCCCTTCCCAAAGCACATGCTCGATAAACTCAGCCATGCGTTTATCCAGCTCAACAAATACCGCGACGAATGCGAAATTTTCTTTTTTCTTTCTGCTGATAATATCATACGCGCAACGCAAAAAGACGGTGTCCTTGTCGTTTACAATATTCCCCCATTCGGCAACCAACTTATTCACCACTTGACTGATATTGTCCTGCTTCTTTTCATCATCAATAAGGGTCAAAAGAATATAGCGGTAATTGACGTGCAACTGGGAGCGGTCAAAAAACACCCCCTTCTCAAAAGAAATATCCTTAAGCAGGCTCGATAATATGTGGCGGTAGCCTTCAGAAAGGGACTGGGTGTCCGGTCCGGATAAAAGGCTGTGTACCCTTTTAGCGATACGCGGATTTTCCTTGACCGCTGATTTAGCGCCTGCATTAGCCAAGATAGAAGCGGAGATCCCCTGCGCGCGCTCCTCTCCGGCAAGCCGGGAAAAAAGCTGCATGCTCAAGGCGTCGAAATTATCGTCTTTGGCGATGCCGTCCAGCAGCAAGTCCGCGAACTGGTCCTGGCTCAGGTCTTTGAATATGGCTTTGATCTTCTGTGCCTGCTCAGGGGCAATGGCGTCTTTATACTTAAACACCGCCTTAAACATCTCCTTGCTGCACTTCTCATAATCTTCCTTCTGGCCATCCTTGAGGCAGCTAAGAAACCTGCAGACGTTATCTTTAAGCACTTCATCCTCGGTAAGGTCGCGCACATTAAACGAGTCGGCCACAGAACCAAAGTTGTTCACGCACTGCTGGATCTTTTGCGCGTCATTGCCCTGAGCCGCTTCCCCGAACAAATACAGCCAGACGTCTTTAGCCTCTTCCCCCGCGCTTCCCAATAACTGAGAATAATCAAGCTGCTCCACAAAGCAGTGCGCGTTATGCTCAATATTAATGATGTTCTGCGCCCCGCCGCGCTTCAAAATCTCTTTGGGCGCAAGGGCAATGGCACTTAAGAAATTAAGCAGCTCATCGATAGTCAACCCTTCACGCAGCTCTATGCTTTTGATCTTACGGATATGAAAAAAAGCAGCCAGCTCCGTAAAAAGCTGGGATTTGGCGTAAGGGGTGAGCGCGATAAAAAGCGAATCCGGCGCGATATTGACTTTGATAGGATTGATAAACTCTAGGAGGGAATCTATCTTAACCTTGAATTCGTTTACCGACTTGATGTAGTAGGGGTGCTCTTTGAAATAAACCGAGGCGTTATTGAGGCAGATGCGCAGGCCTTTTAGAAATTCTACTATTGCCTCTTCTTTATCCATGGAAAACCTTCGGCGCCTTGGAGCGCCCAGAGAAAGAGGTTATTTTGTCTCAATTTTCTCGATGTTGATGTTTTTGGTCCTTAGGAATTCAAAGGAGTTCTTGAGCACTTCCTCTTCGCCTTCGATACCTAGTATCGCCCATCCCGAATACATAGAAAATGATGCCTCAAAAATATTCAGCTTAATATCGAAATTCTTGCAAAGAGTGCAAATGATCGACTCGTCTTTAAGCTCGCCAGGGAATGTCAAACCGATGATCATTTTCATTATGCGTTTTCTCCTCTAACCCATTGTAGCCTAAATACATCGGGAATCAAGACTATTTTTTTGCTTTGATTAAAAATCTAATCTTTGCCCGACTTTAATCTTATATTTTTCAATAAATCCCGCATTAACCTCTAGCATGTACTGAGCCGGACAATCCGGTTTAATAGCCTCACAGGTTTCAAGGCAAGGCTGGGCGTTCTTTGCGATAAAGGCAACTTTTTTGTCTTTGCTGATCCAGATAATATCAAGGGGAATCAGCGTATTTTTCATCCAGAAGGAATATAGACCCTCGCGCTGATTGACAAAAAGCATTCCCGAGAGCTCTCCTAGAGTTTTCCTGAACATCAATCCCCGCCGCTTTTCTTCCGGAGTGCTCGCCGTTTCCGCGCTCACACAAACATTCTTAAAACAAACCTTTTTATTCTTCTCTTCCGCTTGCGCTAAAAAAGAAAAAGAAATAATCAACAAACAGAATAGAATTATTCTAAGGCACATATTTACAACCCTATTTATCGTATGTAGAATAGAAATACGGTGTGTGCGCCTGGAATTCCGCAGCACAGGTATCCACTAATTTAAAAACAGGTGTAATACCGAAGGACTTACGCAGCTTATAGATATCTTCTTCCTTTTTACCCAGAAGCTTGGCCAGTTGCCGGTCAGAGAACCCATAATCCTTGGCCTGTTTCAATAATTCTTTACTAAGGCTTGCGGCCCTTACGATCATTTTTTCCAAGTCAATGATCTCTTTGATATTGTAAAGGAACCATCTGTCGATCTTAGTCAGCTCAAAAATCTTCTCCATACCCACTCCGGCACGAAAAGCATCCCCCAGATAAAAGATCCTCTCTGCATTGGGAACCACAAGCTTGTGATAGATAGTTTCCAGGGTATCGCTTTCCAACTTTATATTTCTGATATCCGCAAAAAGCATGCTCTCTAAACCAAACTTCTTAATCTCAAGGGAGCGCAGGCCTTTTTGCAAAGACTCCTTAAAAGTCCTGCCTATGGCCATCGCCTCTCCCACGCTCTTCATGGAAACCGTAAGGGTAGGATCCGCGGAAGGAAATTTCTCGAAAGTAAAGCGCGGGATCTTCACCACGCAGTAATCTATAGAGGGCTCAAAACAGGCGGGGGTCACGCGGGTAATATCGTTGGGGATCTCATCCAGGGTATACCCGACAGCTAACTTTGCCGCGATTTTCGCGATAGGAAAACCTGTGGCCTTGGAAGCCAAAGCAGAACTTCTGGAGACCCTGGGGTTCATCTCAATCACTACCATGCGGCCATTATCGGGGTTCAGAGCAAACTGAATATTCGATCCACCCGTCTCAACTCCGATCTCCCGAATACAGGCAATAGCCGCATCGCGCATCTTCTGATATTCCTTATCGGTCAAAGTCTGGATGGGCGCAACCGTGATACTGTCTCCGGTATGGACGCCCATGGGATCAAGGTTCTCAATAGAACAGATGATCACTACATTATCTTTCAGGTCGCGCATGACCTCCAGCTCAAATTCTTTCCAACCCACCACAGATTCCTCGACCAGGATCTCGCTGATCATGCTGGACTCTAAACCGTGCTTGGCAAGGACCCTGAATTCCTCTGCATTATAAGCCACGCTTCCTCCAGTGCCACCCAGAGTAAAGCTCGGCCGGATGATCACCGGAAAACCGATTTTTTCAGCGACTTTGCAGGCCTCCTCCAATTTATAGGCCTTATCACTTTTAGGAAGATCTAAGCCGATTTTGAGCATCGCCTCCTTAAAAAGCCTTCTATCTTCGCCTTTTTTGATAGCTTTGATATTTGCCCCGATTGTCTCGACTTTAAATCTCTTCAACACCCCCATCTCAGCCAGGGCCACTGTGGTGTTCAACGCGGTTTGCCCGCCTAAAGTCGGCAGCAACGCATCCGGACGCTCTTTCTCAATTATCTTAGCCACCATCTCCGGGGTGATGGGCTCCACATAAGTCCTGTCCGCCAGCTGGGGGTCAGTCATGATAGTCGCTGGGTTAGAATTCACCAGTACCACCTCAAACCCCTCTTCCTTTAAAACCTTGCAGGCCTGGGTGCCGGAATAATCAAATTCGCAACCTTGGCCTATGACTATCGGTCCAGAACCAATTATTAAGATTTTCTTGATATCTGTTCGTTTAGGCATGTTTTTTCATTACCTGGATGAAATTATCGAATAAATATTCAGCATCGTGCGGACCGGGAGAAGCCTCGGGGTGAAACTGCACGCAGAACACCGGAAATTTCTTATGCTTAAACCCTTCCAGGGTATTGTCGTTTAAATTCACGTGAGTGATCTCGATATTTTTCCTTGGCAATGAATCAATATTAACGCAAAATCCGTGGTTCTGACTGGTAATCAAAACTTTTTTCGTCTTTAAGTCCTTCACCGGCTGATTAGCGCCATGGTGGCCGAACTTTAATTTATAGGTATCTGCCCCCATAGCCAGACCCAGCATCTGCTGGCCAAAACATATCCCGAAAATCGGCAGTTTTCCCATAAGCTCAGCTACAGTCTTAACCACATATTTCACTGCCGCGGGGTCACCGGGGCCGTTGGAAAGCAACAAACCGTGAGGCTTAAGCTTAAGGATCTCACCGCTACTAACAGTTGCCGGCATCACGATCACTTCGCATCCACGCTTAAACAGCTCACGCAGGATATTATATTTGACTCCGCAATCCAGGACCACCACCCTATATTTTGCCTTCTTTATCTTGCCCCAAATATATCTCTTACCGCAAGTGACCTCTTTAACCAGATCCACGCCCACCAGGCCTTTGGATTTCCTGGCTTTCTCTATTAATCTTTTCTCATCCAGGTCTACGGTAGATAAAACCGCTTTCATCGCACCGGCTAAACGAATATGCAAAGTAAGAGCGCGGGTATCAATGCCTTCAATACCTAAAATTTTATTCTCCTTAAGATAATCTCCCAGCGCCTGATCCTTGCGCCAATTGCTTGCGATCTTACTGTATTCATGCACCACGAAACCTTCGAGATACGGCTTACGCGACTCTACGTCTTGATTGTTAACGCCATAATTACCCATCAAAGGATAAGTCATAGTCACAATCTGGCCCTTATAGGAAGGATCGGTAATGATCTCCTGGTATCCGGACATGCTAGTGTTAAAGACCACCTCACCGGTCCGCTCACCTTGGGCGCCGAAAGATTTCCCTTTAAAAATCTTTCCGTCTTCTAGGGCTAAAATCGCTTCTTTCATTATTTTGTTTGTAAAGCGGCCTTGATAAACTCTCTGAACAGCGGATGGGCTTTGTCAGGCTTAGACTTAAACTCGGGATGGAATTGCACCGCGAGAAAATACGGATGTCCCTTAAGCTCTACTATCTCAACCAAGTTCTTTTTCTGGAAAATTCCGGAGAAGATCATGCCTTTCTTCTCCAGCTGTTTTCTATACTTATTATTAAACTCATAACGGTGCCGATGCCGCTCAAATATCAGAGCCTTACCGTAAGCCCTATATGCCAAGGTACCCTTCTTGACCTTACAGGGATAAGCGCCCAGGCGCATGGTCCCGCCCATATCTTTGACTTTATGCTGTTCCTCAAGCAAACTGATCAGCGGATATTTAACTTTGCGTTTAAACTCCGTGGAGTTGGCGCCCTTTAATCCGCAGACATTACGGGCGAACTCTATCACCGCGCATTGCATCCCAAGACATAACCCCAGAAACGGGATTTGTTTCTCCCGCGCGTACTGGATCGCCCTTACTTTACCTTCAATACCACGGTAACCAAATCCCCCGGGAACCAGTATCCCGGAAACTCCCCCCAGGGCTTTCTTGACCCCGTGCTTTTCAATTTCCTCAGAATCAACTTTACGGATCACCACTTTAGCGTCATTGAATATTCCAGCATGGATCAACGACTCATAAATTGACTTATAGGCATCCTGAAGCGCGATATATTTACCTACCAGCGCGATCTCGACACGATGCTTCGGGTTGACCGCCTTCTCAACTACATTCTTCTCCCAGTCTTTAAGCTCGGAAAACTTGGAGATCAGATGAAAATGGCTTAAAATTATTTCATCCAGAACCTGATTCTTAAATACCAAAGGAATCTCGTAAATGGAGGCGACATCTTTAGCCTCAATGACCGCTTCCTTGCGCACATTGCAAAAAAGGGAGATCTTTTCCTTCAACTCTTGAGAAAGAGTTTTTTCCGTACGGCAGATCAAGATATCCGGCTGGATTCCGATCTCACGCAAAGTCCCTACGCTATGCTGCGTAGGTTTAGTCTTTATTTCTTCCGCGCACCTAATATAAGGAACAAGGGTCAAGTGAATATACAGGACATTATCTTTGCCGTTCTCAAGGCCAAATTGGCGCGCCGCCTCTAGAAAAGGAAGACTTTCTATATCGCCTACAGTACCGCCGACTTCCACGATAACGATTTCCGCCCCCGTTACATCGGCTACCTTTTTGACCCTGTCCTTGATCTCGCCTGTAATATGCGGGATGACCTGAATAGTCTTGCCTAGATAATCTCCCCGGCGCTCTTTGGAAATTACCGCGTTATAGATCTGTCCGGTAGTGACATTGTTAAAGCGGGTCATGGGAGCGCTGATAAAACGCTCGTAATGTCCGAGATCCAGGTCAGTCTCTGCCCCGTCTTCGGTGACATAGACTTCGCCGTGCTGATAAGGATTCATGGTGCCCGGGTCAACATTGATGTAGGGATCAAACTTCATCAGGGTGACTTTTAAACCACGGGCTTCGAGGATCCTTGCAATGGAGGCAGAGGTGATACCCTTGCCTAAGCTTGAAATAACACCCCCGGTAACAAAAATGTACTTAGTCATATATAGAGACGGCGCTTTGAGTGCCGATGGTTCGGCCTTCAAAACGCCGTTGTTTGATTAACTATACCACAAAACCCTTAGATGTCAAATTTTTTCAGGAGATTTTCCCTGCGAAAGCGCGCGCAAGCCTAGGCCTGCTTGAGCCACTGCATCTTGCGGTTACGCTCCATCCATTCGCGCACTATCCTGTGCCCCATAAAGCTAAATATCGCATTACGGAAATGGAACTTCACAAGTAAAGAAAACGACCGGGAAAGAGAATAGAATTTGACGTAGGCCTTAAGCACATTCACCTGAAGCTGCTTTGCGGATAATAACTTAGGCCGAAAAACCACGTGCTGACCGTCATAAAGGCTCCAATCGTGACTGAAGATCCTTTTTTGCGCCTGCAGCTCTTCGTGGACCTTTGTCCCGGGAAACGGTGTAAGCACCGACATCTGGAGCGTATCTATCTTTTGTTTTACAGCAAATTTAAACGTCTCCCAGACAGTGCCTTCATTATCGCTATCCGAACCCAAAACAAACATCCCGTGAACCTTGATCTTCTTCCTGTGAAAGCTCTTTATAGCGTTAATGATGTCATTTATACTTTGTTTCTTTTCGTAGGCCTGAAGCGTCTTGTGATTTACAGATTCAAATCCCACGCAAACCACAGAGCATCCGGCGCGCGCCATAAGGCCGAGCAACTCCTCATCCTTGGTAACATCGCAACGCACCTGGCAGGACCAGCTGCGGATCGGGTGCTTAAGCATCATCTCGACCAATACGCGCGTGCGCTTGGGGTGGGCGCTAAAATTGTCGTCACAGAAAAATAACGCTCTATTTCCTCTGAAAGATATCTCGGCCATAACGCTCTCTGCGCTCCTAAAACGATACTCACGGCCAAAAAGCTTAGTCACCGAACAAAAAGTGCAGTCAAAGGGACAACCCCGGGAGGTGGAAATCGGAGTCAGGTAAGAGGCCCTATACCCTTTGATCAGTGAGAAATCCGGGACCGGAAGGCTGTCTAAATCCTGGACCGCCTTTCCCTGGACAATAGCATCAGTTATTGAGCCCTCCACCACTTCGGCAATAACCTCTTCTGCCTCCCCTACTACCACTTGCCTGGCATAATGGAGCGCCTCATCGGGCAGGAGGCTAGCGTGAACTCCCCCGATTATCACTGATTCTTTACTGAACCTCTTGGCGATTTCATATCCACGCTTAGCCGTTGAAGTCATTATGGAAATACCGAAGACGTCAGCCTTTAATTTAGAATAATCGGGAGTATAGATATCTTCGTTATAGATCTCTACTGTATGCCCCCGATTCTTAAGGATCGTCCCCAGGTATACCGGGCCCAACAACGGCATATGCAATTTACTGTATACGCTCGCCTCTGTCCCGGCCGGCTCTATAAGCACTATTTTCATGCAAGATATCCCTTAGGCAACACGTACATCAATCGCGCGCGGGCCCTTATCTGATTTCTCAACCTCAAAAGTTACCGTCTGCCCCTCATTTAAAGCATCAAACTTGGCGTCAATCAGCCCGGACTGGTGAAAGAACAACTCTCTGCCGTCTGTATCACTGACAAAACCAAAACCTCTTTCGCGGACCAATTTCTTGATTGTTCCCGTATGCATAAGAACCTCCTTATTTTACCCTCTATTACGGGTAGGTAAACTACCCCACAGGGGTGGCCCTTCCTATCCTATTAAGGAAGGGGCCTACCCCGAAGCCTGCGCCGTGATTTTCTGAGGCACCCCACAGGAAATCACAAGCGCTTAGGCGAGGGGCAAATAAAAAAGCCCGGCCTCCTTATGAAGCCGGGCTTTATTTGAATCAGGTTAAAGTTTCACGACTTTAGTAGCCTGCTCACCCTTGGGACCTTTTTCGATATCAAACTCGACATCCTGTCCTTCGGCTAAAGACTTATAGCCCTCACCCTGGATCGCGCTATGATGCACAAACACATCGCTACCCGACTCAGGTGTGATAAACCCATAACCCTTCTGATCTGAAAACCACTTCACTTTTCCTTTTGCCATTATTTACTACCTCCTTCCCTTCAATTTATAGTAAATAACGACAGATACAAAAAAACCGCAAGGTTAGTTATCAAAAACCTCGCGGCCTCTAGACTTCTAATCTTATTTACTACTGGAAAGAAGTATAGCACAAGTTCCAGATTTGTCAACCTTAAATAATATTCTTTTTCGCAGCGTCAATATACCTTTTCATTGCCTCACCAATTGCTTTATAATCCCCTGCCTCCAGCCACTCTTTTCTAAAAACGCTAGCGCCAAAAGAAACCGCGTTAGCTCCGCAAGCAAAATACTCTTTCAAATTCTGCGGTGTCACTCCGGCGCAGGCTAAAAGCTGGATATCGTTAAACGGCCCGCGGATCTCGCGAAAATATTCCGGACCGAATAATTTCGCCGGAAATACCTTTACCATAGTAGCCCCCGCCTGCCAGGCATGATAAATCTCTGTCGGGGTCAGCGCTCCGGGAAAAACCGGAATCTTATTACTGACACAATACCCGACTACATCTTCCACTAACACCGGAGTCACTATAAAGGTAGCGCCGCTATCTAAAGCGTTTTTAAGGCTACCCATGGTAAGTACAGTCCCAGCGCCGATCACCAAACGCTCCCTTGCGACTTGCTTCGCCTTCCTGATCAATTCCAGGGCAAGCGAAGTATTCATGGTGATCTCTATAGTCTCTAAGCCTGAAGCTACCATTGTTTCAACCAGCGGCTCGATACAATCAACGCTTACCCCCCGCAAAATTCCTAAGAGCGGCTTCTTCTTAAAAAGAGCTACATCCATTTATTCCCCATCATCCTCTCCTACCAAGCTCTCCCAAAACTCACGATAATCTTCCTTCTTGTCGCTCTCACGCAAAGCTATAGCCGTGCGCGGATGCTCATCAAGGATACCGGTAATAGCATGGGGAATAATATAACCCCACTCCATCTTCTCCCTCAAAGGAATGAACTCCTTGGAGATCACATCCAGAACCGGCCGGATATCGTATTTGGGATTCTTTAAGAATCCCAATAATAATTCCGTAGGGCAATTCCCTGCGGCGCGGCCCATGCCGTAGATAGTAGAATCCACATAATTGGCGTCATGAATGATCGCCTCAATACTGTTGGCAAAAGCCAGCTGCTGGTTATTGTGGGCGTGAATACCGACCTCTTTGGTCTTGAGGATATGCTTTGCTTTCTTGATCAGGAATTCTGTGGTCTCCTGATAAAGGGAACCAAAGCTGTCCACGATGTAAATTATTTTTGCCTTGCTCTCCTGTTCCAGCTGGTGTAGGCATTCGGTAAGCTCATTATCCAGGGTCTTGGATATAGCCATGATATTCACCGTAGTCTCATACCCCTTGGCGGCAAAGTTGTTCTCAAGGTGTATGGCTTTATCCACATCTTTAACGTAAGTAGCAACCCTGACCATATCTACAGGGCTGTCAATCTTAGGGGCAATATCGTCCATATCTACTCTATCCACATCCACCATCACCGAGATCTTGGTCTTGGATTCTACGCCCTCAATGACCTTTCTGATATCATCGTCATCGCAGAATTTCCATTTCCCGAACTTTTTAGGGTCAAAAAGCTTCTTGGAGTTCTTGTACCCGATCTCCATATAATCGACACCCGCTTCAGCCAGCGCCTTATACACCGCGCGCACAAAGCGCAGGTCAAAGTCATGGTCATTGATCAGGCCGCCGTCCCTGATAGTGCAGTCTAAAACTTTGATCTTTTCTCTGAACATAACTTCCTCCGCATATACTGGGTAATATAAAACTTGGAGCAAATATTGTACCGCTAAAAATATGCCTTTACAATAGAATTTGACTATCGGCTGTGCTATTATTAAATCATGCGAAAAAAGGAAACCGTAGAATACAGTATTGACCCCTCCGGTAGGCTCAAGATCATGCGCGTAGTGTTAGATGGAGAGTTTGATATCGATAAAACTAACACCCTTACATACCGCATCAAGCAACCCGTCCCCTCAGGCACACCGCAACAGCTAAGGCTTTCAGGAAAGTGGTCTTTGGATAATGAGCACAATCTAGTACTTGCTTTGGATAAAGAAAATAATCCGTCCGCAGGCAAGTTGACCCTGGCCGGCGAGATCATCGACGCAAGAGCTGATGAGCTGGCCTTCAGTATAACCAGCAAAGATTTCGCAGGCAGGACACACCTGAGCATGCTAAAACTCAGCGGCAAATGGCAGGTTGATACTTATAACCGGCTCAGCTTCCTAATAGCAAAAGAAAATGACTTATACGACACCCTTACCCTTGTCGGCGCCTGGGAAGTGAACAAACAAAATCAAATCATTTATACCTATACCAAGGCCGGTTTAAAACGAAAGGAAAAAATTACCCACAGCATCACCTTTAAAGGCTACTGGGATATAACCGAGAAAAACCGCGTATCCTATGTCCTAAATAATGAGCTGGATTCCGGATTCAATTTTCAGGTGAGCCTGGGTAAGCCGGCAAAGCGAGGTCTGGAATACGAACTAGGAATAGGTTTAAAGCCAGAGAAGAAAAAACTTCTGCTCTTTGGCTCGTGGAGGATATTCGAAAGACTCGGACTCTTATTTGAGATGCCTTACGAAGAAGGAAAAATCCGCAGCATCATTTTTGGGGCAGAATGCAGGATCGCAAACGGGACAAATCTCGAATTAAGATTAAGAAACAACCTGCACAAGGAGCTGGGAATAAACCTGAAACTTAGTAAATCTATCCTTAACGGCTGCGGCGATGCTTTTTTACAGGCGCTCAAAGAAGGCCAAAAAGTAACCGTCAGAGCGGGGTTAGGATTCAGGTGGTAAGATCTTAGAGCTTAGAAACATATCACTTTCTGAGACACCACATCTGACATTATTTTTAAACCCTTGCTACTTACATCGTAGACGCCGATGACATCCTCAAACTTGGAAAATTCGGGTATAAGCTCACTAAAGAGGCTTTTTGACTGCGCGAACAACCCCTTATTAAAGACCACGTCTTTTTTATCCGGAAAAAGCGCGACGTAGAATATATTTGTCTCGACCAAGTCCTGAAAAAAGTGAGTTCCGTAAGAAAGCTCCGGCATAAGATTGCCTTCTGAAAAAGCGACTTCCGCCAGGACGGCTATATTATTGATCTCTGCGAATTTTACCGATACACCCAACGACGGCGTCGTTGTGCCCCATCTGCCCGGCCCCATCAAAAGAGTAGGCAGCTCCTCCTTATCTTTTATGGTCCGGTTTAATTTTCCCACTATGCGAGCCACCTCATACTTATCCGATAAGACAAGCTTAGTGTACTTCTCGGCATCCACATAAATGATCCAGGATATTTTCTGCGAGATATTCCCGCCTAAGAAATATCCGCGCGATTCAAAAAGAATACTCTCTTTCTTCACCTGTTCAGGGATAGCGACTTTATGGCCGATACCGCGCGTCTGCAGCGGCCGGCATTGCAAGAGATTGATCTTGAAGGAGCTGTCCTTTGTAAAATTTACGGTGAATTCTATCTCCACAGGATAATCATAGTTTTCCTCAAGAGATTTCAGGATTTTTTTCAGGGAACCCGCCAAAACATCGTCCTTAAACAAATTATCCAGCGTCAGGATCCAATACTCTTTGTCTTTTCCCGCCCTTTCAGCCATCATCTTCATCGCCTCATAATCTTTGACTGCTACGCGGCTTATATCGGTATAGGATCTTTCGCTTACAACTTTTTCAAATGGAACAGTCTTAAGCTCATTGGCCTTGATGTCTATAAGATCGACCTCATGCTGCGAGTATTTCCTCAGGTCGTCTTTTTCCGCATAGGGCCTGCGCAAAGGGTCATCCAGCGCCACCATCCTGGGATAATCTCCTTCCACACGATTGACTGCCCTGGTGCCCAGGCCGAATACCATCCTGAGCATCCCCGCCTTAGGATTTATCTCTTTATTCCATACATAGGTATTGTAGGAAACCCCCACTCCGGCAAGATCAGGAAAAAAATAATTTTTGTGGTAGTCACCGGAAACCCGCTGCACCAAAAGCGCCATTTGCTCATCCGACTTATCCAGGCCCCTTTGTTTCCTGTAAGTAAGCGCGTCTTCATTCATAGTGCTGGTATAGACATTTCTTACGGCCTCTGCGAACTGGATATACCTTTGCTCTGGGGTGCCCTGATTAGCCAGAAATATGCTTTCATATTTACCGGCAAACGCGTTTCCGAAATCATCCTCCAGTAATGAGCTTGAACGCACAATAATGGGAGAAGAGCCGAAATATTCTATGATCTGCTGGAAATGCTCCATGATCTCTTCCGGGAAAACCCCGTAGAGCATTTTTTCCTTCATGACTTTGGCGATATTAAAATACCCCTCGTCGGTCTTCTGCTGCATATGCAATTTCCACCAGCGGTTCTCAACGACATATGAATAGAATATATCTGAACCTATGTAAAATGAATCATGCGGCTCAGAAAGCTTCTGCCAGTCAAGCTGCTTGGCTTTAGCAAGTATTTTCCTGGCCAAAAGCATCCCCACGGCTTTGCCGCCGATAAACCCGGTACCTATCAGCCTGGACTTTATATCGATGATCTCTTCGAGCGAGAAATTATTTATCGCCAGGGAAAGTATCTTTTTATTCTTTGTGATCATGATACTACAGAGCCTTTTGACCATCTCTTTCTTACGATCCTCCGGGGCCTTATTCTTGATCAGCTCCTCTGCCTCAAGAAACAACCTGTCCCAATAGTCCAGATTCCTCTTTGCGCTCTCAGCACCCTTTTCCCGGATATAAGTTAGGATATTTGTGACGTTCACGCTGTCGGTGATGGGGATAAATTTATCGCCTTCTTTCTGATGGGGAAGAAACATCGTAGGGGAATAACGGTTCCAGACTTTTAAGGGATGAATAAAGCAATTGCCCTCACAATGATACACATCCATTAAGAGCTGCGTAGTCTCACGAATACGGGCTATGGACTTAAAGGAGTGGTTATTGCGCAATATCGAGAAATAGGTCAAGGTCTTAAGCTCATAAAGATACGGGCAGGTTACCATAAAAAAGTTTCCGATCATGAGGTCAGTGGCCCAAGCCAAAAGAAGTTCCGACAGGCAATCGAAAACATAGTATGCGCCAACGCCCTCCTGAGTGATGATATTATTCACCTTTGTGGTAAAAGACTCAAAACCGGCATAAGCATTCAACTCATATCGCCTTATCTCTTTTGAGGGCTTAAGCAGCTCTTTATGCGATGCAAACCTGATGTAAATGACTTTCTTTTTCTCCTCTAGCGCCTGCCGCACAAACGGCTTCACCAGGTCGATATAATCTTCTATATCGTCTATCTGCCAGACCACATTATCCCCGGCCCTTAGGCCAGTAATCACATTGTCCAAACCTTTTATCCCTGTGCTTATCATATTTTATCCCCTTCTGCAGCAAGCAGAACACTGGCTTATCCTATAAAGCCAGGTGTTCCGCAGCAAGCAGCACACCAATCCATCCGATAAGGTTGGGTGCTACATAATCGCCAGATTGCTTTCACCCATCAGGTATTTATCTATAAAATAAGCTGCGCGCCTTCCTTCTGAAATCGCCCAGACCACCAGCGATTGCCCACGCCGCATATCTCCCGCGGAGAACACCTTTTCAACCGAGGTCATATAATTTGAATCGGTTGACACGTTGCCCCGCTTGTCAAATTTGACTTTCAGCTCAGTTAGCAGGCCTAGATGCTCAGGATGCAGGAAACCCATGGCCAGAATCACCAGGTCCGCCTCGATTTCAAACTCGCTTCCCGAAACCTCTTTCATAACAGGGCAGGCTTTAGCATCTATTTGAGTAAAATCCACCCTTACGCAGGAAAGCTTATTTACGCAACCATTTCCCCCAATAAAGCTCTTTGTCAATACCGCCCAGTGACGTTCTCCGCCTTCTTCGTGGCTGGAGGATGTCTTAAGAAGCAGAGGATATTTCGGCCAGGGGTAAGCGCTGGTCCTACATTCATCAGGCCTCGGCATCACTTCAATTTGCACTACACATGAAGCGCCTTGACGATGAGCTGTACCTACGCAATCGGCGCCGGTATCCCCTCCTCCGATGACTACCACTTTCTTTCCTTTCGCATCAATAATTTCATCTTTGGGAATTATTTCCTTAGCCACGCACTTGTTTGATTGCATCAGGTAATCCATGGCAAAATATATCCCTTTTAATTCCCTGCCCTGGATTAAAAGATCCCGCGGCACGCGGGAACCACCTGCCAAACAAACCGCGTCAAAATCGCTTAAAAGTTTATTCGCCGGATAATCCTTGCCGACATCCACGCTGGTCCTGAATTCAACGCCTTCCTCTTTCCAGACATCAATTCGCCGGTCTATAAGGTGTTTGGCGAGCTTAAAATCCGGGATACCATAGCGCAATATCCCGCCAGGTCGCTCATCCCGCTCAAAAACAATAACATTATGGCCTGCCCGGTTAAGCTGCGCTGCGCAGGATAACCCTGCCGGGCCTGAACCGATAACCGCTATTTTCTTGCCTGTCTTATATGCAATAATGCTCGGTTTGATCGCTCCGTTTTTGAAACCGTATTCTATAAGCGATAGCTCATTCTCGCGGATGGTCACCGCGTCATCGTTTAGCCCCAATACACAGGCATACTCGCACAATGCTGGACAGATCCTTCCGGTTATTTCAGGAAGGTTATTTGTGGCCTCTAGCAATGCTATAGCTTCCTTCCAGTTTCCGCGGAACATATAGTCATTCCACTCCGGGATATAGTTTCCTATCGGGCAACCTGAATGGCAAAATGGCGTAGAGCAGTCCATGCAGCGCGAAGCCTGTTCCTGCGACTGCTTCTCAGGGCGCGCTTTGGAAACCTCCGCGAAATCCCGGATGCGCTCACATACCTGCCGGTAAGAGCTATTAATTCTTGCCAGTTTTAGAAAACCTCTCGGATCACCCATCAGACGCCTCCGCTAAATCCAGCTTTTCCTCTAGTTTCACTCCCTCAAGGATATTCTTATACTCTATCGGTATGACTTTGACGAAATTCTTAAGCTCTTCGGAAAGATTATTGATAATTTTTTTTGCCTTGCTGCTTAAGGTGTACTTAAAATGGTTATGCAACAGGTTATATATTGTATCTAAGTCAACTTCCCTGATCTTTTCCAGCTCGACCATATCCATGTTGCACCTGTTCCTGAAGGCCTTATCTTCATCATACACATAAGCTATCCCGCCTGACATACCGGCGGCGAAATTTCTTCCGGTCTTACCTAATACAACCACTCTTCCTCCGGTCATATACTCACACCCGTGGTCTCCCACTCCCTCCACAACAGCATAGAGCCCGGAATTCCTTATACAAAACCTTTCTCCGGCGATCCCACTGATATATGCCTCACCGGATATTGCCCCATAGAATGTAGTGTTACCGATAAGTATATTCTCATCGGACTTATACTCGGATTCTTTATCGGGATATATTATAATCTTTCCTCCTGATATCCCTTTACCTACATAGTCATTGGCCATCCCCTCCAGCTCAAAGGTAATACCCTTAGCCAGAAACGCGCCGAAACTCTGTCCGGCAATGCCTGTAAATTTACAGGTAATGGTATCTTCCAAAAGAACGTTATCCCCGCATCTCTTGCACACCTCTGCGCTTAACATTGCGCCAACGGCCCTGTTAGTATTATTAATCTTGCTTGAGAGATTCACCGGCTTATTTTTCTCAAGGCCTTCCCGGCACATCTTTATAAGCTCTTTATCCAGGACCGCATCCAGGCCGCTATCCTGCCTGGACTTACAGTATCGGCCTACACCCTCGGGAACCTCAGGTTTATAGAGAATGCGGGAATAATCCACGCCCTTTGCCTTAGTCGGTACAATGGCGCTATCTATCTCAAGAAGGTCTGTTCTTCCTATCATCTCATCTATTGTCCTTAAGCCAAGGAGCGCCATGATCTGGCGAAGTTCCTCGGCGACAAAACGAAAATAATTTACTATATGTTCCGGCCTGCCCCTAAACCTTTTCTGCAGACAATCATCCTGCGTAGCTACGCCCACCGAACAGTTATTAAGATGGCAGTGCCTTAGCATAACGCAGCCCATTACTACCAGCACTGCCGAGCAAAAACCATACTCTTCCGCTCCCAGCATTGCCGCTATCGCCACATCGCGGCCGGTACGTATCTGTCCGTCAGTCTGCAGGCGGACCCTGGAACGCAGGTTATTCAGCAAAAGCGTCTGATGCGTCTCGGAAAGGCCCAGCTCCCAGGGAAGCCCAGCGTATTTTATTGAGCTTAAAGGAGAGGCTCCCGTGCCACCGTCTCCCCCGGAGATTAAAATCATGTCGGCGTGGCCCTTAGCCACTCCTGCCGCAACCGTACCCACCCCAACTTCGGAAACAAGCTTGACGCTGACCCGCGCCTGAGAATTGGCGTTCTTCAGGTCAAATATTAGCTGTGCGAGATCCTCGATAGAATATATATCGTGGTGCGGAGGAGGAGATATAAGCGTCACTCCGGGAGTAGTATACCTGGTCCTTGCAATCACGCCGCTTACTTTATGCCCGGGCAATTGCCCACCCTCTCCGGGTTTCGCGCCTTGAGCGATCTTTATCTGTATTTCATCCGCGTTGACCAGATAATTTATGGTGACCCCGAACCTTCCCGAAGCTACCTGTTTTATAGCGCTCCTGCGGGAATCACCGTTGGGCAGGGCCACGAATCTATTGGGATCCTCGCCACCCTCTCCGGTGTTAGACTTACCGCCTATGCGATTCATTGCGATAGCGATAGTCTCGTGCGCCGCGGCACTTATCGAGCCAAAACTCATCGCCCCGGTCACAAATCGCCGCATAATATTCTCAATCGGCTCTACCTCATCAATAGAAATCGGCTTGGCTACCTTAAATTTCAGAAGACTGCGCAGGGTAGTAGGATTTTGCGACTGGTTGTTTATCAGCGCAGCAAACTCCTTATACTTGCCATAATCAGCCTCTCTTGCGGCATCCTGTAAAGCTGCTATGCTTTGCGGGTTCCAAAGGTGGGTTTCTCCATCCCTTTTCCACTGATATACGCCACCGCTTGAGAGGTAATTTGTCTCTATGTCCCTTGCGCAATAAGCCTCCCTATGCCTATTTATTGTATCCTCCATTATCCCTTCAAGACCGACCCCGGAAAGACGCGATACGGTTCCGGTAAAATACTTATCTATAAACTCATTCTCCAGGCCCAGCGCCTCGAATATCTGCGCCCCGCGGTAACTCCTTAGGGTAGATATGCCCATCTTGGATAATATTTTTAATATCCCATCTGTTAATGCCTTATTATAATTTTTCAGCGCGATCTTACGGTCAAGGCTTATCTCTTTTTCCTCTATGAGATATTCTATCGCCTGATAAGCAAGATAGGGATTTACGCAATCCGCTCCGTAACCGAAAAGTAAGGCCATATGGTGCACTTCTCTGGGCTCTGCGCTTTCTACTATCAAAGCGACCTGCGAACGTATGGTCTTTTTCACCAGATAATGGTGTATGGCGCTGGTAGCCAGAAGCGCCGGCAGCGCGATATTATCCCTATCTGTTCCCCGGTCGCTTAATATTATAAAAGAATAACCTTTCTCGATGGCGTATTCCGCCTCAAAACATATCCTCTCCAGGGCGTGCAAGAATCCATCCTGGCCGCTAGCTGCGTCAAAAAAAGTAAATATCGTTTTTGCCTTAAAACTGTTTATGCTGATATCGCGGATCTTCTCAAGCTCCTCATCACGCAATATGGGATTACGCACCCTGAGTTTGTGGCTATGTTTAGGCGTCTCCTCAAGGATGTTTTTTTCAGGCCCTATGTAGCTTTCCAGGCTCATCACTATTTTTTCCCGTATGGAATCAATAGGTGGATTGGTCACCTGCGCGAATAGCTGCTTGAAATAGTTATAAAGGACCTGCGGCATCTTTGACAAAAAAGCATGGGGCGCGTCATTACCCATGGAGCCCACTGGCTCCTTACCTTCCTGGGCCATGGGCCTTAAGATAAGCTTTAGGTCTTCGCGCGAATAACCAAAAACCTTAAGGCTGGAAATTAAATCCTGCGGCCTTTTATTCGCAGCTGCGCTTGAGATCAGCTTATCCAAATCCACCATGCTCTCTTCATTCCATTTTCCATATGCAGAGCGCATAGAAACCTTTTTCTTGATATCAGTATCTTCCACTATCCGGCCGGACTCGGTATCGATAAAGAATATTTTACCCGGCTCAAGCCTCCCGGAGACTTTGATTTGCGAAGGATCGATATCCAAAACACCCACCTCAGACGCCATGACCACAAAGTCATCTTTGGTTATAATATAACGGGCGGGACGCAGGCCGTTTCTGTCCAGCACGGCGCCAATACTTTTTCCGTCTGTGAAGGCTATTGCTGCCGGCCCGTCCCACGGCTCCATAAAACAGGCATGATATTTGTAAAATTCCCTGAGTTCCCGACTCATCTGTAAATCATGCTCCCAGGCAGCGGGAATAAGCATCATCATCGCGTGTTCCAGAGACCTGCCTGATAAAACTAAAAGCTCAAAGAAATTATCGATTGCCGCGGAATCACTTCCCCCCTCAACGATCACCGGCTTGAGTAGCTCAATATCCGGACCGAATAACTCACTTGTCAAGAGACGCTCTCTGGCGCTTACCCCGTTTATATTGCCGCGGATAGTATTAATTTCTCCGTTATGGGCCAGGAACCTGAAGGGCTGCGCCAGGTCCCAGGTAGGAAAAGTATTAGTTGAATAACGCGAGTGCACAAGGCATAAAGCGCTGCTCATTAATTCATCCTTCAGGTCAAGAAAGAAATTATCCAGCTGATTTGGCATAAGCAGGCCCTTGTAAGAAAATGTGCGGCAGGAAAGATTAGTGATATAAAAAGCCTTTTTTTGCTTAAGCTCAGATGAACCGACAGCATTCTCACCCCGTTTCCTTATACAATAGAGCTGCCTTTCAAATGCCAGATCATCGCTTAAGTCCTTGTTTCGTGCGATAAATACCTGCTCAAAAACAGGCTGAGTTGTTTTGGCGCTTTCTCCAATACCAGAATTGTCTATAGGGACCACACGCCAACCCAAAAGCATCTGGCCCTGCTCTTTTATAGCCTTCTCAAACGCTTCTTTGCAGAATTGACGCTCTTGGCCACCCTGGGGCAGGAATATCAACCCGGTCCCGTATGCCCCCGGTTGAGGTAAATCAATCTTGGACTCCTTCGCTATTTTTTTGAAGAAATCATGCGGCATCTGGATCAAGAGGCCTGCCCCGTCTCCGGTTTTCGGATCTGCGCCCACCGCCCCGCGATGCGCCAACCTATGCAAAACCTCAATACCCTGCCGGACTATAGAATTAGACTTGCGACCCTTGATATCGCAGACAAACCCCACCCCGCAGGAATCATGTTCAAACTGCGGATCATATAAACCAAATTTTGCAGTCTTTTCCCGATTATTCATCTTCATTATCTTCTATAATGCTGCGTGTTAATACCCAGCTTCTTAATCTTTGCGCGCATAGTATTACGGTTTATCCCCAGAATCCTGGCAGCCTTAAGCTGGTTTCCCTCAGTACGCTCCAGCGTCTGCTCGATCAAGGGCTTTTCAATAGCTTCTAATACCGACTTATAAAGCACGCCTTTTTTCTCGCTAAAAAGCTCATCCCCCAGTTCAATGGCCTTATCTTTTATAAAAGCAAGGTCACGGATACAGTCTTTTTTCACGAACCTGATAATATTGCCCTGATTTGCTTCTTCAGAGAAAACATACCCCTGCTCCCTGAATAACTTTTCAAGCGCCTCTTTTGCCTTCATCTCGTCATCCGCTATCACTATAGTGAGCATATTATGCCTAAAATTTAATCAGCGCTGGCTCAAAAAAAAGACGTTCACTCTGGCAAAATACTTTGCCATCATGAACGTCTCTGTTCGATTTTACTATTTTACCTAGGACACTGCAGCGTGCCTATAGTGCTTCTATATATACAAGTAGAAACTTAGCTCTTTTGGTAACCTAAATTACTTAATAAAGAGCATCTCGCGGTATTTCGGAAGGTCCCAGGCATCATCCGAAACCACGCGTTCAAGGTCATCCACGTGCCGACGGATATGCTCCATCAGCGGCTTAAGCTGCTTAAAATAAAGCTCA
Source organism: uncultured Planctomycetales bacterium (assembly GCA_964354795.1). Taxonomy (GTDB): domain Bacteria; phylum Omnitrophota; class Gorgyraeia; order Gygaellales; family Profunditerraquicolaceae; genus JAPLLR01. The sequence goes on along the minus strand of CAYHBB010000021.1, from coordinate 21,017 downwards.
GCCCGTTTTTCGTCACTGACCTTTTTGGCCTTCTCCAGAAGCTTGATCATCTCTCCCGTATTATGTCTTACATAGTAGATCTTAGAGACGATGTCACTTAAATGCTCTTTCTTATCTTTAAGCGCCGCCGGATCCACCTTAAGCCCCGCGGACTTCTTGAGCCTGATCAACTCATCAAGCGTGCGGGCAAGGAGTTTCTCGTATTCATAACCTGCGGGCACAACCGAGGCATTCACCATTTCATTTAAAGTATTTGCCTCAATCTCCAGCGTCAGATTATACATATGGATCCATATATGGTATCGCGCGATCAACTCCTCTTTAGAAAAGACTTTGTATTTCTCAAAGAGCTCGATATTCTCTTCTTCAGTCAAAGCCTCTAAAGCCTCATAAGTTGCCGCGACATTCGGCAGGCCCCTTCTCTTGGCTTCTTTTACCCACTCCGGGGCGTAGTTATTCCCCTCAAAACGCACCCCCTTAGTTTCTTTAATTATTTTACTAATCACCTTTAAGACCGAAGAATTAAAATCTTTCCCCGTGGAAGTAACCTTTTTTATCTCTCTGGCGACATAATCAAGGCTATCGGCGATTATGGTATTGACCACTGTGATCGGAGTAGAAACATTCTGAGACGAGCCCACCGCGCGGAACTCAAACTTTGAACCGGTGAAGGCGAAAGACGAAGTGCGGTTTCTATCAGTAGAATCTTTGTTAAACTGTGGTAAGCGCGCAATACCCAAATCAATAATATCACGCTTAGAAACCTTGGCCTTTACCCCTTTTTCAAGCATATCCAGGACAGAAGTTAGTTGTTCTCCTAAGAATACGCTGACAATTGCCGGAGGAGCTTCATTCGCGCCCAGGCGATGTTCATTCCCTGCCAGGGCGACCGATGCGCGCAAAAGGTCAGCATGAAGATAGACAGCTCGCAGGACCGCGGCCAATATGGTTAAAAACTGCAGATTATCTTCGGGAGTCTCACCCGGATTAAGCAGGTTATTTCCCAGATCATCAGACAAAGACCAATTCAAGTGTTTTCCGCTTCCGTTTACCCCAGCAAAAGGTTTCTCATGCAAAAGGCAAACCAGATTATGCCGCAAAGCCACTTTCTTCATCAGCTCCATGAGCAACTGATTATGGTCGGCCGCGATATTTGACTCCTCAAAAATCGGCGCAAACTCATACTGGTGGGGCGCCACCTCATTATGCCGGGTCATCAGCGGTATACCTAGTTTATATGCTTCCTCAGCTACCTCAAACATGAAATTGACTACGCGCTCTTTAATCGTGCCAAAATACTGGTCCTCTAGCTGCTGCCCTTTGGGCGAAGGAGCTCCGATCAGGGTGCGTCCGGCCATAACCAAATCCTGGCGCAGATTATAATAATTCTTATCTATCAGAAAATACTCCTGCTCCGCTCCGCAAGTAGAAAATACCTTTTTGATATTCTTATGGCCAAAAAGCTTTAAAAGCCCGACAGCGGATTTATTAAGGGCTTCATCAGAACGTAAAAGTGGCAGCTTTTTATCCAGAGCCGCTCCGTGATAGGATATAAATATAGTGGGAATACACAGGGTCTTACCCAGCGCGCTTTCGATGATAAACGCGGGGCTGGAAGGATCCCAGGCAGTATAGCCGCGCGCTTCAAAGGTAGCGCGTATACCGCCTGAAGGAAAACTGGAGGCATCCGGCTCGCCCTGAATGAGCTTATTGCCGGAGAATTTCTCAATGACCTTGCCGGGGCCGACAATAGAAATAAAACTATCATGCTTCTCAGCAGTCATACCGGTCATCGGCTGAAACCAATGCGTGTAATAGGTCGCACCCTTGGAAATCGCCCATTCTTTCATGGCATTGGCGATCTCGTTTGCCTGCTGAAGAGTAATGGTCTTGCCTTCAGACATCCATACCTTAAAAGCGCTAAATGTCTTAGGGGAAATATGCTTACGCATATTCTCAAGGCCAAAAGTGTTCACGCCAAAATAGCTGGAGACTTTCTTAGGGGTCTTAGCCTTTGCCAATTCTATGCTCTTTATTTCAAATAATACTTTTTGCCTTATGCTCATATATTCCTCCGTTTATCTCTGTTTTTATCCTATCATATTCTGCGCAAAAAACAATCGGATTATTTATCCTATCGCCACACCTCCCCGTTCTTCGGTACGTATGCGCACGCACTCTTTTAAATCAAGTACGAATATTTTGCCGTCCCCTGTCTCGCCGGTTTTAGCACCCTTGATAATCGCCTTAATAGTCGGCTCAACAAAACCCTCATTTACCGCAATCTCAAGACGCACTTTCCTTAAAAGATTACCAGTTTCTTTCGCGCCCCTGTAGACTTCAGTTATTCCTTTTTGCCGGCCGTGTCCCAAAACTTCGCTTACGGTAATTAGATTAACCTCTGCCTTATATAATTCTTCTTTTACTTCTTCCAATTTATAAGGCTGAATTATCGCAATTATTAATTTCATGATTTGCCCTCCTTCACAAAAAGTGAACACTTGCCCATCCGATAGGGCAAAGTGATTATTCTAATACTGTATACGCTCTTTCGCGATGCTGCGTCAAATCAAGACCCATAAGTTCCTCTTTTTCATTTACACGCATCTTGAAGAATATATCTACCAATTTATATATAATGAAAGTAACGACTAAAGTATAGACTACGGCAACTAGGATCCCAACTCCTTGGATAAGAAATTGTCTGGGATTGCCAAAGAATAATCCATCTGCTCCGGCAGGGTTAATCAGCTTAGAAGCAAATAAACCTGTGGCCAGTGTTCCCAGAATCCCGCCTAAACCATGTACTCCAAACGCGTCCAAAGAATCATCGTAGCCGAATTTTGGCTTTACTACCGCTATCCCGATAAAACACAGAATGCTAGCCAACATGCCTATTACTAATGCCGAGACTGGACTTACGAAGCCAGACCCTGGAGTAATAGTGGCAAGTCCCGCGATTGACCCTGTTACAGTACCGAAGACTGTAGGTTTGCCGTTACGTATCCACTCAAGCAACGCCCATGTCAGGCCTGCGCTTGCCGCAGCGGCATTTGTAACCACAAAAGTGCTGACTGCCAGACCGTTGGCCGCCAAGGCGCTTCCGGCATTAAAACCAAACCAGCCGAACCAGAGTAAAGCTGTTCCTAATACCACCAAAGGCAGATTATGAGGGGACGGCACATTATGATCGAGATTCTTTCTTTTACCTATACTCAATGCGACAACTAAGGCAGCAATTCCTGCGCTTGTGTGCACGACTATACCTCCGGCAAAGTCCATTACGCCAAGATTCTTTAGCCATCCTCCCTCGCCCCAAACCCAGTGGCAAAGCGGAGAATACACAAAAGTAGCCCAAAGAAGACTGAATACTAGAAATGCGGAAAAGCGCATCCTCTCGGCAAAGGCTCCGATAATAAGAGCAGGCGTGATTATAGCAAACATCGCCTGAAATATCATAAATGCCTGATGGGGGATAGTCCCGCCATACCCTGCATATGGCTCAAGACCGACTCCATTTAAACCAAACCAACTAAGTCCTCCCCAGAAGCCCTTACTGGGAGCAAAAGAAAGGCTGTAGCCAAAGAGCACCCAATAAACAGTCAAGAGACATAACATTACAAAACACTGCATCAAAACACTTAAAACATTCTTCTTTCTTACCATGCCGCCATAGAAAAATGCAAGCCCCGGAGTCATCAGCAACACCAGCGCCGATGAGATTAAAACCCACGCCGTATCGCCAGAATTAATCATTTCCCCTCCTCATATAAACAAATAGGCGCCTTTATATCCTGCAATGGATTTAAAGACGCCTTAAGTTTCTACACATCCCTGTGTATGTTACAACACTACAAGTAAATATCTGCCTGGTTTGGTAACTTATTTTATTCCTTATCCAAATATTTCTGGCATTTGCCCCTGATGATCTTTAGCGATTTCACTACGCTCACGTGCGAAACGCCGATCCGCTTGCCAATTTCGCGCATAGTCAGCCCATCCGAGCAAAAAGATAGTATCAATTTTTCTCTGCTAGTAAGCCCATTATTACGTATGGTATCGGCTAATAATTTATTATTATAGAAATCGTAGTGGCTTACTCCATTACGCGGCTCAACCAGTAATACTTCTTCTCTGGTCAGCCCGTTATCTTCATCAAAAAGCATCTCATCGAGGCTGACTCTCGCGGCCTTTTCCCTGTGTTTACGAATATAATTCTTCAGGTGAAAATAACAACCCTGTAATATGTAGCTATCTGTTTTATCCGCTAGCTTTCCCTGGCTAAAATCCTGCCAAAGATGAATAATAGCCTCCTGATATAGGTCCTCGTCATTAAAATAGGCGGGATAGCGGTTCAGTTTGTAGGCGATCCGCCTTATTGTCGCGGATAATCTTCTTAAAAAGGCCTCAAATACCATCTTGGCCTCGATATTTATTAGTAATAGGCATCCTTCTATCCCTGCCGAATGCCTTGGGCGTGATCTTTATACCCGGCGGAGACTGGCGGCGCTTGTATTCGCTTTTATCCACCATGCAAATCACTTTTGAGACAGTCTGACCGTCAAATCCCGAAGAAATTATCTTTGCCGGATCCTCATCATCCTCTACATATGCCTTAAGGATAAGGTCAAGCTCTTCATATGCGGGGAGAGTATCCCGGTCTAATTGACCCGGCTTTAATTCAGCGGTCGGCTCTTTGGTCAGCACCCGCTCAGGGATTACTACCCCTAAAGAATTCCTATAGCGGGATAATTTATAAACCATGATCTTTGGCACATCCTTAATTACCGCAAATCCTCCTGCCATATCACCGTAAAGCGTGGCGTAACCAGTGCTCATTTCAGACTTATTCCCCGTAGTCAGAACAAGCCAGCCGAATTTATTGGATAACGCCATCAAAACATTCCCTCTTATGCGCGCCTGCAGGTTTTCTTCGGCAATATTCCTTGACGTTCCGGCAAAAAGCGGCTCTAGCACCACCAGATACATTTTGTAGGTCTGCTCAATTGAAAGAGCAATAAACTCTATCCCCAGCTTTTGCGCGACCTGTCTTGCGTCTATCTCTGACTCTGAAGACGAATAGCGCGTAGGCATGAATACTCCAATTACGTTATCCTTGCACAGAGCATCGCTTGCAATAGCCGCGACTAAAGAAGAATCAATTCCACCGCTTAAGCCGATAACTACCTTTTTGAAACCATTCTTTGTCACGTAATCCTTTACTCCTAAAAGCAAAGCCTGATAGACCTCCGCAACCGGATCCAGCAACCCGGCCTCTTTTATCGCTGTCAGCGATTTGTCCTTCCTGGTCAATTTATCGGTAATCGTAATCGCTGATTTTGCCTTTACTGACTTACTCCCCGGGATTCTTAGGTCCACTATAAGCAGTTCTTCTTTAAAAGCCTCTGCGCGAGCTATCACCTTACCCAAATCATCCACCACCATGCTCTGGCCGTCAAAAACCAGCTCATCCTGCCCGCCAACCAGATTTGTATAGGTGATAAAAGCGCGGTTTAACCTGGCCTGCTTGCGGATGATCGCCTCCCTTTCTAAAACCTTTCCCGAGTAATACGGAGAGGCGTTGATATTGATGATCAATCTCGCCCTGGCTTTGGCCTGATCTTTCGTAGGGCCTTCCAGGTGCCAGATATCCTCACAAATATTCACTCCGAAGATAACCTTACCCAACCTGAATACCGGGGCATTCTTGCCGGAGGAAAAATAACGTTTTTCATCAAAAACTCCGTAGTTAGGCAGGATCGTCTTCTGGAAAGTTCCGCAAACCCTGCCGTCATAAATAATCGCCGCAGCATTAAAGATGTCTTTACCTTTTTTATCCACAAAACCGAGAACTACCGTAATGCCATCTACGGTTTTGACTAATTCTTTTAAGGCCGACAAATTATCTTCTATGAAACTCGGCTTAAGCAACAAATCTTCCGGAGGATACCCGGTAAGGGCGAGCTCCGGAAAAGCGATTATATCAGCCGAGAAATCTTTGGCCATTTGGATGTAGCGCAGGATCTTAGAGGAATTTCCCACCAGGTCCCCGACTGTGCAATTTATCTGCGCTAAGGCTATGCGTAAATTCTCTTTTTCCAACTTTACCTCCTCTAAATAAAACGACGTCCTCACTTAGCAAGCCCTGCTAAAAAAGGACGTCATTATCCGTTTTGCCGCGCTAAAAATCCAAAGCAAAGAAAAAGGGAGCGTTTTTTGAACGCCCCCTTGTTCTTACCTTTAAAGCACTGACTTTGTGCCTTACCTAAACAAAGATTAACACATGGCTCTTGTTATGTCAAGCCGTATTTCTTACACCAACCCCTGATCGATCATGGCGTCCGCAATCTTGACGAATCCCGCAATATTGGCGCCATTAACGTAATTGATGTAGCTAGCTTCCTTGCCGTATCTGACGCACTGCTCATGAATAGAGATCATGATGTCATGCAGCCGCCTGTCCACCTCTTCACGTGTCCAGGAGAGCCTCATGCTGTTTTGCGACATCTCTAATCCTGAGGTCGCGACCCCGCCGGCGTTTGCTGCCTTGCCGGGGGCATATAGGATCTTTGCCTTCTGGAAGACTTCCACGGCACCAGGAGTGCTGGGCATATTCGCGCCCTCGCCGATGGCGATACAGCCGTTCTTCACTAATGTCTTGGCATCTTCCTCATCGATCTCGTTCTGTGTGGCACTTGGAAAAGCGATATCGCATTTAACGTCCCAGGGTTTCTTATTATCGAAGTATTCGCATTTGAATTCCTTAGCGCATTCCTTGATCCTGCCGCGCTTGACATTCTTCAACTCCAGCACGCAAGCCAACTCTTTTTGGTCAATGCCGTCTTTGTCATAGATGTAGCCGTTAGAGTCAGAGAGTGTTACGACCTTGGCTCCCAGCTGATGCAATTTCTCAACAGTGTACTGGGCGACATTTCCTGATCCGGAAACCGCACAGACCTTGCCTTCCAAACTCTGGCCCCTGGTCTTAAGCATTTCCTGGACAAAATAAACGCAGCCGTATCCGGTAGCTTCAGGCCGGATTAAGCTTCCGCCCCAATTTAGGCCTTTACCGGTAAGTACGCCGGTAAATTCATTACGCAGCCTTTTATACTGGCCGTACATAAAACCGATCTCGCGTCCGCCTACACCGATATCTCCGGCAGGAACATCTGTATCTGGGCCGATATGCCTTTGCAACTCGGTCATAAAGCTCTGACAGAATTTCATCACTTCATTATCTGATTTACCCTTGGGATCAAAATCAGAACCTCCCTTACCGCCGCCCATAGGAAGCGTAGTAAGGGCGTTTTTAAAGACCTGCTCAAAAGCCAGAAACTTTAAAATCCCTAAGTTAACGCTGGGATGAAATCGTAATCCACCCTTGTAAGGCCCGATGGCACTGCTCATCTCAATACGGAATCCGCGGTTGACCTGGATCTCTTGCTTGTCGTTAAGCCAGGGCACGCGAAACATGATCACCCTTTCCGGCTCAATCATCCTCTCCAGGATCTTGGCATCATCATATTTGGGATTCTTTTCAATATATGGGGCCAATGACTCGACTACCTCTTGCACCGCCTGATGAAATTCCTTTTCACCCGCGTTTTTTTCTACTACCTTTGCCATAAAATCTTCGATTCTTTTCGACATACTCTCCTCCTTACGCAGTAAGCGGAACACCCGGCGTTCCTATAAGCCGGGGTGCATTACTTTCTTGTTAAATACTCGATTATACCTTTTGCGGCCTTCTTGGTCATTCCCATTGCCTCGATGACTGTCCCCTCTCCGCCCACAATATCTCCACCCGCAAACACTCCCTTAACGGAGGTCTCCATAGTTTCGGGGTCTACCACCACATCGTGGTATTTATCAGTCTTCAGTTGCGGTGTCGCGCTGGTCAAAACCTGATTTGCCTGCAAACCGATTGCGATGATCGCCAGGTCGCAAACCAATTCAAAATCGCTTCCCTCGATAGCCACTGGCCTTCTTCTTCCGGATTCATCCGGCTCGCCCAAACGGCATTCCAGAGACTTAAGTTTCCTTACCAACCCCGCTTCGTCTCCAATAAATTCCTGAGGCTGGACCAGGAATCTGAATTTCACACCTTCCTCTTTAGCGTGCTCGATCTCCAACCTTCGCGCCGGCATCTCCACCTCGGTCCTTCGGTAAATAATCGTGGTATGCGGTATCATCCCGTTCATTTTCTGCAGCCTCAGAGCCGAGCGCGCGGCGTCCATCGCGGTATTCCCGCCTCCCACAACCAAAATATGCTCTCCGATATTTACCGGGGTATGCGCTTCAGGAAATTTGTAGGCGGACATTAGATTCACTCTTGTCAAAAATTCATTGGCGGAATAAACATTGCAAAGATTCTCTCCCTTTATCCCCAGAAATCCCGGAACACCGGCACCCAAGCCCAAAAACACGGCATCAAACCCCTGGGCAAAAAGATCCTCCAGGGCGCTGGATTTTCCCACGATATAGTTAGGGATGATCTCTACCCCGTGTTTCTTAAGATAATTTATCTCAAAATCTAAAACATCCCGGGGCATCCTGAAAGGCGGTATCCCGTACCTCAAGACTCCCCCTGTCTTATGCAGAGCCTCGAAGATGACTACTTTTATCCCTAATCTGCTCAGTTCTCCGGCGCAGCACAGGCCTGCCGGACCGGAACCTACCACCGCGACCTTTCCGCCACACTGCGTGGCGGACCCGCCACGGTTTGTGGCGGGGAATTTAGAAAGTTTTTCCTCAAGCCTTTTTTCCACTTCCAGGCCCTGCTTCATGCCAAAGTCTCCGATGAATCTTTCCAGAAAATGGACATTGATCGATTCTTCTGAAGCGTAAGGAAGGTTCTTTTTGCTTAAGACACAGACCAGCCTGCATTGGTATTCCGCTGGACATACCCTTCCGCAGATGGAGGGAAAACTATTCTTCTCCCGGATGGTCAGATATGCGCCTAAATAATCCTTCTGGGTAAGCTGGAGGATGAATTTTTTTATGTCTATCCCGACAGGACATCCGGCGATACAATTGGGAGCCCGGCACTGCAGGCAGCGGGCAGCCTCTTTTAAAGCCTCGTCTTCTGAATACCCGAAGACCACCTCTTCAAAATTGCCCGACCTCTTTAGAGCTTCCTGCTCTTTTACTTTTACCGGATCTGTTTTCATTTGATTAGCCCTCTTTTTACTTCCTGCTAATCACACTATTTTATTCAAATTACAAAGATGCTTTTCTTTTTGCTCGTAAACGCGGTTTCTTTTGGTCAGCTCATCCCAGTCTACCGCCTGCGCCGGAAATTCCGGGCCATCCACACAGCTGAACTTCGTCTTGCCGTCCACGGTCACCCGGCAGCATCCGCACATACCTGTGGCATCGACCATGATCGCATTTAATGACACAATAGTCAGGGTATTGTATTTTTTAGTCACCTGAGCCACCCTCTTCATCATAGGAATCGGCCCGACTGAATACACCAAGTCGTATTTATCTTTCGAAAGAAGCTCATCCAGCGCATCAGTGGTGAATCCTTTCCTGGAATTTGAGCCGTCATCAGTGAGTACATGGATCTCATTAGAAGCACTCATCAGTTCCTTTTCCAAAATAAGCAGATCTTTTGTCCTGGCCCCCAGAATAGTAGTGACATGGTTTCCCGCCTCTTTAAAAGCCCGGGCCACCGGATAGATCTCAGCTATCCCCACCCCTCCTCCGACTATGATCACTTTTCCGTAATTCTTTATCTGGGTAGGATGCCCCAGAGGTCCGGCAATAGCGTATAAGGAATCACCGATGTTAAGTCTTCCCAAAAGCTTAGTGGTCAAGCCCACTTCCTGAAAAATAATAATGATGGATTCGCTATTCCGTTCCACTATGGTCAAAGGGATCCTTTCCCCAACTTCACTGACCATAAGCACAACAAACTGCCCGGGCCTGGCTTTAGCCGCGATATGCGGGGCAAAAACCTTCATCCTGACCACTCTGGTGCCCTGATAATCGGATAAAACTGCTTTTTCTAATATTTTCATAGGATTTGACCAAAAAATAAGCGCCCGCTCTTTAATGTGCACAGAAATTATGCATTAAAGAATGGACGCCTTCGTCTACTCACGTAAGAATTTAACACAAAACTACTGTTTGTCAAGAAAAAATAAGGGTAATTTACGCCGTGCCTGTTTCCAGCAGGAGCGTAACCTCATTATTCAGAACCTCTAAGAACCCCTTGCCCTTAAAGTCAATGGTCTTAGTTGAACCTGACTCTTCCTTCATAATGATAGTGCCGCTTCCCAGAGTCGTGACCATGGGCGCATGATTAGCCAGCACCCCTAAATATCCGGTAGCCGCAGGCGCAATCATAGAGAAAACTTTCCCCTTATACAGGGTCTTCTCCACAGCTACAATATTAACGCTAAAAGGTTTATCCATTCTGCTTATTTAACTGATTGCCCTTTTCAATCACTTCTTCTATCGGCCCAACCATAAAAAAGGCCTGCTCCGGGATATCGTCACACTTGCCCTCAATGATCATCCCCACGCCTTTAATGGTCTCTTCAAGCTTCACGTATTTACCTTTCATCCCGGTGAAGTTCTCAGCTACAAAGAAAGGCTGTGAGAAAAACTTCTGAAGCTTGCGCGCCCGGGCAACGATCAATTTATCCTCATCCGCCAACTCATCAATACCTAATATGGAGATAATATCACGAAGATCTTTGTAGCGCTGAAGGATCTTCTGAGCGCCAAGAGCGACCCGATAGTGTTCTTCTCCGATAATACGCGGGTCAAGGATGCGCGAAGTAGAATCCAAAGGATCAACCGCCGGATAGATCCCCAGCTCTGAAACCAGGCGGGAAAGCACGATCTTGGCGTCCAGGTGCGAAAATACCGCAGCCGGCGCCGGGTCAGTCAGGTCATCCGCGGGAACATAAACCGCCTGGATCGAAGTGATCGACCCGTCCCGGGTCGAAGCAATGCGCTCCTCAAGCTGGGCGACCTCGGTCAAAAGATTCGGCTGATATCCTACTGCCGATGGCATGCGGCCAAGTAAAGTGGACACTTCCGATCCCGCCTGAATATAACGATACACATTGTCGATAAATATCAATACGTCCTTACGCTCTTCATCGCGAAAATATTCCGCCATGGTCAGGGCGGACAAACCGATACGCAGGCGCGCTCCCGGCGGCTCATTCATCTGCCCAAAGACAAGCGCGCTATTCTTGATTACGCCAGAGGCACTGAGCTCAAGCCATAACTCATTACCTTCACGGGTACGCTCTCCGATACCGGCAAACACCGAAACTCCGCCGTGTTCGGTAGCGATAGTCCGGATAAGCTCCATGACGATAACGGTCTTACCCACGCCGGCACCCCCGAACAAACCGACCTTTCCACCACGCGGTATAGGCGCCAAAAGATCAAGGACCTTCATCCCGGTCTCTAAGATAGAGGTAATGGGCAGCTGCTCCTCAAAATTAGGTGATGGGCGATGTATAGGATTACGTTTTTCAGGATTAGGCAAAGGCCCTTGGCCATCAATAGTCTCACCCAACAAATTAAAGATCCTGCCTAACACCTGAGGCCCGATGGGTACGGTTATGGGAGAGCCGGTATCACGCACAACCATTCCCCGCACCAGGCCATCAGTAGAACCAAGGGCTATGGAACGCACGGTATTATTACCGATATCCTGCGCTACTTCCAAGGTTAAATCGATTTTCTGCTCCGGGATCTCGACCTTCAGAGCGTTAAAAAGCTGCGGCCCCTCGCCCTCTGGAAAACGGATATCCACGGTCGGGCCGATCACCTGAATAATATGACCTTCTGCCATAATAAATTATCCTTTCAAAGCTTCCACCGATGAGATGATATCCAACATCTCCTCGGTTATTTTTGCCTGGCGCACTTTATTGCGCAACAACGTCAGGCTCTGCAACATATCGCGGGCGTTTTCCGTAGCCATCTTCATGGCCACGGTGCGCGATGCATGCTCTGCGGTAAATGCCTCTAAAAGCATAAGACGGAATTTCATCCCCACATAGCGCGGGATAAGCTCATCAAGAATCTTTGCCCTGCTAGGATCAAAAATATAGTCGTAAACCTTGCCCTTTTGGGGGTCGAGATTTAAAAATTTCTCAACTACCGGCTTATGCACCAACGCGCTCTGAAAATGGGTATAAGCCACATATACTTCATCAACTGTCCCAGCCAGATACTTATCGGTAATCAGCTTAAGGATCTCTCCAGCCGCGGTTTCAGAATACTTTCCGTTGAGCCCGATGTAAAAATTGTATATTTCAAGGGCCTCATGCTTCTTGAAATAGTTGAACCCCTTTTTGCCCACCAGCACCAGCTTGACTTTGGATTTGTCCCTTGAACGCAAGAACTCATCAACGGCGCGCAAGATATTGTTGTTGTAAACTCCGCACAACCCGCCGTCAGAAGCAATCAGGCATAAAAGTATCTTTCCTGAAGCCTGGCGGCTTGCGATAAACGGGCTGTCTATATGCTCGACGCTAGTTAAAAGATCATTGGTCAATGACTCGACTTTAAGAAAATAGGGCCGCACCGCTGCCAGCAGCGTGTTCATGCGGTTAAGCTTGGAAGAAGAAACCATCTGCATGGCTGAGGTGACCTTTTCAGTATTTTCAACACTCTTGATGCGGTTTTTAATCTGGCGTATTGACTGTGCCATATATTACTGCGGCTTGAATTCTTTTATGAATTCGCTGATCGCGCTTTCCAGAGATTTAGCGGTCTGGTCTCCCAGCTCACCGCTAGACTCTATTGTGCGCTCAATATCCGAATACTTAAGATCAATAAACTTATAAAACTCGGCCTCAAATCTCTTGATGCAGATATTCGGCAGGTTGTCCAAAAATCCCTTGGTCGCGGCATATATGATCATCACCTGTTTGGCCATGGGCAGAGGGTTATACTGCGGCTGCTTGAGGATTTCGACAACTTTCTCACCGCGAGTAAGCTGGGTCTGAGTAGCCTTATCTAGATCTGTACCAAACTGGGTAAAGGTCTCAAGTTCCCGGTATTGGGCGAGATCTATCCTGAGTTTTCCGGATACCTGACGCATGGCTTTACGCTGAGCCTTGCCTCCCACGCGCGAAACAGACAGCCCTACATTGATCGCGGGCCTCACGCCGGCATAAAATAAATCATTTTCCAGATAGATCTGCCCATCGGTAATAGAGATGACGTTAGTCGGAATATAGCTGGTGAAATCCCCTGCCTGGGTCTCAACGATGGGAATAGCTGTAAGAGACCCCGCTCCAAGTGAGTCGTTTAATTTTGCCGCGCGCTCCAAGAGGCGCGAGTGCAGATAAAAGACATCTCCCGGATAAGCCTCTCTTCCCGGGGGACGACGCAATAACAAAGAAAGCTGACGGTAGGCCTGGGCATGCTTGGACAGATCATCATATATTACCAGCACGTGTTTTCCGGAATACATGAACTCTTCGCCCATGGCGGTTGCGCCATAAGGAGCCAGATACTGCAATGATGCGGAGGCCCGGCTGGAGGCGCTTACAATTGTTGTATACTGCATTGCCCCGGCTTTTTCTAAAGTATCGTGCACTGCTACGACACTAGAGAGCTTTTGGCCGATGGCGCAGTAAATGCAATATACTCCTTTTCCTTTTTGATTAATAATCGTATCAAGGACTATAGAGGTCTTTCCGGTCTGACGGTCTCCGATGATCAGCTCGCGCTGGCCGCGACCGATAGGGATCATGGCGTCCACTGCCTTGATGCCGGTTTCAAGTGATTGGCATACCGGCTGGCGCTCCACCACATTAGGAGAGTGGATCTCGATGGGCCGGGTCAAAGTGTGCTGCACCGGGCCTTTTCCATCAATGGGCCGGCCCAGGGCATTGACTACACGGCCGACCAGCGCTTCCCCTACCGGCACCTGCACGATCTTACCCGTACGTTTGACAATATCCCCTTCCCGAATATCTTTATCCGGATTATCCGTTCCGAATATGACTACGCCGACGGAATCTTCTTCAAGGTTCATCACCAGGCCTACAACTTTTTCTTTCTCGGCAAAGACCACCAACTCGCCCATCATCACGTCATCAAGACCGTGGATGCGCGCGATGGTATCGCCCACCTGTATGACTGTGCCGACAGACTCCACCCTCATGCGGCTCTTGTATTTTTTCAGTTCCTCAGCAATGATCGAAGTTACTTCTTCCGGTTTAAGCGCCATAGTACACCTTTACCCCTCTTAATTTTTCCTTCAAGTCAGATAGCCTTTTCTTCACCGAGTCGTCAATTATGGTGTTGTCCCCCATGACCACCTGGATCCCCCCGAGCAGACCCGCGTCCAGGTCGATATAAAACTTGAACTTCTTATTCAGCTTTTTCTCTAGCTTATTTTCTATTGACCTGATCACTTCCACATCCAGCGGAAAGGAAGTCTTTAATAACGCCTCGATCTCCTGTCCGTGGGAATAATATATCCTGATATATTCGGCTATATCCAGAAGATGTCCGATGCGCTCCTTATCTACCAGAAGCTTCAGGAAAGACTTAAGTTCCTCGGAATAATTATCGTTTAGCACGCGGTCCACAAACGCAAGCTTATCATTGTGGCCTATGCCTTCATGAGTGAGGAATTCCATGAAGCCGGGATTTTCATGGATAAGGACGTTCTTTAATTCCTTAAATTCCTCAATAGCCTTTTCCCAGCCGATAGCCCCTTTGGTAAAATCCATATAGGCGTCGGCGTAGCGCTTGGCGATGATCTTATCCTTTATCATCTATCTCATCCATCCGGTTAAGAAAATCCTTGACCAGCCTGCGGTCCTCTTCTTCGGTAAGCCTGTCCTCTATTACGCTTTCCGCAGCGGCGATAGTCAGGTCAACGATCCTGTCTTTTAACTCTTCCTTGGCATGGGATAATTCATGCTGGATATTCGCCCTGGCGTTATTGATGATTGTTTGAGACTCCTCATGGGCCTTCTTACGCACCTCATCGGTGATCTTACGGCCCTCAGCAATCGCCTCCTGGATCTTCTTTTTCGCTTCAACCTCGATAGCGGCAAGCCTTACCTCGTATTCAGCCTGAAGCCTGGCTGCCTGCGCGTGAGAATCCTCTATCTTCTTGAATTCGGAAGCGATCCTTTCCCTTCTCTGTTCAAGAAGCGCTAAAACCCTCTTCCAAAGGAATATGCGCAAGATCAAAAGGAGTATTAGAAAATTGACAATTTGCGCCACGATCTCGTTGGTGCTTAAGAGTTTTAACAGGTCTTCCATTTGTCTTTTAAGAAATCTTACCCATCAACATGAAGGCCAGTACCCAGACGTATATGGTCAAGGCCTCGATAAAGGCGCAACCCGCAGCCATATTGATCAGTATCTTCATCGACGCCTCAGGCTGCCTGCCGGTCGCATCCATCGCCGACCCCACCGCTCTGCCTAGCCCCAGCCCGCAACCTAACGCGGCCAGGCCTAACCCTAAAGGTATTGCCAATGCCAATGCTGCTCTGTAATCCATATCGAACCTCCTCAATGAGCCCACAACTTACGGAGTCCCTTACTGGGACGACGTAAGTTGTTTGGGCGAATTGACCCCGCCGAATGCCGCAAAATTTCACGGCGCTTTGCGCCAGTAAAATTTTGCGTGCGTTTATGAAGCGGGGTTAAATATTCTTTCCTCTTCCTCCGGTAACACCAGCGCGAAATACACCGTGCTTAAAAGGCAGAAAACCAGCGCCTGGACTATGCAGGCGATGATCGCTAAAAAGGTATTCATCAATAACAGTGGCAGCCACGGAAGGCCCATCCCGGCTATTATCGACATGCCCAGATCATCCCCCATGATATTACTTCTCAAACGTAAAGACAGGCTCAAAGGCTTGACCAGCTCGGTAATAGTGTGCAAAACCAGCATCAACAGCGGGATAAACACGGAATAAGCCAGTATCCCCCTTGGCTTGTCCATCAAATGATCGATGTATCCGATCAGCCCATTTTCTTTAAGAGCGGTATACTGCACATAAACAAATACACATAAAGACAGGGCCAGTGTAGTCGACCAGCTAGTGGTCGATGATTTCATGAACGGAATCAGGCCCATGAAGTTCATGGAGATGATATAGATAAAAAGGGTACCGATAAAAGGGACATACTTTCTTCCCTTCTTCCCCAGCACCCCGCAGACAAAATCATCTACGCCGGAAACATACACCTCCGCGATATTCTGAAGCCTGCCCGGGACAAGGCTTCTCTTACGCGAAGCAAAATAAGAAAAAATGACCAGCCCCAGAATGATCAAAAGAGAAAAAATACAATTTTCCCAGACAAAAAGGTATTTAGTCCAAGCGGCATTATTAAAAAGGGCCGCAATTATGCTGACCAGGTTAGGGCTTTCTTGCTCCATAATTTAACTACTCCCATTACAGGGAAAATCGGCAATAACCCCAAAAGCAGGCTCCATACCGGAAAAACGCGCAACATAACGATCAGAAAACCCGCCAGATAAAGCACGGGGAACTTTAGCATGAGGATCGCGTAAAGCTTTGACTTCTCTTCCTTAAGTATGGCTATGCGCAGCAACCTGAAGGTCAGCACCATATCCGCTATTGACCAAGCAAAACCAATAATAAAGCCACCTGCCCAGACCCATTTGTCCATGATAACTAAAACAGCGCAGATTACCAGGACCAGGGTTGCGGTGTATTTTACGGATTTCTTTAAGAATTCATCCATCTGTTACCTTTTCTATCCTGATCACTAAACGGATAATCCTGACAATCTCAAATATTGCGGCAAGAAAACCAAGGCTGGTAAAGATCAGGATAGCGTGCAGCCCAAGGCCGAATTTATTCTGTAAATATTCTCCTAAAAAAAAGCCGCCAAGCGGAGAAACTGCCAGGATTATGGGGATAAAACTGATCAGGCCAGCGATCTTTATGCGTTTGTATAGCTTTCCTTTATCGGCCATATTAATAATTTAGCCAAAGATTTACTGTTCGGCTATTGCCGCGATATTAAGATTCTTAATACCTAATGCGTTTAAAACATCCAAAACACCGACTATCTCTTTAAAGTTGACCAGCTTATCCGCTTTCAAGACCACCGCAATATTGGAATTATCCAAATATATAGCCCCCATCCGCTCTTTAAGCTCTTTCCTGGTCACCAGCTTCTCTTCCAGATAGACCATCCCTTCGTTAGTGATAGTGATCTCCGCCTGCTCCTTGCCCTTCATGGGAGTAGCACTCTTCGCCTCAGGAAGCTTGACCTTGAGCCCTGACTGGGAGATCAAGGGTGTGGTGATCATGAAGATGATCAAAAGCACCAGGATCACGTCCGTAAAAGGAGTGATATTTATTTCGGATACCAGTTTCTGCCTTCGGGATTTGCCGATCATTTCAGCTTAGCTGTGACTAAATCCATGGTTTCAGAAGCGCACAGCTCCATATCCACCACGAAATTATCGATCTTCTTGATAAAATAATTGTAAGCGATGACCGCGGGGATCGCCACCGCAAGCCCTGCCGCAGTGCAGATCAGCGCTTCGGAAATGCCGTTAATGACTACGCTTAATCCACCGGAGCCGCTGACCGATATATCGCGGAAAGCCCGGATAATACCTAACACCGTGCCAAAAAGCCCGATATAAACCCCAGTGCTTCCGAGAGTCCCAACGATGCTGGTAAAACGCTCCAGCTTTGTGGTCTCAACAGAGATCTCACGCTCCATAGTGTTGGATATCACCACTTCGCTGTGGCCGTAGAGATTGAGCCCGGAATGCACCACCGAGGAAAACGGCGTATCGGTATCAATACAAAACATGACCGCTCCCTTGACATTACCCTTTAAAAGCTGAGCCTTGATCTCGGCCATAAAATCTGTCCTTTTAATGCGGGAGCGCTTGCGGTAATAAACAAACCGCTCAAAGATAATGGCCAGCGATAAAATAGAACAGGCTACAAGTATGTAGATGGTGATACCGCCAGTATTGATTATCTTCCATAAAGGCATTTGAGACCCTCCTTAAATTTCTGCGCCGTAGGCGCAGGAATTTAACCCCACCGAGTGTGCCAAAATTATCGAAGAGAATTTTGACACATTCTACGAGGTGGGGCAAAATATCATTAAACGTCCTTTACCTTCTTCCCATTATAAATCATCTGGGTAATCTTGCAAGCCACAATCCAAATAATAACACTATTTCTCTAAAGTATTTATTTTAAATATTTTATGGCAAAGAACCCGCCAATTAAGAGTAGAATAAAAATAATCGAAAATAAATCAAAATATTTCTCTATGCTTTTCTCAATTCTCGCCCCAAAGATCCTTAAAGCTCCCGCAACAATGAAAAATCGTCCTGCCCTACCGATAACCGACGCAATGACAAGAGTAACTAATGAAATTTTAAACAGCCCTGCCGCAATAGTGATTATTTTATAAGGTATAGGAGTAAAAGCGGCGGTAAATATGGTTAAAAAAGCATTTTCCGCATATTTACGGCCAACTAACTCCATTGTAGGCTGAAGATGATATGTATTAACAATGAACTTGCCTACACTTTCATATAAGCTCCAACCGATAAAATAACCAAAGAGCGCCCCCAACACTGATCCGATCGTGCAGATTACTGCATTACGGATCCATTTTTTACGCTCTGCCAACACCATTGCTATCAGCAGAACATCAGGGGGAATAGGAAAAAAAGAGCTCTCAATAAACGCAATCCCAAACAGGGCCCAAGGCGCGTGTGGTGACTTTGCCCAATGCACTGTCCAGCCATAAAGTAACTTAAAAAAACGGATTGGAGTCTTAAGTATGTTATATATAAACTGCATATCTACTTTGCCTCTTGTAATATGAAATCAAGCGCCCAGAACTTGCTGAAGTCCGGTAACTAACTGCTTAACAGATCTCAATATTTCTTGGGATACCTTGCTATCAAACTTCAGTTGCTTAGGCTGAATGCCAATAATAGAAATCTGACACCCAGTAGCCTGCATCAAATAATCTGCCATTATTGCTACCGGCAATTGATGTGTAGAAAAAGTAACTCCGCTAAGATCAAAAAGATCGATTAATGAAACATCTCCCGCCTTCTTGCCCATATCAGCAGAATCAATGATTATTAGATGCTGTGGCTTAAATTTCTTTATTTCGCCGGTTAGGTTCTCAGGAGCGGTATGCCCGAGAAATACTTTTAGGTTATTTTTTCTGCAGATTTTTTTTGACAACGCATCTGCAACCAGGATTCCTGCGGCATCGTCGCCGCGCAATTGAGAACCCACCCCTAAAAGAGCTATCCGCTTAGCTGCCTTGAGCCGGGTTTTCAGGCCCTGAATCAATTTTTGCATGAAAAATCACTTTCAGCTTGCTGATATCCAGCTGGGCAAGCTCAAACTCATCAGTGGCCTCAAGCGCTTTTTTGGGGCAGGTATCCACGCACTGCGCGCAATAGATGCACTTGGAGAGGTCGATCTCGCACTCAAACTTCTTGGGCGCAACCTCGCGTATAGTGATTGCCGCGGAGGGACAATCCTTCATGCACATTTTACAGCCTATGCATTTTTCAGAATCAAACTTAAGCTTCCCCCTGAAACCCTTAGGCATACCTGACTTGTTATGCGGATAATCCTGGGTCGCGGGTTTCTTAAAGATTGACCCCAGGACTGTGCGTAAGATCTTTCCCGGCCTCATTTAAATAACAGTATTTTTAATATTAGGTTAATAAAAACCTGCACCAGCGCAAGAGGAGCGAGATATTTCCAGCAGAACCGGATCATCTGGTCGATCCTCACACGCGCCACGATAGTACGTATTAGCGCAAGAAGTGCCACTACGCAAAGAACCTTGATCAAGTATATTGTAAACCCTGCAACAGGGTTAATAGTAAGGCCAAAAGGCAGAAATACCGCGGCAAAAAGCGTAGCCCCGACGATCATCTCAATATCTATGGTCATACGAAAAAAAGCTAAAAGCCTTCCGCTATATTCGGTGAAACACCCGGCGACGATCTCGGTTTCTGCTTCCGGTATGTCAAAAGGAGTCTTCTCGAGCTTGCCCAAGAGCGCTACCACGGAAACCCCAAAGCCGATCAGATTAAAACACCAATACCGCGGATGCTGACTGTAAAATACGGTCATCTCGCTTAAGGACCAGGTATTGGCCAGCAATGCCGGAGAAAGTATGCCCATAAATAAAGGCACCTCGTAGGCGAATAGCTGAGTAATAGCGCGCACTGCGCCGATCCTGGCATAAAGCGAAGTGGAATACCATCCGCCGATAAAAAATGTCAGGGTAGGAATAGTCAATAAATACAGTACGGCAATAATGTCACCGTTAAAAGAATAAAGCGCTTTTGTCCCCCAGATCGGAATATAAAAAACAGAACACACTGTTGCGGTAAGGGCGAAAAGTGGCGCTAAAGTAAACATGTGGACATTCGCATGAGTAGGAATAATATCCTCTTTGGCTAAGAGCTTGACAATATCCGCCAAAGGCTGAAACCAGGGAGGGCCGATCCTGTTCTGCAGCCGGGCGTAGATCTTGCGATCGATAAACTCCGCAAGCAACCCGAAAACGATCAGGAATAAAACTCCCGGAAAAATGAATAGTGAAAATAACGCTGACATTTTAACCTTTTTGGCTTATCCTTTAAATTTGGAGAAATCGAATCCTCTTCTCTTATGCCAATCGATACTGTACTTATGCAGGTCCTGCCACTTCATCACTTCTTTCTTATTACTCTCGGTGTGATTCAAAAC
The DNA here is from genome assembly GCA_964354795.1 of uncultured Planctomycetales bacterium. Taxonomy (GTDB): domain Bacteria; phylum Omnitrophota; class Gorgyraeia; order Gygaellales; family Profunditerraquicolaceae; genus JAPLLR01. Next base: position 267 of record CAYHBB010000021.1, on the reverse strand, counting down.
AATCATGCGGTCAGTACAGGAAAAACACGGATCAATTGCCGCAATCACTATCGGCATATCCGCCAGATACCTGTCTTTAAGCATATGCTTTACTGCCTGAATATTGGCTAATGTCGGAGCGCGGACTTTCACCCGTTCAGGCTTATCCGTGCCGTTAGATAAAACATAATGTACGTCCTCTCCACGCGGAGCTTCATAGCGACTTAAGGCCTCGCCTGCCGGGACCTTACGCAAAGCACGCACCGCAATCGGCCCATCGGGCAGATT
>CAYHBB010000020.1:0-24189 GCA_964354795.1 uncultured Planctomycetales bacterium | reverse complement strand
TGAAAAAGCTGGTGCGTAAATACGATATAGCTATACGCTTCGGAGGAGAAGAATTTGTAATACTATCTCCTGGCTCAGCCAGGCCGGAAGCCCTAGGGCTTGCCCAGCGCTTGCTAGACACCTTAAGCCTCTACCACTTCGGAGATAAAAGGCACAAGGTCCGCCTAAAGTTAAGCTTTGCCGTGGTTTCCTATCCTGAAGACAGGATCACCAAAGGCATGGATTTGATAAACGGCGCGGACATGATCCTAAACAAAGTAAAAGAGTTCGGTGGAAACAAAGTCTATTCCTCATTAGATACAAGCAAAACCAAATATCCGGAATTAAGCAAAGGAAGCGGAAGCAGAAATATCAGGATACTCAAAGATGAGATCGATAAACTCACCCGTAAGGCCAACCAAAGCTCGGTAGAAGCCATCTTCGCCTTTGCCAAGACCATTGAGCTTAAAGACCACTACACCGGAGAGCACGTTGAGAATACCGTAAAATACGCCATGGAAATAGGCAAAGCGCTGGGCCTGCAGAAAGATGAAATTGAACTGGTAAAACAGGCGGCCATGCTACATGACCTGGGCAAGGTCGGGATCAGCGAGAACATACTTCTAAAAAAGTCAAAACTCACCAAGAAAGAATTCACCGAGATCAAAAAGCACCCGCAGATCGGAGCTGATATCATCCGGCCGATACAGTATCTGCGCAGGATCATCCCGTATATCTTCTATCATCATGAGCGATGGGACGGGAAAGGGTATCCAAGCGGAATCAGAGGGGAAGAGATCCCGCTTGGGGCCAGGATCATCGCTTTAGCGGACGTCTATCAGGCTTTGACCAGCGACCGGCCGTACCGCAAAGCCTTTACCAAGAAAAAAGCTATTGATATAATCAAAAGCGGCGCGGGAACGCAGTTTGACCCCAAAATCGTCAACTTGTTCCTGAAAATCCTGCAGAAGGAAAAATAGCCAAACCGCCCCAAATTTAATCAATTTTATCTTGCAAAAACTCCGAACAGATAGTAATATATAATATTGTTTTAAGTGCTCAGGCCGCAAAGGGTTTTAGATGATTTTGCGGGGCTCGGGCCTCATGGTAAACTTTGGGCCCATCCGGAATTAAGACTCAGGATCGGGCCTCATAGTAAAATTTGGGCCCATAGCTCAGTGGAAGAGCAGGTGACTCATAATCACTTGGTCGGAGGTTCGAACCCTCCTGGGCCCACTTGAAATTTCCCGACAAGGGAAATTTCAAATGTACTCAAGCGAGCGTTGCGAGGCGAGTGCGAAGCCTCCCCGAAGGGGACAAGCCGAGCAGCGAGCGGAATGCATAGATTACTGAGCGAAGATTTAAGATTACAGATTAATTCTAGGGCGCATAGCTCAGTTGGTTAGAGCGCTACATTCACATTGTAGAGGTCATAGGTTCAAGTCCTATTGCGCCCACTTAAATTTTCCCGATAAGGGAAAATTTAAGTGTACTAAAGCGAGCGTAGCCGAGCGACAAGCGAGGCAGCGAGCGTAGTACATTTAAAATTTCCCGACGCTAAAAAGGAGCGACATTGCAAGAGCTTGATCTAAAGACGCAATTAAGCAGCCTGCTTAAATTACAGGCAATCGACACCGAGATATACTCTTTAAAAGATGAGCTGGCAGCAAAGCCTCAGGAGATCAAGGTCTTTCAGGACGCTTTTGAGGTAAAAAAAGCCGGATTAGCCGCGCTTGAAAAACAGCTGCTTGATACCCAGAAGCAGAAAAAAGACGCGGAACTTGAACTGGCCAGCAAAGAAGAAGCCACGAAAAAACTGCAAACCCAGCTTTATACCCTAAAAACCAATAAAGAATACCAGACCATGCTGCAGCAGATCCAGGATTCAAAGGCGGATGCCTCGCTTGTAGAAGATAAGATTCTAGCCTCCATGGACCTAATGGATAAGATAAAAAAAGATACCGATCAGGAAAGAACGCGGCTGGGAGAGGAAGAAAAAATTCTTATCTTCCAAAAAAAGAAAGTGGAAGATAGGATCAAGGAGATCAACGACCGCCTGGCGCAGCTTGACGGGCTTAGAAACCAGGCTCTGCCTGAAATAGACCCAAAGATGCTTAGCCAGTATGACCGCATACTTGCCAGCCGGGACGGCCTTGCTATTGTAGGCGTAAAACACAACTCTTGCTTAGGCTGCAACATGTTCGTCCCGCCCCAGGTCATCAATCTTATCAAAATGTACGATAAGATCATCACCTGCGAGATCTGCAACAGGATGCTTTATACCGAAGAATGAGTGCGCTTTTGATCCATATTGATGGCGCGTCAAAAGGCAACCCCGGGCCAAGCGGGATCGGAGTAGTGATCTCTAAGAACGGCCGGGTAATTAAAAATATATCCAGCTATATCGGCGAGACCACAAACAACGTAGCCGAATATACCGCGCTGATCTGGGCCCTTCAAGAAGCGCTTAAATTAAAAGCCGAAGTTTTAAAAATAAATACCGACAGCCAGCTGCTTTACCGCCAGATAAAGAAGATCTACAAAACAAAACACCCGAACATCATCGGGCTGCTTAACCAGGCTATACATCTTATATCCGGATTTAGGCAGGTTTCTATCAATCATGTCCCGCGGGAACAGAATTCCGCCGCTGACAGGCTAGCGACGCAGGCAGTAAAAAACGAGCTAAAGAAAAACCGCTCTTTGATTAAAGGACAGGCAGAAGGTGGCCGCCCCGCGATAGCGGGGAGGAAAGTCCGGGCTCCGGAGGATAGCGCGCTCAGTAATGCTGAGGCCTGTGCCGGCCTTGAACTTTGGGACCTGGCGCGGGATGGAAAGTGCCACAGAAAATAAACTACCTTTGCGCTGTAAAGCGCATAGGCAAAGGTGAAAAGGTAGTGTAAGAGACTACCGTAGGCTGCAGCGATGCCGCCTAGTCCCGAAAATGGCCTACGGTCATATCGGGATCCCGACCAAGCGTAAGCGAATGTCGGGACAAGGAAAACCCCACGCGGAGCAAGGCAAAATAGGGGCAAGCCCAGTTTTTTAGGGCGCGTGCTGATCCGGCACGACATGAGCCTCGGGTAAGCTGCTTGAGTCCCGGCGGAAACGCCGGGAGTGAGAGGAATGGTCACCAGGACGTGAAAAATCACATCCAGACAAAACCCGGCTTATCTTTGCCTGTCCTTTAATTTATATTTTATTAACTAGCAAAACACCTGGTTTTATAGCACCTTGGCATAAATGATTGCCAAGTGCGTCCCTTGTGGGACGGAAAAGCCAGTGTGCGCTTTCTGCGCAAGGGGGGCTTAAAAATGTCAGGTCATTCAAAATGGAAAACAAATAAGGGAAAGAAGAATTTGGCTGACGCCAAAAAAGGCGCGCTCTATACCAAGATCATCAAGGAATTGACGATCGTAGCCCGCGATGGCGGCGGAAATCCCGACACCAACTCGCGCCTGCGTGCGGTAATGCAGAAAGCAAAAGAAGCCAACATGCCTTCGGATAACGTGAAGATGGCCATTAAGCGCGGAACCGGAGAGCTTCCGGGTATAGTTTATGAGACAACCACTTATGAATCCTATGGCGCAGGCGGTGTAGCCATAATGATCGAAGCGGTAACGGACAACAAAAACCGCACCACCGCGGAACTGCGCAACATCATGTCCAAAAAAAGCGGGAACATGGCCGGAGCAGGGTCAGTATCCTACCTTTTTACCAAAAAAGGCTATTTTCTGATCGATAAGAACCTGGCCAAGGAAGATGAGCTAATGACCATCGCTCTAGATGCGGGTGCTGAAGATTTCAAGTCAGACGACAAGAACTACGAGATCACCACCTCACCTGCGGATTTCGAGAGGATCAAGCAGGTGCTGATTGATAAGGGAGTGAAATTTCAGGACGCGGAAGTGACCATGGTCCCGTCCACCACTGTCAAGGTGGAAGGAAACGAGGCTAAACAGGTGCTGGGCCTGATCGAAGCCCTTGAAGAGCATGACGATGTCCAGAATGTTTACGCCAACTTCGACATTTCTGATGAGATCATGGAGCAGGTAGCTTCTGAAGAATAAACATGGTGATCCTCGGCGTTGACCCTGCGCTGACTATAACCGGCTATGGAGCCATCGATGTCCGCGGCAATAGCCTATCCCTGATCGAAGCGGGAATAATTGCAACTCAGGCAACAGATCCAACTCCACAACGCCTGAATAAGATCTACCAGGCGATAATCAAGCTGATAGAAGATACACAGCCAAGCTGCCTGGTTCTTGAGAAGATATACGCGCATTACCGTCACCCTACGACCTCGTATATTTTGGGCCAGGCGCGCGGGGTGATATGCCTGGCCTGCGCCACAAAAAATATTCCTCTGGTTGAATACGGGGCGACGCGGATGAAAAAAGCTATTGTCGGGCAGGGGCTGGCATCTAAAGCGCAGGTGCAAAAAATAGTGGCAAGCATGCTGAAGCTCAAAAACATCCCCAAATACACCGATGTGACCGACGCGTTGGCATTAGCCATAGCACACAGCTACATAGGAAGAAACATAATATGATCTCGCGTATTTCAGGAAAAGTTGTTGATAAAACCCCCAGCTCTCTTTTCATCGAGGTAAACGGGCTTTGTTATGAGGTATTTATCCCGCAGGCAGTAATGCAGCGCCTGGATGAAAGCATATCTCCTGACGGAAAAATTGACCTGGTCACTTTTCACTATCATCAGGTCGAGCCCTCAAAAAGTACTCCTGTCCTGATCGGCTTCCTGAATAATATCGAAAAAGATTTCTTTCAGGTCTTTATTACTGTCTCCGGGATCGGCCCGCGCGCGGCATTAAGGGCGCTGAATAAACCTATCTCCCTGATCGCTAAGGCGATCGACGAAGGGGACGTGAGCTTTTTGCGTTCTTTGCCGGGAATCGGCGAACAAAGGGCAAAAGAGATAGTTGCAAAACTGCAGAATAAAATCGGAAGATTCGGCCTTATACAGGATAGCGTAAGCAAGGAACAGGAAGAAAAGCACAAAAACCTGATCGACGACGCCTTAGCCGTCCTTATGCAACTGGAATATAAGAGGCCGGAAGCCCTGCAGATGATCAAGAAAGCCATGGAGATGTCGCCTGGAACCGCGACCACCGAGGAACTATTAAACTTGGTATATAAGCAAAGGAAGGCAAGATAACCATGTCCGAGAATAATTTAAAATACGCTATCGAGGCAATGCTCTTTGCCAGCGATAAGCCATTAAGCGCAGAACAAATGCGGCCGGCGCTGGATAATCTGGCTTCAGCAGAAATCCGCAAGCTCATCGATGAGCTTCAGACGGAATATGAGCAGGCTAACCGCGGAATGCGCGTAGCCGAGATCGCCGGCGGATTCATGATGGTCACTGCCACAGGGTTCGCTCCAATTCTTAAGAAGCTTTTCAAAGACCGCCATACCGAGCGGCTGTCAAAACAGGCCCTTGAGACTCTGGCTATCATCGCCTACAAGCAGCCGCTGACCCGTACAGAAATAGAGCTTTTGCGTAACGTCAACGTGGACGGAGTGATGAAAAGCCTGCTGGATAAAAACCTGATCCGTATCTCTGGCAGGAAGAAGACTCCAGGGAGGCCATTAGTTTACGGCACCACGCGGCAGTTTCTTGAGCATTTTGGATTAAAATCGCTCAATGACCTGCCAAGCATCTTGGAATTGAACACCCCGGAGATCAAAAGAGAGTTGTCTGAAAAAAACGCGGAGGTCGAGCTTGTTCCGGAAGGAACCGATGAAACAGTATCCGCACAAACCAACGAAGAAATGAATTCCATGGAACAGGCAGAAAGGACGGCAAGCGGTGAACCTGAAAAAACTGCGTAAAAAAATAGACGGGATAGATATAAATATCATCCGGCTGCTTAACTCCCGCGCCAAAATCACTTTGGAAGTGGCTAAGGTAAAAAATGAAAACAAAACCAGCATCTATTCGCCTGACAGGGAAAGAGATGTGCTTAAGAAAGTAACCCAGGTCAATAAGGGGCCGCTAAAGAACGCTGCCCTTGAGTCCATCTACCGGGAAGTGATGTCAGCTGGCCTTTCCTTAGAGAAAAATCTTAATATTGCTTACCTTGGGCCGCAGGCCAGCTTCTCGCATCTGGCTGCTTTGAAACGTTTTGGTTCGCAGGTGGATTACGTGGCCTGTAACAGCATCGCTAATGTTTTCCTGGAGATCGAGCGGGATAACGCCGATTATGGGGTTGTTCCTATTGAGAACTCCATCGAAGGCGCGGTAACCCACACCCTGGACATGCTGGTAGATTCTGACCTTAAGATCTGCGCGCAGGTCATACTGGATATTTCTCATAACCTTCTAGCCAAGTGCCCAAAGGATAAGATCAAGAAGATCTATTCCAATCCGCAGGTTTTTGGCCAGTGCCGGATATGGCTTCAGGAAAATCTGCCTCAGGCAGAGCTGATAGAGGTCTCCAGCACCACGCGGGCAGCACAGATCGCGGCCAATGAGTTAAATAGCGCCTCGATTTCCTCATTGTTGGCGGCCAAGATCTATAATTTAAAGGTACTGGCGCAGGATATAGAGGATTCGCCGCATAACATCACCCGCTTTTTCGTTATCGGAAAAACCGAAGTCAAACGCACCGGAAACGACAAGACCTCCATACTTTTTTCCATTAAAGATAAAGTGGGGGCTTTGCATGAGATGCTTTTGCCCTTTAAGAAATACCGCATCAACCTGACCAAGATCGAATCCCGGCCATCTAAAAAGAAAGCCTGGGATTACTATTTCTTTGTGGATCTCGGCGGGCATATTGAAGAAACCAGGGTAAAGAAGGCGCTTGACGAACTGGAATGTAAATGCAAATTCTTAAAGATCCTTGGTTCTTATCCACTCGGAGAATAAATGAAAGAATTAGTCAGAAAAAACATCCTGGATCTTACTCCTTATATAGCAGGTAAGCCAATAGAAGAGACAAAAAGACAGCTTGGGCTTAAAGAAGTAGTCAAGCTTGCCTCTAATGAAAACCCTCTTGGCCCCAGCCCAAAAGCAATTGAGGCCATAAAAAAGAACCTGGGCAATCTCAACCGCTACCCTGACAGCTCAGGGTTCTACCTTAAAAGAAAGCTGGCCAAGTCTTTTGACCTTGATCCGACTAACTTTGTCCTAGGAAACGGGTCCGATGAGCTGATCGACATCATCTTAAAAACTTTTGTCGAGCCTGATGAGAACATTGTCACCGCTGATGTTACTTTCTTGGAATATGAGATACTGGCAAATGTTTTAGGCTGCCGGGTTAAAAAAGCTCCTCTGAAATATTTTAAATACGACCTTGGGGCGATAAGAAAGCTGATTGACGCAAAGACCAAGCTGGTATTTATCGCTAACCCCAACAATCCCACAGGCACCTACGCTACCAGGTATGAGATGGAGGATTTTTTAAAAGAACTACCGGATGACGTGATCCTGGTGGTGGATGAAGCCTACGATACCTTTATCGACGTGGACGATTTTCCGGTCTCTCTGAAATACGCTAAGAATAAATTAGTTATAATCCTTAAAACCTTCTCAAAGGCCTTTGGGCTTGCCGGCCTGCGCATCGGTTACGCGATCGGGCAGGCGGGATTGACCTCATACATGGAAAAAGCGCGCCAGCCTTTTAACGTTAATCTTCTGGCTCAGACTGCAGCTATCGCAGCGCTTGATGATAAAAAATTCCTGCAAAAAACAAGGAAAGCGGTACTGGAAGGAAAGAATTATATCTACGACAGCTTAAGCTCACTTGGCGTATCTTACGTGCCGAGCGTCGCTAATTTCATCCTTATTGACGTTGGCCGCGACGGCGCGGATGTATTTAACCGCATGCTTAACCGCGGGGTGATCGTACGGGATATGAAGCAGTACGGATTAAAAAATTTTATTAGAGTGACTATTGGAACCAAAAAAGAGAACGAGCGTTTCGTAAAAGTACTAAAGAAGATATTGTAAGGAGGACCCATGATCATAGTATTGCGGCCTGATGCCACAAACGAGCAGGTAAATCATATTATAGATAAAGTCACCAAGCTCGGCCTCACCCCGCATGTTTCCAAGGGCACGGAAAGGACTATTATCGGAGTGATCGGTCCGGAAGATATTCTACGGGTGACTCCGCTGGAAGTGTTCCCAGGCGTTGAAAGAGTCATACCGGTCTTGGCACCCTACAGACTGGTGTCCCGGGAGTTCCAAAAAGAAACCTCGGTTATCAAGGTAGGCAAAGGGGTCGAAGTAGGAGGAAATAAAATCGTGGTAATGGGTGGGCCGTGCGCGATCGAAAACCTCTCAACCCTTTCAGATATCGCTATGCAGGTCAAGGCTGCCGGCGCAACTGTATTAAGGGGTGGCGCCTTTAAGCCACGTACCTCGCCTTACAGTTTTCAGGGCCTGGGTGTAGAAGGCCTGCAGATGCTTAAGAAAGTCGGCGACGAATACGGCCTGGCTACGGTCAGCGAAGTCATGGATACGCGCGACGTTGAAACTGTTGCCAGCTATGTGGATATCCTGCAGATCGGCGCGCGCAATATGCAGAATTTCAATCTACTGAAAGAAGTCGGCCTTACCAAAAAGCCGGTTGTGCTTAAACGCGGGCAGTCTTCGACGGTCAAAGAAATGCTGATGTCCGCGGAATATATTTTATCCGGGGGAAATTTCAACGTGATCCTGTGCGAGCGGGGTATCCGGACATTCGAGGATTCAACACGCAACACTCTGGACATCAGCGCTGTTCCTGTGGCAAAACAGCTATCGCACCTGCCGATCATTGTCGATCCAAGCCATGCGGCGGGAAAATGGGGATTAGTGGCTCCGCTGTCCAAGGCTGCAGTCGCCTGCGGAGCCGATGGCCTGATCATCGAAGTGCACACCCATCCGGAAGACGCGTTATCCGACGGAGCGCAATCGCTTCTACCGGAGAATTTCGCCAACCTGATCAAAGAACTTGTTGTATTGGCCAGAACAATGGGAAGAGATATTTAATGAAGCCTTTTAAAAAAGCAGCTATTATAGGAACCGGACTCATCGGCGGTTCGCTTGCCTTGGAAATACGAAAATATGGCCTGGCTAAAGAAATCGTCGGCGTCAGCCGACATGCAAAAAACCTGGCATGGGCAAAGAGAATCCGGGCAATTGACCGAGGCTCGCTGGATCTTAATATCGCCAAAGATGCTGATCTTTTAATTTTTGCCACTCCTGTAAATTCGATAATGGATTTAGCTCCTAAGCTGGTAAAAATCGTAAACAAAGAGTGCATTGTCACTGATGTGGGCAGCACTAAAGAGCTGGTGGTCAAATCTCTTGAAAGACTATTTCCCAAATATATAGGAAGCCATCCCTTGGCAGGCTCGGAAAAACGCGGAGTGCGATACGCCCACAAAGATTTATTTAAGGATTCGTTGTGCATCCTGACTCCGACAAGGAAAAGCGATAGGCGCGCCTTAAAGCTGGTAGACGGAATATGGAAGAAAATCGGAGCCAAAACCGCGTTTCTTACGCCTCAACTGCATGACGAGATCCTGGCAGCGGTAAGCCATCTGCCACATATCGCTGCATTTTCCCTGATCGCCAGCGTGCCCGACAACTTTTTAAAATTTGCATCCGGAGGCCTTAAAGACACCACCCGCATCGCGGGTTCTGACAGCGAACTGTGGGCGCAGATATTCTTAAGCAACCGTAAGAACCTGCTTAAGGATATTTCAGTACTTGAAAAAAATATTGCTGGAATAAAATCGGCAATAAAAAATACGGACAGACAAAGACTATCTCAGATACTGGAAAAAGCGAAGAATAAAAGATACATGATACGCTGAAATGATAATCGCTATTGACGGCCCGGCCGGAGCCGGAAAAAGCACCATCGCCAAAATCATAGCCCAGAAACTCGGCTTTCTTTATATTGATACCGGGGCCATGTACCGCGCGCTCACGCTTAAGTCCCTGGATGAAAATGTGGATATAACTGATGCCGCGCTCATGGCGGAACTTGCCCGTAAATCTTCCATCGACCTGATAAATGATCCCGAAGGTACACTCAAAGTGACCCTTGACGGAAAAGACGTCAGCCGCGAAATACGCGACCCGCGCATCACCAAACACGTCTCAGATGTGGCCAAGATCCGCCAGGTGCGAGAAGTGATGCTTCAGGTGCAAAGAGATCTAGGGAGCCGCGGCAATAGCATACTCGACGGCCGGGATATCGGCACAGTTGTATTTCCGGACGCCCAGAAAAAATTCTTCCTTGATGCGAACTTCAGCGAGCGGGTAAACCGCCGGCATAAAGAGCTTAATGAGGCCGGAAGAGAGGTCGCTTGGAACAACGTAGAAGCGGACCTGTTTAACCGCGATACCATTGATTCTACCCGCGAATGCGCTCCGCTAAAAAGAGCCGACGACGCTATATATGTGGACACTACTGACCTTAATATCCAGCAGGTAGTTGAAAAAGTCCTTTCCTATATACATGGATAAATCCCTCATACGTAATTTCAGCATTATCGCCCACATAGACCACGGAAAATCCACCCTGGCAGACAGGATCCTTGAAGTGACCGGAGCAATTGACCGCAAACATAAAGGCGATCAGCTGCTTGATGATATGGACCTAGAAAAAGAACGCGGCATCACCATCAAAGCTTCCATGGTCCGCCTTTCCTATAAAGCTAAAGACGGCAAAGTTTACATTCTAAATTTAATCGATACTCCCGGACACGTTGACTTTACTTATGAAGTATCCAAATCCCTTGCTGCTTGCGAAGGCGCGATACTGGTTATAGATGCCGGACAGGGAATCGAAGCGCAGACTATTGCCAATTATTACCTGGCGCTGGAGAACAATCTAGAGATAATCCCGGTCATCAATAAAATAGATCTCACCAGCATCGATCTTCCCAAAGTAAAGCACCAGATCGAGATCGTACTTGGATTTAAAGATTCCGATATACTCATGGCTTCTGCTAAAACCGGTCAAGGCATCGATGATATCCTAGAACGCGTAGTAAACACCATTCCTGAGCCGGCCGGAGAGCTGGAAAGCCCCCTAAAAGCGCTGGTCTTTGATTGCAGATATGATGCCTATAAAGGGGTAGTGGTCTTCGTTAAGGTAGTGGACGGAAGTATAGATTCAAAAACCCAGCTGAAAATGATGCACTCGGGTAAGATCTATAAAATAGAAGAGCTGGGTGTCTTTAAGAATCTACAATACACAAAAGCTGAAACTCTTACCTGCGGCGAGGCGGGATATTTTACCGCCAATATCCGCGAACCAAGAGAGATCCTGATCGGAGACACTATTGCCGATGTCAAAAATCCATGCAAAGACGTTTTTCCGGGCTTTCGAAAACTTAAACCCCTGGTTTTCTGCGGAATTTATCCGGTAAACCCCGGAGACTTCCCACAGTTGCGCGATGCTATGGATAAGCTAAAGCTCTCCGACGCCTCGTTTGTCTTTGAACCGGAAAACTCCCAGTCATTCGGCACGGGATTCCGCTGCGGATTTCTCGGTCTTTTGCATATGGAAATCGTACAGGAACGCCTAGAAAGAGAGTACGATTTAAACCTTATCCTGACTGTCCCCAATGTCGTCTACAGGATAAACCTGCAGGATGACTCAACCATTGATGTAGATACTCCGGCAAAACTACCCCAGCAGGCTGAAATAAAAGAATCATTTGAGCCATACGTCAGCCTGATGATGATCGTTCCCATTGATACTATTGATCCTGTGTGTGAACTAGCTAAATCGCGTCGGGGGACTTTTCAATCAAATGAATACCTGGGGGAAGACAGGATAAAAGTGACTTTTGAAATCCCCCTATCCGAGATAATCGTCGATTTTTACGATAACCTAAAATCCCTTACCAAGGGATACGGATCGTTAGACTATGAATTTAAGGGCTATCAGCCCATGCGCCTGGTCAAGCTTGACGTGATGATCAACGGCACCATATGCGACGCTTTCTCATCGCTGATGGCCAAAGAAAAAGCATATTCCCGCTCCCACGCGCTAGTCTCAAAACTTAAAAGTATCATCCCCCGACAGCTTTTCGAAGTAGCCATCCAGGCTACAGTGGGCGGACAAATCCTAGCATCAGAGAAAGTCCGCTCAGTAGGTAAGGCTGTAACTGCCAAATGCTATGGCGGAGATATCACCCGTAAACGCAAGCTTTGGGATCAACAGAAACAAGGAAAGAAAAGACTTAAACAATTCGGCAAAGTAGAGATACCGCAAGAGGCATTTCTGGAGGTATTAAAAATGTAATGGGGAACGTTACGTCAGAACGTCAAAAGGCCGCAAGAAAAAAATCAGTTGTCCGAGAATGGGTAGAATCTATTATCGTGGCATTTCTCTTGGCCATGGTCATCCGCGCGTTTGTGGTGCAAGCGTTTAAAATCCCAACCGGGTCAATGAGGCAAACCCTCCTAGAAGGAGACCTAATACTAGTAAATAAATTCATTTACGGGGTAAGAGCGCCTTTTACCGATATAAGGCTACCGGCACTAGCCGAGCCGAAGCGGGGAGAGGTGATCGTCTTTATTTTCCCCGGGGACCGCAAGAAAGACTTCATCAAACGGCTGGTCGGCTTGCCCGGAGACGTGATCGAGATAAAATCCGGTACTATTTTTGTAAACGACAAGCCTTTAGTCACCCCGGAATTCAGCCAGCGCTACTATTACAATAAAGGCGATTACGCCGAATTAAACAAGAAAATAACCGTGCCTAAAGACTGCTATTTTGTGCTAGGAGACAACTCCGCCTCCTCCATGGACAGCAGGTACTGGGGATTCGTGTCCAAAAAAGATCTCTTAGGCAAAGCCATGGTTATCTACTGGCCGCCGAACAGGATAAGGCTTATAAAATAGGGAGGCTGAACAAGTGAACATAGCCAATAAGATCTCGACGTTTCGCATCTTAAGCGTGCCGTTCTTTATCGCCTGCCTGGTTTATTATAATCCCGAACGGTCTTATCTAAGATTTGTCGCCCTCGGCATATTTATACTCGGGGTGATTTCAGATGCCGCAGACGGATACCTGGCCAGAAAAGCCAAACTACAATCAAAAGCCGGCCTGATCCTTGATCCGCTGGGAGATAAGATGCTTTTGATGAGCGCGTTTATCTGCCTTTACATTATCGATAAGCTGCCTCAGCAATTTCCTTTATGGGTCATACTTATTGTCATCAGCCGCGACGTGATCATTCTTATAGGCGCAGCAGTAATTTACATCGTCAAGCAGAATATTGAAATACTACCTACCCGATGGGGAAAACTCACTACCACTTTCCAGATGACCGCGGTGATATCGGTATTGATCGCGCTGCCGTTTTCTTTCATCTTCTGGTGGCTTGCGGTGATATTCACCGTTCTCTCGGGGATCGACTACACCAGAAGGGGGTTCGCAATCCTTTATGCTGTGGATACTCACCGCAATAATCGCTAGCTATCTCGTCGGTTCAATTCCCACCGCTTATATTTTCTGCCGCGCCTTAAAAGGAATCGATATCCGCACCGTTGGCTCAGGAAACGTGGGCGCGACCAATGCCCTCAGAGTTTTGGGAAAAAGATGGGGTATTTTTATCCTGTTTCTGGACATCCTTAAAGGGCTTCTTCCCGTATTAATCATGGGAAACATCATAATCTCCAAAACAACGCTTCTTTCAAATGAGCAATTGCGTTTTCTTATCGGGCTAAGTTGTATCTCGGGACACAACTGGACGGTATTTTTAAACTTTAAAGGGGGTAAGGGAATCGCCACCACCCTCGGAGCCCTGATCGGATTTGCCTGCACTATCCCGGGGCTCAATGTTATCTTAGGCCTTATGATCCTAACCTGGCTTTTGGTATTCACGCTCTCCAAAATTGTCTCATTAGCTTCCATTGCGGCATCAGCGCTGCTTCCTGTGTATGCAGGGCTCTTTAAGCAATCAAGGTTCCTGATCATAGCCAGCCTGGCCTTGTCGTTATTTGCCATAATCCGCCACAAAGCCAACATCAAACGCCTGCTAAACGGCACTGAGCCGCGCCTTAAATTGAAGTAGAAATAACAGCTTGTTGAAACCGCTTTCTAAATCTACCTATTTAGCATTGAATAGGGGTGCTTACGCTTTTATACTTTAAGCGAGAAGGTATAATCGTAAGATCCCTACCAGCCACGCCAGTATCAAAAATTACCGGCACAAAAGGAAGGTCGGGATAGCCGGGTTGCCCTACATAGGGTGGCCCGGCTTTTTATCTACACCACCCGTTGCCCTAGAAAATAATAAAATTTGAATATTTCCATTGACTTATAGAGGATTATTTATATAATTAAGCTAATCATGCTTAAGAAAATACTCTGCACATTATTCGTGTTTTTATTGATATTCTCTTACCTAGACATACCGGCAGCCATTGCCGGATCCCAGGCTGCGGCTTATTTATGCGACCTGGGGGTCGCATGCTATGATTTAGGTAAGTACGAAGAAGCGCTCTCAGAATTTAATAAAGTCCTGCTGATCGACCCCGCAAACAAAATCGCCCAAGATTACATCAATAAGATTTTTCAGTCTGAAAACTCGGCGTCAACATCTAGTCCGGCTGCTGTTGAAGGGGCCTCTTTGCCCAGACAAATAACCACTAACTATAAGCCTGATTCTTCAATGGGCAGGGAACAGGCCATGGATGAGTCATTCGATAGAATAGCCGGGGCATTCTCGGCTCCTGTCAAGCCGCAGCCAAAAGTTGCAGCTAAAGAAAAAGGAGACGAAGCCAAATATAAAGCCGGCCCAATCAATATTACCGGAGAAGTGCAGTTAAGGGTCGGAGTTACCCCAAAAGACGCCATCTGGAAACTGGCAAACTGGGATTTAAATGAGAAGAACTGGCGCATGCTTTCTGTAAACGCCTACAATAATATGGCGGATACCTACGACAGAAGGATATACGACAGGTTAAGAGTGAACCTTGATACTGACAATACTGAAGGCTTTGGGATGCACAGCATTATGATCGTAGATCCCTGGAGCTTCACCGGAAAAACCGACAAGGTAACAATAGCTGGCGTAGGAGGAGATGCTGCGGAAATTCAACTGAAATACTGGTCTAATACCGGCTATACTGTAAATGAAGATGTTTTAACTCTTATTAACGGTGATTCCTTTAACCTTCCCGAAATAAAGGTATCTAATAATAACACTACCGTGCCAGTTACGGTCACAAGCGGCTTTGGAAATATCTTTAACATCCCCAAACTTAAAATTCACCGCGAATTCCAGCCGATCCGCCAGCTCGCATTTGATTACAAAACTGATGCGCTTAAGGTGGAAATCTTTCCTTTTGCCTACGAAAATAAGGCGGTGACCTTTGACGATCCGTTAAAGCTCTCCAACAACCGCATCTGGTGGGAAAATTCACCCTGGGTTAACGGCTGGACCCACGGCATGTTTAACCCAACGCCGGGAGACTTCACCAAGGGCTTTTGGGATTATAACATCCCATTTTTTACGCGCGATAGCGAAGGCCAGCGGCTGACTAGCTTGCGCGGAATGACGCTGAATTTTAACCCAAGCGAGAAAACGAGCTTTGTTTCAAGCGTAGCAGCGCCAAGGAACCCCTGGCAGGATATTGCGGAAGTGGATAATATATTATTCGCTAACCGGGCAAAGCATTTTCTGATGGATAATCTACGTATCGGAGCTATCTATACCTCCAGGTTTGGCTTTAATATTGACCAAGACTATCAGACTGATGCCAGAAATTATGTCGCCGGAACAGATATAAGTTACGAATTTATTGACGGGATTATGGCAAACGCCGAATTCGCCAGCTCAAAATCATATAACGATATAAGCAATGCCGATTTTAAAAGCGAGAAAACCGGAAATTCCTATTATTTTTCAGTAGTAGGAAGGTTCCCCAGGGAAAGCATTATTAATACGGAGTACGGCTACGACGGCATTAAGGCCAATACGGAAGATAAGTTCTTTAATAAATTCAGGTTTTTTACCGCTCGGATGGATAGTGGGTTCCAACAGCCGCTTTCTAATTATACCGAGACCCGTGATGACGAATTTTGGGGCAGGCATCTACACTTCCGCAAACCTTTTAAGTATTATTATCAGGGCGAAGGCGCATTGCTGACCTGGGATGATGTCAAAAACTTTAGAATCGGTAACGGTATAGATTACGGCCGAAGCGTTTTTGGAATGCGCGTGGAAAGTTCGCTATGGGATAATAAAATAGAGAATTTATTCGACGTTCGCAATGTGCATAATTCGCAGAATAATAAGTTTATTGAGAACGTAGTGCACGATGAGCTGACTTGGCAAGTTACCGATAAACTGACCACTAAAGCGCTGGGGATTTACCAAAAAATGCCTAAAACTAAGGGTGGCTTTGATCCTTTTATTTTTAACCCCCAGAATGAAGTATATGACACCAATGCCTACATAAAAGACGGAGAGGATGCTTCACTTAAGACCGGCTCCCTTGGTATGGAATACGAATTCTTTGATTGGATGGCTTTAAA
The DNA here is from genome assembly GCA_964354795.1 of uncultured Planctomycetales bacterium. Lineage (GTDB taxonomy): Bacteria > Omnitrophota > Gorgyraeia > Gygaellales > Profunditerraquicolaceae > JAPLLR01. The sequence continues at coordinate 7,685 of CAYHBB010000020.1, read as the reverse complement.
CGGAACTTGGGAGTATACAAATGATATTTCGCTCGGCTACGACGAATTCCCCCGGGGCATATTTAACGGTGGGAATAGATCATTGATTACCCAGAATTATAATAATAACTACCGGGATAACCTGGCCTTCCTTTATAATCAGGCTAATTTTCCCGCGCCTCCGTATCCGTTCTATAATATCTTTAAATCCGGCTTAAGGCTGACTCCTATGAAAAATATGGATTTGTATTTAGATTATACTCGGAATGCTTACGCAAAGGCAGGCCAGGTTGATGACAATATGAATCACGTAGGCTTCGAGGTTTCTTATACCCCGATACCCAAAATCTCAATCTTTCTTAAATACACATATTCGCGCTGGCAGGACCTTGACAGGTTGGCTGCCGGTTACACTAATATAATCGGCCACCACAATTTCTTCACTGAATTTATCTACCGGATGTCCGAAGACCAGGATCTTACCCTCCAGTATGGCGAGGCAAGCAGGGATCCCTATATGGGAAGCGTCCTTGATATCGGATGGGATCCTTATGGGGGCTCAGTCAGGACCATCGACACGGAGCATATAATCCGCGCTTACTACCGAAAGAAATTTTAGTGAGCGCATAACTTATGGAGGGCTCGTTTCACTCGCTCCGACATAAGTTATCTGCGCGAACTATCCTAAATAAATATCGATTTTCTTGATTTCACGCAGGCGCACTTGCTCGGCGTAAGGAGAGGGGATAATCCCTGAGGAGAACTCTATTACTTTTCCTTCTTTATTCTGAAGCGTTAATCTTATCGGATTAACTGCGTTTTTTCCAAAAGTGTTTTTACGTTTGTGATTGTGGTAAGTGACCAATACGCTGCTTAAAAACTTAAAGCTGTAATTTCCTTTCCTGTCAAAGAGCCACCCCGCAAGCTTCGGAGCGAACTCCAGAACAAGCTTATTTTCTTTATCCAGGTAGAAAGGCTTAACTCCGGCATTCATTAGCATCCATATCTGGAGGAATTCCGCGGTTGAGCCGGAAAGCCGGGCAACATAGCCGTTACCGTGCAACTTTTTATCCGGATAAGCGCTTGAGACAATAAAGGATGAGTTTTCAAGGATACTGCGTCCATAGCGCTCAGGCTTCTGAAATGGAATAAAGGTATTCTTGATCTCAGCGTAAAATTCCTCATGCAGGCCGCTACGCAGGAGCTCAAGTAAGTATTTATACTCCATATGCAGCCAGATAGACTCGTTTTCCAGCCACCCCGGAGTAAATGCCCGGCAGCGGCCGATCTCTTCCGGCATCTTCGAAAGCGAAGCTGTAACTTTATACATCTTAAGCTTCTTATCAAAAAGCTCCGATCTCTTTACTGCGCCATAGAGTGCGCGTGCCTCAAAAGTATTCTTGGTAAGGCGCAAGGCATGCACCTGGCCCTCCAGAAAAAGAGGGAGAGCCTTTTGTGTAAACTTTAGGGGCTTTATCGACTTGCCCGCAGTTTGATATTCGCTGACTTCGTTGATAAAATAAGTGCGGTAGGATCCGTTGCTTTTGGCTTTATTTATGCCCGCGTTAAGCTTTAAAAGCGCGCTCGCCAGGATACGTTGTAATTCATCCTCATTCAACGCAAGCTCAATTCCGCTGAAACCGAATTTCACTTTTTCACGGTAAGCCTCCTTGAGTGCCGCGCTTTGATCCCAATAACAGAATTCGTTTTCCCCGATTATAGCGGCAAGCCCCGAAAGAAACTCGGTAACCTCTTCACTAAGACTTATCCGCTTTACTTCTGTTTTTCGTAAAACTTCCTGCAGAAAGACGACCAGCCTCTTTAATTCTAGGGTTTCCGATAGCGAAGATCCGAATAAAGCTGGGAGGCCGTTTAGGGCATCATACCAGTTGGGCTTATTAGCTTCCATTTCGATTCCCACTCCAAACGGGTCAAGAGAGGCAAGCTTATTACTCATAAGGCAAACTAACTTATTGATCAGGGTGGTCTGATAGATTTCGCCCTTGCCGTATTTAGCACGAACTACGTTGGGCTGATCTTTTCTTGACTTTATCAATTCCTGCTTTTCAACGCACTCAACCACCGACTTTAATTGTCTAGGCATACCGTTATAAAGCATGTATTTGGCGCTACGCGGCTGAACAATCTGTGGATTATCAAAGAAGGTAAAAACTTTCTTCTCAAAAATAAGCTCCCTAAGCTTCTCAGGATACACGCCCAGGTAATTATCGATCAAATCCAGGTTATAGGTCCAGTGGTCCGTCCAAAAGCCTTCACCATGCTGTGCCTCCTGCGTTTTAAAGGAATGGGAGAGAAGTACTCTGATAGCCTCATCTTCCGAAATAAGCAATTTGATTTTAGCTTCCTCGATAAAAAGAGCAAGATCTCCGGGTGTAAAAGGCTTGGCCAGATATGCAGCAACCCTATCGACATCAACGTCTACGAAAATATCTTTTAAAACTGAATTAAGATACTGCTGGTCCTTAATAATAAATCTTGCTCCGCGCACCACCAAGGGGTTAAATCCGTCTGCCTGCAAAAGGCTGAAAAAATACACCAGATTCTCGTCTTTAACCTCGGGATTAAACCAGGTGTCCATGCGGCGGTTCTGGTTGACGTCACGGTAGTTACCGTTTCCTTGCGAAAAATATTCAGGCTGGATCTCGAATTTGTTGTAGTCGCGCTCCAGGTCTCCGTGCTTTCTGGAATATAAATAATAAACTGTCTCGGATTTTCCAAACTTAAATACCTGCGGGTATCCGCCGCGCAGAATATTGTCTATATAAGTCTGCCTGGCGTAGAGGTCGAATTCTCTAGAGCTGCTTTTTGTGTAAATATCCTCGCTCAAGCCGTCGATCAGTTCTTTGTTAACTGACTCCTTTTTGGTCAGATACTCAACTGAGGCTATCCTTTTGACAGAAGAGTTCAGGAGCTCGAGTGAGCGCATAGAGCCGGCGATGGTATAAAAAGTCTTTTCCTTGCCAGGGAAGAGCGAGAAATCAAGAAGTAGAAAGGCGCAGGGCGTCCTTGAGTCCATGATCTGCTCTAAGGGGTAGGGAAAATCATTCTTTGAAAGAAATTCCCGGGGGAGAGAAAAATCGGTGACTGCACCGAAAACGCATTCCGGATCCACTATCGGCTTGATCAGGCGCTCTTTTGCGTTAGTGCGGTCGAATCCCAGATAAAAATTACCTTCTCTTATATGCACCACTTCCGGACGGTCCGCGGGATCGACGCTAAGCTTGAAAAAAGGTACTTTTTTCTCAAGGTTAACCACTCGCATCCAGGCCTCAATAGTGCGGGACATATTCTTTAAACAGAAATCATTTGTCCCAAAGGGGACTATCTGGGCCAATCCGTCAAGTAGCTGGATATCCCGCTTTTTCCCGCCGATATTCTTGACCGTAACAACCCTTACCAGGCCGGCATATAAATCATTCGGGATATTGAAGTATCTTACCGCTACCGAAATGCCAAGAGAGCGATTTTCCTCCTCAATGGCCAATGCGTGTGCCGAGATGCGCATTCTGTTGGTGATATCAAAACCACTGCTGGAAAAACCGTTATGGAAAGGCTCGTAAAGCGTAGTCTTGCCTGAAGAATTTATTTTTATAAAAGTGCGGAAGCCATAGGTGGACACCAGTTGCCAGGCCTTATTGGCAGGAAAGAACTCGGTAATCGCCTGGTCTTTCCCACGAGTGCCAAAGCTCGATATTGCCTGGCCGCGGTTGACATAAAAAGTCCACATAGGAATACCGTATTTACCGGCAATCCCGGGGAAGAAATTGGCAAAGGGGCGGGAATAGTTGTAATTTTCAATTACAAACTCGCCTTGCTGATTAAGGTGATATTCGGGAATTTTCGCTTTTGACTTGCTCATTTTGCTCAAACGGCTGTATACTTAATTTAAGGTATTTTACCTTAATTACGCCTTTTGTCTATATATTTTTGTATCGGCCCATTAATCTAATATTCTTTGACTTTTCAGGCATTCTCTGTTAGAATTTACGCATGTCTATAGATAAGAAAACAGTGGAATACACGGCACACCTTGCTCGTATTGACTTGGGGGATAAGGAGTTAGAGAAATTATCCACCCAGCTCGACAGCATCCTTGATTTTATCGACACCCTGAAGAAAGTGAGTATCGAAGGAGTACCGCCTACTAGCCACGCCTTACCTATTAATAATGTCCTGCGGGAGGACTCTCTTGCCGCGTCACTTCCTGCCGAAAAGACTTTTTCCAACGCTCCAAGCCGGAAAAATAATTTCTTCATCGTCCCCAAGGTAATCGAATAATAATGGACCTTTACTCACTTACCGCGCACGAACTTAATGAACTTTTCAAGGCAAACCGGGCCAAGCCGCAGGATGCCATTGACTCGCTAAACAGGCGCATCGAAGAAGTCGAGGGAAAGGTCAAGGCCTATGTCAGGGTAAATCACCGCTCTCAGATAGATGTAAAGGGCGTCCCTGTCACCATCAAAGACAATATCTGCACAGAAAGCCTGTTTACCGAATGCTGCTCAAAGATACTTGAAGGGTTCAAGCCACCGTATGACGCCACAGTCATCAGGAAGCTAAAAGATGCGGGTATCACCATCTTCGACCTTAAGGCGAACATGGACGAGTTTGCTTTCGGCTCTTCCACAGAGAATTCATGCTTCGGACCCACGCGTAACCCCTGGAACACTACTTGCGTACCCGGAGGGTCCTCCGGAGGTTCAGCTGCTTGCGTTGCCGCAGATGAAGCTATCTGGGCCCTGGGCTCTGATACTGGAGGCTCGATACGTCAGCCGGCATCTTTTTGCGGGGTGGTCGGACTTAAACCCACGTACGGCAGAGTCTCCCGTTACGGACTGATCGCTTTTGCCTCCAGCCTTGACCAGATCGGCCCCATCACCAAAGACGTAGAAGACAGCGCGCTTCTGACAAATATCATCTCTGGTTTTGACCCGATGGATTCTACCTCGGCGAATATCCCCGTGCCGGATTATGCAAAATCCCTAGGAATTGACATTAAGGGAATGAAAATCGGCATACCTAAAGAATACTTTGTCGAAGGAATAGACCCGGAAGTAAAAATTCTAGCGCAAGAGGCTATCGCTAAACTTAAAAGCCTGGGGGCGGATTACAAAGAAGTCAGCCTGCCGCATACTGAATACGCGGTTCCGGTTTACTACATCATCGCCACTGCCGAAGCTAGCTCTAACCTTGCGCGCTTTGACGGAGTGCAGTACGGATTCCGCACTAAAGAGAAGATCCAGAACTTGATCGATATGTACAAGAAGAATCGTGGCGAAGGATTCGGGGAAGAAGCCAAGCGACGCATAATCCTGGGCACTTTCGCGCTTTCTCACGGCTATTATGACGCTTATTACCTGCGCGCCCTGAAAGTGCGCACGCTTATAAAGCAGGATTTTGACAAAGTGTTCAAAGAGTTCGATTGTATTGTGACGCCAACTTCTCCGACCACCGCTTTTAAGATCGGCGAAAAGGCGCAGGACCCGCTAGAGATGTACCTGTCGGATATCTACACCATTTCCGCCAACCTGGCAGGGATACCCGCGATTTCTATTCCCTGCGGATTCACTAAGGATGATCTGCCGGTAGGACTGCAAATCTTAGCCAAGCCTTTTGCCGAAGAGAAGCTTTTCACAGTGGCGCATGCGTATGAGCAAAGCGCGGGATGGCATAAGATCAAACCAAAGTTATAAATATGACTTACGAAGTCGTAATAGGGTTGGAAGTACATTTGCAACTGAAGACCAGGACCAAAGCCTTCTGTGGTTGCTCAACTGAATTCGGTGCAGAGCCGAATTCCCAGGTCTGCCCAGTCTGCCTGGGATTCCCGGGGTCTTTGCCGGTTTTCAATTTAACCGCGCTTGATTATGGCATTAAGGTGGCTCTGGCTTTAAATTGCACAATACAGGAACACACCAAATTCGACCGCAAGAATTATTTTTATCCCGACCTACCAAAAGCCTATCAGATATCCCAATACGATCTGCCACTTTCCAAAAACGGCCACATCAATGTTGAAATGAAGGAAGGGCCTAAGCGGGTGGGAATCACCCGCGTACACATGGAAGAGGATGCGGGAAAGCTGATCCACCAAGATGATTATAGCTGCGTGGATTATAACCGCACAGGCATACCCTTGCTTGAAATCGTCAGTGAGCCGGATATCCGTTCGCCTGAAGAAGCGTATCAATACCTTGTGACTTTAAAAAGCATTATTGCTTACCTCGACGTCTCAGACTGCGATATGGAAAAAGGCTCATTGCGCTGCGACGCCAACATCTCACTGCGGCCTGCCGGTCAAATTGAACTCGGCACCAAAACCGAATTAAAAAACCTGAACTCTTTTAAAGCGGTAAAAGACGCCCTGAACTTTGAAATAAAGCGCCAGACACAAACCCTGAAAACGCACGAAAAGATAATCCAAGAAACCCGCCTCTGGGATGAGAAAGTTCAGCAAACCATTTCCATGCGCACCAAAGAAGGGGCCCAGGATTACCGCTATTTTCCTGAGCCAGACCTGCCTGAGCTTAAGGTCACTCAGGAAAAAATCAACGAAGTGAAATCGAGTCTTCCGGAATTGCCCCATGAGAAAATGCTGCGCTTCATAAAAGAGTACGGATTGTCCGAGTACGACTCCGGCATACTTGTCTATTCCAAGGCTGACGCTTCCTACGCTGAAGAGTGCATGAATGCTTACTCTAGTAAAGACAAAAAAGCCGTGGCCAACTGGCTTAACGGAGCGCTGCTTTCCGAAGCCAACACCAGAAACTCGCTCTTATCCGGGCTAAACGTCGCACCCGCCGAACTCATTGAACTGATCGGTTACGTTGGCAGAGAAGAGATCTCTAACTTGACTGCCAAGGCGGTTTTAACCGAAATGATCGACTCAAAAAAGGCCGCGGGGACAATAATCAAGGAAAAGGGCCTTATCCAGATATCCGATACAGAAGCGCTGGATGAGATCGCCCGGCAGATAATCGAAGAAAATCCTAAATCAGTAGCGGATTTTAAAGCGGGAAAAAACAATGCTCTGATGTTTCTGGTCGGGCAAGTAATGAGAAAATCCCGGGGAAAAGCAAACCCAAAGGTTGTGCAGGAAGTCTTGAAAGGGAGGCTTACTAATGCGTAAACGTCTGATAATTCTGTTGGTCTTTATAACCGCGGTATTTGCGCTGTATTCAATTGCCCGGTCCGAGATAGATAAGAAAAAGAAGGATGACCTCTACAAACAGGTGGAGCTTTTCTCCGACACCCTGGCGATCATTGATTCAGAATATGTTGATGACATTAAGGCCAAGGACCTGATCTACGGCGCCTTAAAAGGAATGCTCGGCTCCCTTGACCCGCACAGCCAATTCATGGACCCCGAGACATATAATGAACTTAAGGTCGATACTGAGGGGAAATTCGGAGGGCTGGGTATTGAGATCACCATAAAAGACAGCCTACTGACAGTGGTCTCGCCAATTGAAGACACTCCGGCGTGGAAAGCGGGATTAAAGCCTAATGACCGGATCGTCAAGATCAACAACGAACTGACGCGCGACATGACCCTGGTGGATGCGGTAAAGAAAATGCGCGGCAAACCCGGAGACCCGGTTAATATCACAATCTGGCGGGAGTCGGACAAAAAGTTGATCGAATTCAAGATCGTGCGCGATATCATCAAGATAAAAGACATC
>CAYHBB010000019.1:0-26721 GCA_964354795.1 uncultured Planctomycetales bacterium | reverse complement strand
CCGAACCGTTGGCTTGGACTCCTGCAGGATCCTCTGGGTAATGCGTTCATTCGTCTTGATGCCATAAGGTGGCTGACCCTGCATAATGACCAGCTGCTGACGGACATACTGGAGAAAGATGGGTACTCGGACACGAGCAGTAGAAATGGTGCGTTTGGTTTGGTAACTGCGGAGTTAATTAAAAAGCCCTGCTATTTAAGATGGCGAGCTTTTTAATTATATTGCAGAAGGTTTTTGTTCGATATATAATAACATTTGTTGTAAGAAAATAAGGGGAGGTCGTATAACGGCCTGAGAGTTCTGCTAAGGTGAGCAGATTACCCGATGAACCTGATCTGGATAATGCCAGCGTAGGGAAGAATGTAAATAATCAATCCCTTATGCTTGGAGAAGCCAAGGCATAGGGGATTTTTATTTTTGGTGGCTAAACAGAAAGGAGCGTTAAATGGGATTAGATGAAATAAAAATTTCTCGGGCTATTATTGAATCATACACCGAGAAGCTCGTGAAAGCATTGGATGTTGATGTGGCGATTGTTGGCGGAGGCCCCGCAGGCATGGTTTGTGGGTATTATTTAGCAAAAGCTGGTAAGCGAGTTGTGTTGTTTGAGAGGAAGCTCTCAATCGGCGGTGGTATGTGGGGTGGTGGAATAATGTTTAATGAAATAGTGGTCCAGGAAAAAGCAAAAGATATACTAGATGAATTTGGTATTCGGACCAGAAGATACGAAAAGGGTTATTATCTTGCGGATTCAATAGAAGCCGTGACAACTATGTGCTCAAAAACTGTCAAAGCGGGCGTCAGTATATTTAATCTTATAAGCGCAGAAGATGTGATGATCCGTAACAGGGCAGTTTGTGGGTTAGTCTTAAATTGGACAGCCGTAGAGATGGCAAATCTACATGTCGATCCTATTACAATGAAGGCAAGATTTGTTGTTGATGCAACTGGGCATGCCGCTGAGGTTGCGCATATAGTTGAGCGAAAATCAGGAATAAGGCTTAAAACAAAGACAGGAAAGGTAATGGGTGAAGGTTCGATGTGGGCTGAAGTTGCAGAAAAAACAATTGTAGATAATTCTAAAGAGGTTACAACTGGACTTCATGTCTGCGGGATGGCTGCAAATGCTGTTTTCGGCGGTCCTCGAATGGGGCCTATATTTGGTGGAATGTTGTTATCTGGGAGGAAAATCGCAAAGAATATCATCAGTAAATTATAGCCTAGCGATTCCCGTTCTTTAAAAGGTATAGGAAAGCTTATCCTTGTGAGATTATGCGAGGGACAAAATCAACCCTCTGTGATAGAATATATTGCGGTGGATTTTCAGTTGTAATAGGAGACTAGATGGAGAAGATAATCGCGTATATTTTTCTTTTAGCCTGGCTATTCTATGTGGGTTTGAACATAATAGACTCGAGGCGTTTTATGAGGTTTCTCTTATTCAGGCTCGATTTAAAAATATTCGGCATAGACCCGGACAATCTCCCTAAAGGATTCATTATCTTTGCGAGAGCTGTCTTGTCTTTCTTCTTTTTAGTAGGTTTATTGTTGCTTTTTGGGTTATTGGCTGGATGGGTGGAAATCTAACCTAAAGGAGCCAGCGTCAGATTAAATTGGAAGTTTTCTATAGCCCAAGCGTCAAATTTAGCTTTTATAGATTGGATTAATAACAGGTGAAAATAAGGATTTTTTCTAGTCTCATTATAATACTGATTATTTACCTTGTGATAGATTTTTTAGTTACAGGTTATATTATTCATTCTTATTTTAATTCAGACCCCTTTCTTATGGAGCGCTCTCAATATTCTCCTTATCCTGATATTCTTAGAAAGGGTGAGTTAGTTAAATCAGGATGGATAAAGACCGGGGAAGATGCTTTTTATTGCCGCATTAACGTCCTGGGGTCCCGTAATCAGTTTGAGCTTTCCGGGGTAGATGGCGATATTGTCGTGCTATTGGGTGATTCTATGTTTTATGGGTATGGCTTGAATGATAACGAAACTATCTCTTATTTTCTTGGAGAAGCGGATTCAAAAAGAAAATATATAAATTTAGCTATGCCTGGTTTTAATGTCTGTGATTCTGTTGAGTGGTACTTGGCTAAACGGTGGTACATAAAACCTCCTAGTTTAATCATATTTGAAGTTTTAATAAAAAATGATATGTATGACGCTAGATATGTGGAAAGGAAAATGGCCGAACAGATAAAAAGGGACTATAGGTTTATCCTGTATCCCTTCCGTTGGTTTATTACTAAGGAAAGGCTTCTGCGTTTATATTTGGGCAGGTTCGAAGATAAAATATTAGGTACGTCGGTCTCGGAAGGACGATTTGTCGAGTATTTTCAGAATCCGCTTTCAAAATTGAAAGCAGAAGCAGAAAAAGATGGAACAAGGGTTATGGTGATTTCGTATTCTTGCGAATCGCAGTTCATTCATTATAAAGAGAGGTTAAAAGAGTATTGTCAAGAAAACTCTATCATTTTTTATGAGCTTATAGATCTTGTGGGAGAGGCCGCGTATAAAACCTGCCGATTGCAAAAAGGTCATCCGTCTAAAGCCTTGAACAAGATATTAGCGCAGCGGCTTTATCCCAAACTGGTAGAAGCTGGTGTCAGAATGGAATAAAGGGGACGGTTCTAATTTCCCGATAAATAAATAGAACCGTCCCCATTTTTTAAGGAGATCAATGGCGGCATTTATCGCATCGTTTCTATTCGTACTTCTGGCGGAGATGGGGGATAAGACCCAGCTTCTGGCCATGGCTTTTGCCACCCGCTATAGCGCGCAAAAGGTGCTTATCGCGGTATTTCTGGCTACAGCTATAAATCACGCCTTGGCCGTGTTGGTGGGCCGTTTTCTTACCACAGTTATTCCGCTGGATATTATTTCATTCATAGCGGCGCTATCTTTTATAATATTCGGGCTATGGACTATCCGGGGAGACCGGCTTGCACCCGGCCTTATAGGAACGGCCGGTGTTTCGCTTGCTGCGAAAGGAGAAGACAAAAAGGAAAGCCGCTTTGGGCCCATTATTACCGTGGGTATTGCTTTTTTCTTTGCTGAAATGGGCGATAAAACTCAGCTTGCCACAATAGCCTTGGCTGTTGAGTATAGGAATATGCTTAGCGTGCTTATGGGTACGACTCTTGCCATGGTCGCGGCAGATGCCGTAGGAATAGCCATAGGCATTGTATTGAAGAAACATATCCCTGAGAGAACCATCAAGTGGGTTTCTGCAAGCATATTCGCGTTGTTTGGGTTCCTCGGAGTTTATAAGTCGTTGTCCGTGCGTCTTAGCGTCATGCACACCTCTTTATTCATTCTGCTGATAGGAGTTTTCACTATTTTTGCTGCCTGTCGCCTTGCCAAACCGTCTGACAAAGTTTCCTTAAAAGTTTGAATTTATCGGACATTTAGGGTATGATATTGCATATGTTCAATCCCGTCATAACAATTCCCTCTCAGTATCAGGAAGAGTTCTTCCGCAAGCAGGCCAAGTTGATCAAAAGCAGGGTCATGCTTTTATGTATCCTGATTTTGACTATTTATTTCGGCTCGATACTTGCCACTTGGCTGAGCGGCTCAATTGATTTCTCTCCACAAGAAACTCCTGTGGCAGTGCTGCTGGTTATTACTTGCACATTGATTCTGTATGTCAACCATAAATCCGCTACGATTTCACTCACTAAACTTAACGCCTGCGTATTTACAGCGCTCATCCTTTTTCTTCTGACCAAGCTGAGTATAATTTACTATCAATTCGCTGATAGCGCTTCCAGCCTGTATCTTCTTACACTTTTTCTGATTTCTTTTACTATACCCTGGCGGGTAAGAGATGTTCTGGTAGTTAGCTTTATGCATTGCCTTGCCTACATTTATTTATTCCTGTATTTCAGTAATTTTGCGCTCTCCCGACAAAAGGGAGCGTTGGACGCTGACTCTTTCAGTGACGGGCTTATACTTCTGGGTATAGGTTTAGCATTTTGCCTGGTGATGCGCAGGAAAGAATACCGCAGGGAGGTAGAGAATTTTGTGCTCTTAAAAGAAGTGGAAGAGAAGAATGATCAGATGCGCCGGGAGCTGGAGCTGGCAACCCGGATACACAAAACGCTTATTCCTAAGTCCATGAGCACTGACCTGGTGGATGTGGCGGTGATGTATCTACCCATGTATTACATAGGGGGAGATTACGCGAAGTTTCATTTCGTGGATAAGGATAAGCTGATTTTCATCATCTGTGATATCACCGGTCATGGCGTATCCGCGGCCCTTTTGGTAAACAGGATCCACGCGGAGTTTGAGCGCATGGCGCACGAGGGTAAGGATCCGGGCACATTGCTTAAGGAGCTGAATGATTTTATTGTCGAGGATTTTAAAGGAATAAATATGTATTTGTCAGCTTTCTGTTGTGAGCTTGATTTTAAGCAGAAGTCGGTCACTTTTTCTAACCACGGCCATCCGCCCCAGTATATGTACAAAGTCACCGACTCGGTTGTCAATCTTCTTGAGTCGCAGGCCAGCCTTATGGGAATACCGCTTGCAGATGACGGCGTGTATCAGCGCTCAGTCGGGTTTAATAACGGCGACCGCATCCTGCTATTCACCGACGGAGTGATCGAGGCAAGGGGTGTGGACGGCAGTGAGTTTGGCCAGGAGCGGCTTGAGAATTTTATCCGTAAGAACCATGGCCTGGATGTTGATTATTTTAACCGGCAGCTTTACGATGAGCTGCGCGTTTTCAGGCATAATCCGTTTGAAGACGATATTTTTATTGTCAATATCCGCATAAAATAAATAGTTTATAATGCTAAGAATAATGATTTATTTGATCGCGCCTGTTTTAGCGATAAGTTGCGCCTTTGCCGAAGAGGCTCCTTGGCAAAAAGGGGCTTTTTCGGAGTATGTTAACGGCGACGGCAGCAGCCTTGCGCAGGCGGTGACCATTACTACACCCGGTGATCTTTTGTCCTGTAGTTTCGGTACTTGTTTTGACCAGGAATTCCCTAAGATAGTGCGGCAGGAGCATAAGTACTTAGAGGCTACTTATGGAGCAGAGGGTGTGGATTGGCAGGTAACAGGTGAGACGGATATGGAGGTGGACATCGACCTTAACGATAAGTTTTACGACAAGATCGCTATCAAATTATTGCCTTCCCAGGAGAAAAAAGTAATTTACTTCGATATCACCGTGCCATATAAAATGATAAGTTGAAAGATTTTTTCTTAGAGGTAGAATAATAAAAAAGGAGGGTTTATGGTCAAGAAGCTGCTGTTGGTTTTGGTTGCGCTGTTTGCCGTAACCGCAAGCGCTTGGGCGCAGGGGGCAAAAGAATTAAGCAAGGATGAGGTCATTGGCATAGCTACGGAACAGCTGAAAGCCAAAGGGGTCAGTGTCGAGGGGGTGACGGTTGTTTATGACGACGGGAATAAACTTTGGGAAGAAACTTTCGGCAAGGTAACGGTACAAGACCAGTCCCCTAACTACGGAGTATTGAAAAGAGGGTTCATGAAGAATTACAGGACAGTGTATTTTGATTTCAAGGAGCCCGCTCCTGATATCTGGGTCTTTGTGGATAAGGATACCGGAGAAGTGCTGGAAGTGTTCAACGGAAAGTAAGGTTTAATCATTTGAAAGTGGTCATCAAGGCAAGGCCGCAGGATTTTGTAGTTCAGGAGAATGCGGCCTTGCCTTTTGTTAAAAAAGGGCCTTTTTCGGCTTACCTGCTTTCGAAAACCGGCTGGAATACTGTCGAGCTTTTGCGCGAGATTGCTCGTAGATCTGATATCCCCGCTTCTGCTTTTGCATATGGCGGCAGAAAAGACCGGCATAGCCAATCCACCCAGTACATTACTGTTAAAAGCCCGAAGCGCATTTTATTAAAGACCGACAAGTATTCCTTGGAATTTGTCGGTTTTTTGGCTCGTCCTATGGGCCCGGATCTGATCGAGGGAAACCGGTTTGAGGTAGCGGTGCGCAAACTAAACGCGCAGGAAGCAGAGCGCGCGTGTACGCAGGCTGAAGCGGTAATCTCAGACGGCTTCCCTAATTATTTTGACGATCAGCGTTTCGGCAGTTTTGATGAGCGGCAGGGATTCCTGGCCCAGAAAGTATTGAAGGGCGAATTCAACGGCGCTCTTAAGATTTATCTGACTTCTGTCAGCCCCGCAGATGTTTCTGAGGAGCGCCGGCGCAAGCAGTTCTTCTTTGAGCATTGGCGAGATTGGGCTAAGTGCCTATCTCAGGCAAAGACAAAATGCGAAAGAGAATGTTTCGCTTTTTTGGTTCATAAACCGGCTGGCTTTATCGACCTCCTTAAGAAGATTCCTCGCGAAGAACTCGCTACTCATTTTTCCGCTTACCAGGCGTATATGTGGAATGATTTATTAAGGAGGCTGATCACCTCTACCTGTGCAGGCTCTTTTAAGACTTATCCCGGAGTTGCCGGAAACTATCTTTTTTATGTAGGTAAAAACGAGTATATGGAGAATTTAATCCTGGATACTCCTGGGGCTAAATTTAGAAGTCAGGATAAGTTAATTGAATCTCTTTATCATGAGGTCCTGGCTGCCAACGGCATAAAGCAGGCGATATTCAACAAGCTTAAAACCCGCCAGGCATTCTTTAAGTCGTTCCCGCGCAAAGCTGTAGTAATACCTGAGGATTTTAGTTTTGAGGTTCATCCTGATGAGTTGTATCCCGGCAAGAAAAAGTTTGTTTTGAAATTCCGGCTACCCCGGGGCAGTTTTGCCACCATGTTGATTAAAAGGCTTTTTTGCTCAAGAATTTCATTGTTGCGTTAGTGACTTTGGAGTAGAATTGACTCTATGCGTAAGATAATTATTCTTCTGGCAAGCGCCCTTATTTTTTTAGGGATTATTTGCCGCGCATATACCGAGGAAAATGTTTCTTGCCAGGAATGTATCGCTGTTTACAGCGATTCTCAGACAGGGTATGATGTCCATAAACGGATTGTAGCCGATATAACCAAGTTTAAGCCAGGAATCGTTTTTCATCTTGGCGATATGGTGGCACGGGGATACAAAGAAAAAGACTGGGAAAAATTTAACGCGATCACAGGAGAGCTTCGCCGGTCCGCGGAGTTTTTTCCTGTGATGGGCAATCACGAGCGGGAATCCGCGCTTTATTTTAAGAACTTCTCTCTTTCTAAAGATAAGTCCTGGTATTCTCTAGACAGGATGGGGATCCACTTTATTATCCTGGACAGCAATCTGCCTCTTGACTGGTGGTCAAAACAGCACCGTTGGCTGCAAAGCGAATTAAAGTCAGCAAGCCTTAGCAAGCAGCCGATGATTATTCTTTTGCATAGACCGCTTTTCAACATAGGTTTACACGATAAAGATGCAAAAGGGCTAAGGCGAAAAGTCGTGTCTTTATTTGAAAAATACGGGGTGGCAATAGTCTTCTCCGGGCATGACCATAATTACCAGAGGGCTTTACGCAATGGTATTTATTATGTCGTTTCCGGCGGCGGCGGAGGCGGACTTTACAGAAAAGTGTCATCTGATCCCGAAGTCCTGAAATATAATCAGAAGTTCCTGGTGGTGCATAATTTCTGCACTTTGTCTTATGTTAACGGCCAGATCACGGTCAAAGCCTATGATATCGACATGAAACTTATTGATGAGTTTTCGCAGAAGGTTCCCCGGCCGGCTGGCAATTGACAATATCCGGCAACTATATTACAATATCATTACTTAAATCAAGGAGCCATTAATCATGAAAAAAGCTTTGATCACCGGCATCACCGGACAGGACGGTTCGTATCTGGCGGAGTTTCTGCTTTCTAAGGGGTACGAAGTGCACGGGATCATCCGTAGGGCGAGCACCTTTAATACCGCAAGGATCAACCAGATCTATGTCGATCCGCATACCCCTCACGCGCGTTTTTTTCTGCATTATGGCGACCTGTCGGACGCAGAGCAGATCAATAACCTTATTTACAATATCAAGCCTGATGAGGTGTATCACCTTGGCGCTCAGAGCCATGTCCGGGTGAGTTTTGATATTCCGGAATACACCGGAAATGTCACCGCGCTTGGCGCAGCCAGGATCCTGGAAGCGATACGAAGGAGCGGGCGCAAGATCAAATTCTACCAGGCATCTTCTAGCGAGATGTTCGGTGCAGCTCGTCCGCCGCAAAGCGAAAGAACAGCTTTTTATCCCCGCTCTCCGTACGCCTGCGCCAAAATATACGCCTATTGGATGGCCAGGAATTATCGCGACGGGTACAATCTTTTTTCCTCAAACGGAATACTTTTTAATCACGAGAGCCCGCGCCGGGGAGAGACATTTGTCACCAGAAAGATCACTCGCGCCCTTGCCGGCATCCTCTGCGGAAAACAGAAGACGCTTTATCTGGGAAACCTTGAGGCTAAAAGAGACTGGGGATACGCGCCTGAATACGTGGAGGGCATGTGGCGGATTCTGCAGCAGCCTAAGCCCGGAGATTATGTTTTGGGGACAGGGGAAAGCCATTCGGTAAAAGAATTTGTGGATATCGCTTTTAAATACTCCGGGATAAAGATCTCCTGGAAGGCAAGAGGAGAAAAGGCAATAGGTATAGCGGCAAGCGAAAGCGGTTCGGTAAAGAGGGGGCAGGCGGTGATAAAGATAGACCCGCGGTATTTTCGTCCGACGGAAGTGGGGAATCTTATCGCCGATATTGCTAAAGCAAAGAAAGAATTGGGCTGGAAGCCGAAACTTAGCTTTGCCGAATTAGCCAAGGTCATGGTCGATTCGGATATGCGCCTTGCTGGCCTTGATCCTGTGGGCGAAGGGGATGAGATCCTGATGAGAAAATTCCCCAGGAAGTGGTGGAAAGGTGATTGATTTATCCAAAAAGAGAATAGCGGTTACGGGCGGAGCCGGCTTCCTGGGCGCTTACGTCATAGAAAAACTTAAAACACGCGGCTGCAGGGATATCTTTATCCCGCGCATTGAGGATTATGATTTTGTGCAGTCAGAAGCAGTTAAGAGGATGTATCAGGATGCCCGTGCGGATATCGTGATCCATCTGGCAGCGCAGGTGGGCGGGATCGAAGCCAACCGCCAGAATCCCGGCAAATTCTTCTACGACAACCTACTGATGGGTGTTCAGCTGATGGAGGTGGGCAGGCAGGTAGGATTAGAAAAGTTTGTGGCTTTGGGCACTATCTGCGCTTATCCTAAATTAACCTCTGTGCCTTTTAAAGAAGAAGACCTTTGGAACGGTTATCCTGAGGAGACTAACGCTCCTTATGGGCTGGCTAAGAAAATGCTTTTGGTGCAATCCCAGGCCTACCGCCAGCAGTATGGATTTAACTCTATATTTCTTTTACCGGTAAATCTGTATGGCCCGGGGGATAACTTTGACCCGAAATCATCCCATGTCATACCCGCGTTGATCAAGAAATGCCTGGATGCCATACGCGAAAACAAGAAAGAGATAGTGGTCTGGGGCACAGGTAAGGTCAGCCGTGAGTTTTTATTCGTCGAAGATTGCGCCGAGGGGATTGTGCTGGCAACCGAGAAGTACGAGAAGTCAGACCCGGTGAATCTGGGCACCGGCTGTGAGATATTCATAGAAGATCTGGTTAGCCTGATCACTCGGCTCACCGGTTTTAAGGGTGCGGTTAATTGGGATACTACCAAGCTTGACGGCCAGCCCAGGCGCATGTTGGATACTTCCCGGGCGCAAAAGGAGTTTGGGTTTAAAGCCAGGATTACTTTTGAAGAAGGGTTGACGAAGACTATCGAGTGGTATAGGATGTTAGTTAAAATTTAGCGACAAGATTAATTTTAACTACACTAAAGCGAGCGTAGTGATGTTTAAAAAAAGGGGGGGGATATGCGCTTTATAAGCATTTTCATGGTGTTGATTTCCATTGTTTTCTTGGCCGGTTGCGTAACCACCAGCAAATATAAAACCGATATGGATCGTCTGCAGACAAGGATTGATGATCTGGAGATTAATTTGAAGCAGCAGGAGAGCGACAAGGTAGCGCTCAAAGAGAGCCAGCAGCAGATCGAGGTAACGCTTAAACAACAGTCTGAGGAATTGGAAAATGCCAAGAAAAAATTCAGCGCTATGGGCAAGAGAAAGTCTCAGGGAGCCTCATCTGAGTTAAGGATGCCTACAGCCAAAGAGATCCAGGTGACTCTTAAGAGCTCCGGATTTTACGCAGGTGAGATCGACGGCGTCATCGGTTCCGGAACCAAAGAGGCTATTCGCAAGTTTCAAGAGGCAAATCAACTTACTCCCGACGGCGTAGTAGGAAGCAAGACCTGGGCGTTATTAGAGAAGTATCTGGAAGATAAATAATTTCAAATGTCCGGGAAAATAAACAGCTTATCCGATTGTCTGGTTTTTTTTGATTTTGACAACACGCTAACTCCTTTTGACGTCCTGGATGATATAGTTTTGCGTTTCTCCATAGACGATAATTGGAGGGAGTTGGAGCAGCAGTGGCTGGAAGGAAAGATCGGCTCGCGCGAGTGCCTTAAGGGCCAGCTGGAGAGCGTACGCATCTCAAGGCCGGCGTTGCTGAAATATCTAAAGAAGATCAGGATCAGCCCTGTATTCAAGAAGATCATTCCTCTGCTTAAGAAACATCAGGCCGGGCCGGTGATTCTTAGCGACAATTTTCACTTTATAATTGAAGCTATACTGCGCAACAACGGGATAAAAGGCATCGAGATCTGCGCCAATGACCTTCGGTTTAATAAAAACAGGCTTACTCTGTCTTTTCCCCACGCCAACTCCAGCTGCTGGAAGTGCGCCCACTGCAAGACAAAGAATTTGTCAAATGCCAGGTTCAATAGTAAGACAAAAATATATATCGGGGATGGGTTTTCTGATATTTGCCCCGCGGAAAAGGCGGATATAGTCTTTGCCAAAGGAAATCTTTTACGTCATTTTCGGGCAAAGGATTTGCCGTATAAGAGGCTTAATGATATGAGGCAGGTATATACTTTTTTAAAAAGGATAGATGTTGCATAATCAAAAAGTCGCTAGAAAATCAGCCTTGCCGTTGAGTTTTTAATGTCACTTCATCCCCTTCGTATCCTTAATTTTGACGACAGCCTTCTGCAGCAGTACAATCTTATCGAGAGGTTTAAGCCCGAAGTAGTCGATCTTAAGCACCTTGGTGATTCCGGGCGCTTGTGGCTGAATGAGCACGACGCCGCAGAGATCCGCTACGTATTAGGCAAGCACCTGCCTCAGGGCCTTAGTTTCCTGGGGTCGGGGGACTACCATCATATCTCGGCTTTACTTATAGAGCGATATACCAAGCCGGTAAGCGTGATTGTTTTCGATGCTCATCCTGATTGGGATATCCTGCCCCCGCATTTAGGCTGTGGTTCCTGGGTCAGCTATATTCTGTGCATGAAACATGTCGAAGAGGTGGTCATTTTCGGACTCTCTGCCGACGATATCTCCACATTTTGGATACAGACCGCGGAATTAAACAGCTTGCAGCAGGGGCGGGTGCGGGTGTATCCTTATGCACATGAGCCTACGCGGGTATTTTTCAAACCCCGGCTGCAGAACCCTTCCATAAGGACTGAGGATAGCCTGTTCTCCAAGATAATCCATTGGCAGCAGCTTAAGGGGAAGGATTTAAGGGAGTTTATTCCTTCGGTTTTGGGTAACTTGGCGGTTAAGGACGTGTACGTAAGCATTGATAAAGATTGTCTTAAGGCTCAGGATGCGCTGACTAACTGGGATGAAGGCCAAATGAGCCTGGGTGAGCTTACTTCGATACTGCAGTGGATAAAAAAGCATCTTTGTATCACAGGCGCTGATATTACCGGAGAGTATTCCGAGTGTAGGGTGAAGGGCTTGGTTAAGAACATCTGTTCGCGTTTTGATCATCCGCGTAATTTTAGCGCAAGAAATAAATTCCGCGATTTTATTAATGATATTAACGAGCATACCAATATCCGCCTCCTGGAAACGCTGCTACATTAAATCCCCTTGAGATAAGGCACAATTAGATATATAATAATTATTCATATCACCTTTTATTTTTGCCGCAGAAAGCTGCACCCCGATTTATGCGATCATCGGGTGCGTCCTTTCTGGACGGCACACCCGCTTATCCGCCCCAGAAGGGGCGTACTTGGCAATCCTTTATGCCAAGGTGCTATAAAGCGGGGTGTAAGGTAATTTCATGCCTGAAAAACGAGTAGTTATCACTGGTTTAGGGATCATAAGTCCCATTGGTATCGGCAGGGAGGGGTTTTGCCGAAGGCTTCTTGATGGCGCCTGCGGCATAAAACCGATATCTTTTTTTGATACGTCTATCTATAAGACTAAGACTGCCGGTGAGATTTCGGATTTCGCTCCTGAGAACTTTCTGGGCGCAAAGGGTTTGCGTACTCTTGACCGTAGCACTAAGCTGGTAACTTGCGCGACAAAGCTTGCTTTGGAAGACGCTGGGCTTGAGGTTAGTGATGGTAATTCCCGCGATATCGGGATAGCCGTGGGCTCGACCATGGGAAGCATTAAAAGCATCAGCGATTTTGATAAAGATGCTTTGCTGGAGGGGCCACGGTATGTGAATCCGGCGTTGTTTCCCAACACGGTGATCAATTCTCCGGCAAGTCAGGTTTCTATACGTTTTGCGGTCAGAGGGTTTAACGCAACTATATCTAACGGATATAGTGCCAGCCTTGACGCGCTTAATTACGCGGCGGATTTTCTGCGCCTTGGCCGGATAAAAGCAGTGTTGGCCGGAGGGGTTGAGGAATTATGCGAGCAGACTTTTGCTGGGTTCTATCATGCCGGATGCCTTGCGGCAGCTAAAGAAGGCAGTATAGAGCTGAGTTGTCCTTTTGATAAAAGACGTAGTGGTGCTATTTTGGGCGAAGGCTCAACCATGTTGATAATAGAGGAGTTAGTTGGCGCCAAAAAGCGGGGGGTGAGGATTCTTGGCGAGGTCAAGGGTTACGCTACTGCTTTTGGCAAGGGGGCTCAGGAGAAAGTAATGCGCCAGGCGATAGAAAGATCCGGGCTTAATCTACAGGATATTGATTGTATTTTGGCCAGCGCGAATTCTTCGGTTGAGGGGGACCGCTTTGAGGCAGAAGCTATAAAAGATGTCTTTGCAAAAGATGCGCAAAACGTATATATTAGTGCAGTAAAGTCCATGGTCGGCGAGCAGTACAGCAACTCCGGCGCAACTGCCATGGCCGTAGCCTTGTGCGCGATTGAAAAAGGGGTTATTCCTCCTACGGTTAACTATCAGGAGAAAGACCCGTCGTGTGAAGTTAGGGTCGTCGTAAGGCCCAAACAGGCGAAAGTCAGGAATGTTCTGATCAATGCTTTCGGTAAGACCGGCTCCAGCTCCAGTATGGTTATTTCGGAATTTAAGGAATGATATTTAAAGACAAGGTTGCGATAGTCACGGGCGGCTCAAGAGGCATTGGCAAGGCCATTGTTTTGATGTTGGTGCGCGAAGGGGCCAAGGTGGTTTTTACTTACTCTAAAAGCGCGCAGGAGGCTGAGAAGCTTATTGAGGAGACTGGGAATTTTGGAACAAAAGCTATCGGCTTGCAGATAGATGTGCGGGATTTTGACAAGGCCAAGGAATTGATCGAGAGAACAAAGGCGGATTTCGGCGGCCTGGATATTCTGGTGAACAACGCCGGGATCACCCGTGATAAGGCTTTGATGATGATGACTCGCGAAGAGTGGCAGGAGGTCATCGACACAAATTTAAACGGATTGTTTAACGTGACGCGTAACGCTATTGTCACATTTTTGAAGCAAAAAAGCGGAAGCATTGTAAATATTACATCAGTCAGCGCCCTCATTGGTCTGGCGCGCCAGACTAATTACGCCGCTTCCAAAGCCGGCATTATCGGGTTCACCCGCTCCTTGGCGCGGGAAGTGGCGGCATACGGTATCAGAGTGAATGCGGTAGCCCCGGGATTTATCGAAACGGACATGCTCGCCGGGCTAAAGAATGAGTTTAAGGCCAAGATGATAGAGCATATCCCTTTATCCAGGCTTGGCGAGGTCTGGGATGTTTCGCGGGCGGTAAAGTTTTTGTTGAGTGATGCTGCCGGATATATCACCGGGCAGGTTCTGGTTGTAGATGGTGGACTAGCTATAAAGTAATTTCCCCGCTTCGCATAATGTGTCAAAATTCTCTTCGATAATTTTGACACGCTTCGCGGGGTTAATTCGCAGACGCCATAGAACAAAGGAATGCGGGCTATAACTTATGTCGCTCTTTCAGAGCTCCATAAGTTATCTGCTCATTAAAGGAGGTAAAATGCAAGATATAGAAAACGAAATACGCAATCTTGTCGCGGAGATCATCGAGAAAGATCCATCGGAGATAAAGCCGGATTCCCGTTTTGTAGAGGATCTGGGGGTGGATTCCATGATGGCTCTGGAGATACTGGCGGGGATCGAGAAAAAATATAAGATCGCCATACCGGAAGAAAAGCTGGCGGAGTTTAAGACTCTTAGTTCAATTGTGGATATTGCCAAAACGTATTTATCAAAAAATGCTTAATTACGAAGAGATAATCAAAATACTGCCGCAAAGATACCCGTTTCTGATGATCGATCGGGTGCTGGAGCTTGAGCCGGGCAAGAAGGTGGTGGCGGTAAAAAACGTGAGTTTTAACGAGGAATTTTTTGCCGGGCATTTTCCGGGGCAGCCTATTATGCCGGGAGTTTTAATTATTGAGGCGATGGCGCAGGCATCCATAATCCTTTTTTATGGTGAGAATTATTTGGCCAAGAAAAAAATGAATTATTATCTAGGCTCGGTCAAGGTGCGCTTTCTGCATCCGGTGCTTCCCGGAGACCAGTTGAAGATAGTCGTTGAGCCGATAAAAGTCATCTCAGGGGCGGCGATAGTCAAGGCGCAGGCTTTTGTGGAAGAGAAGGAAGTAGCTGGCGGTGAAATAAGTTTCATAGCTAAAGAAGCATGAAGCCCGCGCGCGTTGTCATCACAGGCATAGGAGTTGTATCCTCCATCGGTATCGGAAGGGAGGCTTTCTGGAAGGCGCTTTGCGCCGGAACCTCAGGCATCAGCGAAATATCGGGCTTTGACACTGCAGAGTTTACTACCCACCTGGGCGGTGAGATCAAGAATTTCGATCCCGCTCTTTTTTTATCCTCACAGAAAATAAAATCAATGGGCAGGGCTTCCCAATTGGCTATTGCCGCGGCATCTTTGGCGATCAGTGATTCTAAAATAAAACTCAATCAGGAAATTTGTTCAAATATGGGCGTTGCCTTGGGCACGACCATGGGGGAGTCACAGACTTTTCAGAAAATCAATGAGGCTTGGATAAAGAATAAAGATGCAGTGATAGACCCAATGCACATACAGATACTGCCTACGGATAGCCTTCCTAGAAATGTCGCGCAGGAATTTGGTTTATGCGGCCCCTCGTATGTGATACCTACCGCCTGCGCAGCCGGGAATTACGCTATCGGCTATGCTTTCGATCGCATCCGCTCTGGTGAAGCCGGGATAATGCTGGCAGGTGGGACGGATGCTTTTTCGCGCATCGCCTTTATTGGATTTAACCGATTACTTGCGGTAGCTCCGGAAAAGGTGCAGCCTTTTGACAAGTTCAGAAAAGGGATGATGGTTGGCGAGGGCGCGGGAATAGTGGTGGTCGAGCCGCTGGAGAGCGCCTTGAATAGGGGTGCTGCGATATATGCCGAAATTCTTGGCTATGGCCTAAGTTGTGACGCGCATCATATGACAGCACCATACTCTGAGGGGATTGCCGAGGCGATTGCCAAGGCTCTTAAAGAAAGCGGCATCAAGGCGCAAGATGTGGATTATTACAACGCCCACGGCACAGGTACGCCTGCAAACGATAAAGAAGAGTGCCTGGCGATAAAGAAAGTCTTCGCAGATAACTATAAGTTACTGGCGGTCAGTTCAATAAAGTCCATGCTCGGACACACCATGGGTGCGGCTTCCGCTATTGAAGCCATCGCTTGTTCTCTGGCGGTCAAGGATGACGTAATCCCTCCGACCATTAATTTCCAGACACCTGACCCAGATTGCGATATCGACTGCGTGCCTAATGCCTGCCGTCAGCAGAAAGTCAGTATCGCCCTCAACAATGCCTCAGCCTTCGGAGGCAATAATGCCTGCCTCGTGTTAAAGAAGTTCCTCTCTTAAAACCAGATCATTTTCTCTCAGATTCTTCAAGGTGGGGTCGAAGTTTTTAGGTTGGATAAATCTGACCAGTGGCCTGCTGAAGAGCTTAAGAAGCGGGTTGAGCAACTTTACGTAGATGTATAAAGGCATGAGTTTTGCCCCCAGGCGCAGCTTGGGATGGTAATCGGTGATGCCTAAACAATAGTAGCGTATGCCGTTTTTAATGCACCAGTCGATATTCTCGCAGAAGGTGGTGTAATAGAGGCTGTATATGCGGGATACATTTTTATCCATGCCGATGACTTTGTCTATCAAGGTATTGCCTTTAACTAGGCATAGATTAAAAGCTACAATTTTTTCGCCGGCCCTGGTGATGAAGAAACGCGCTGACTCTGGCATGTTTTTTTGGATATTGCGGAAAAACTCGGAAGTGAGTGTTTCAAAATGCACATCCGATTCTTCAAAGTTGCATGCGTATAATTTGTAGAGCTCATTTTGTATGATGTTTATATCAGTGAGGACCTCTGTTTTGAGAGTGGCAAAGGAAGCGGTTTTGCGCAATTTGCGGCGCAGGTCTTTGCGGGTGCTGGAGCCGAGGTTCTGAATAAAATCCTCAAGGCTTTTCGCTTTGATCTCAAGGACGGTGTTGGGGAAATTTTCCATGCATAACAATCCGTTTTGTTTGAGTGCAGAGGCAATGTCTTTTTGTCCTTCGGTTAAGTTATAGAAGAGCATGGCTGAAGCTCCTGTTTTGGCGGAAAATGAGGAAAGGCCGTTTACAGCTTCTTTCATGACTTCGTTTATTTTCTCATCGGCAGATATGCCTATACGCAATTTTTCAGTCAGGGGGTTTCCTACGAAGATAATCTTTGCCCGTAGGAAGCGGTTCCAGAACCTTTGCACAAAGAGAATGAATTTCTGCAGGGGCTCTTGGATGATGGTGGCGAAGGAAAAATCGTTGATGAAGAAAGGGATGATGGCGCAGAGAGTGTTATTTCTTTTGATCAGCGCGTAGCCGAAAGAGAACTCTTTGATCTTTGATTCTTCAAGCGTTTTATGGAATCCCCAGCCCTCGATGCAGTCTTTTCCGAACAGCCTGTCCCAGTCGCTTTTGGGGATATTGTCGATCGTGTCTGTGATGGAGAAAGTGAGCCTGCCGTCGTCTTGCCGCATAAGCGCTAGTATAGCAAAAACTCATCCCCAGACAAACAAAAGTTTGTTTTTAACGGCCGCCTTGTACTGTTTCTCGCGGGGGCGCTCGTTTTGCCCCAGCGTGGCAAAACTTCGCTCGGCCTGCGGACCTCGCTCTGCCCTATATGGTAAATGAGGGGCAACCGTGCCCGCTCGGTCCTCGGACGCCCCGCTCGAAATCAGTCCAAGTCAGCCGCTAAACTAAATATTAGTTTTAAGCAGATAGATATAGTTCTTCAGTTGGCGGGAGGCTTGGCTTGGTTTCGAGCAGGGCATGGAAGCCACGAGCGGGCATGGCGCACGCCTTTGGCGTGCAGGCGAGGGGCTGGAAATGAGCGCAGGTGCGGCACGCTGGGCCGCACCAAGCGTCCCTGCGAGAAACAAGACAAGCCGACCAGCCATGAGACTTAGCGAAAAGTCTTAAACGACGGATTTGTTTTGCTGACAAACAAAAGTTTACCAAAAAAAGTTTTGTGCTATAATGGAGCCCATTATGGAAACGCAAGCTAATAAAGGTTACACTTTTTTTCTTAAAGGCAGCGGGCCAAACGCCGTACTTTTGATCCACGGGATCACCGGTACGCCTTCGGAGATGCGCTATCTGGGTAAGTCGCTGAACAAGGCTGGTTATACGGTTTTCTGCAATACTCTGCCCCGGCACTGCAGTACTTTGAGCGAGCTTAAGAAGGTGACCTGGGAAGAAATAGCCGATTTCTGCGCAAAAGACCTCGAGCAGCTTAAGAAAGAGCACGAGAAGGTATTTGTCGGCGGCATTTCCATGGGCGCCTTGGTCGCCGCGCACTTGGCTTATAAATTTCCTGAGGATGTATCTGGGATCATCGCTTTTGCCCCAACATTATTTTACGACGGCTGGGCCTTGCATAAGGGCAAGATATTCCTGAACCTCGTTTGGCCGATCCCGTTCTTGAGGAACGCCATAGATATACGAGAAGGCTGGCCGTACGGTTTAAAAGACGAGGAGCTTCGTTGGAGCATCGAGAGGTTTTATAAGAATTCAAGTTCGCGCGAGTTTAGCAAGAAGGTCCTGCTTTTCGGCAGCCCGTTTTTTCCGCTGGCCTGCCTTTATCAGCACCGCCGTTTTGCCGAAGTGGTAAAAAAAGAGATGCCTGCGGTCAAATCCCCCATCCTTATAATCCATGCCCAGGAAGACGATATGACCAGCCCCAAGAACGCGCGCTATATCCTTGAGCATATCGGATCAGTCAATAAGCAATTGGTGATCCTGGATGATAGCTACCATATGATAGTCATTGATAAGCAGAAAGACCTGGTAGCCCAGGAAACCTTAAAATTCATCAACAGATTATGAAAGAGTACGATTGCATAGTGATCGGCGCAGGCATGGCCGGATTATCCAGCGCGCTTAAACTTGCCGCAAACGGGAAAAAGGTCCTGGTGCTTGAGAAGCAGCCGGTTGCCGGAGGCGTGGGCACCAGCTTTAAGAGAAAAGGGTTTACCTTCGAGTCTTCTTTGCATTTTGTGGATGACCTTATGCCCGCAGGAGAGGTCAGGGCCGCACTTGATAAATTTGGGGTAAGTGAGAAAGTCGAATACATAAAACTCAATGAATTTGGCAGGGTGGTATATCCGGATCATGACTTTTTGGTGGGTAATGATTTTGAAAGCTTTAAGGTCTGGCTTAATGATAATTTTCCTCAGGATAAAGTTGGGGTCACTGAGTTCTTTCGTAGCATCGCAAAGTTCTACAAGCAGTTTGATCATTTCATGCATGCGAAGATCCCTCTATGGCTTAAGCTGGCTTTATCCCCTCTGGTGTATCCGGCTATAATAAAAACATCCTGCCTTACTTTAGAACAGTTTATTCCTAAGAAAATCAAAGACAATCGAGCGCGTTCAATTATCAGCACCCTCTGGGGTTTTGTCGGCCTGCCGCCTTCGGAGTTATCAGCTTTTTATTTTCTGATAGTATTAAGAGGCTGCTGGGGCGCAGAGACCGCTTATATCAAGGGAGGGTTCGGAAAATTATTTTCCGCCATGGCCGAGAGGATCGGGGAATATGGGTCGGAGGTCAAGTTTAATACAATCGTGACTCAGATCATTACCGAAAATGGCGGGAAAGTTACAGGAGTGCGTACCGATAAAGACGAAGAATTCAGGGCAAAGGTAGTTATTTCAAACGCCAACGCTATTGATACGTTGACTAAGCTTATAGACAGCAATCTTGTAAAAACTGAGTACGCCAAGAAACTTTCTTCCATGCAAAAATCAGTTTCCGCTTTTACTTTGTATCTGGGGCTGGACGTTGCGGCTAAAGAAGTGGGTATGCGCTATCCGCTTTTATCCTTAAATCCCGGCTATGACCACGATCAGGCGTTCAAGGCCTGTCTGGATGGCGACTATAGCCGCGCCAGCTTTGCTTTGGTCGACCATTCTCAGTTTGACCCTGGACTTGTTCCTCAGGGCAAATCTAGTTTATGCCTGATGACTTTTGCGGATTATGCGTTGTGGGAAAATCTTAGCGCTGAGGAATATGCGAAGAGAAAGTTAAAGACCGCCGAGGCAATCGTCGCGGTGTTAGAGAAATATCTGCCTGGTTTGTCGAAACACATAGAATATATGGAAGCAGCTACTCCTAAGACCATGGCCAGATACGCATCTCTTCCTGAAGGCGCGGTCTATGGTTTTGCCCAGACCGTCGGGCAGTCAAGCATTAACCGTTTTCCTCAGAAAACCAAGATCAAAGGTTTGCTTCTTGCCGGCGCCTGGACCAGCCCGGGTTGCGGTATACACGGATGTTTTGTTTCAGGAGATGAAGCTGCGGATTTGGCGTTAAGGCAGTTAAGGTAAGATCAGCTGATAGTTACGAGGATAATCCCCACCACGATAGAAAATGTTCCCAGCCAGCGTATTCCCCCGACTTTTTCTTTGAGTAATAAACTTGATCCAATGGCGATAAATATGTAGTGCATGCTGTCCACTGAGAAGGCGAAATTAAGGTCAGCTTTCGAGAGTACCAGGAGCCAGATGATAAGTGACAGGGCGCTAAAAACAAGTGCCAACCAGGCTTTGGGCTTTAGTATCAGCCTTAGGATAAAGCGTACCACGTTTTTAAAGTGGCGGGAGGAGAACTCGCCGAGCGAATTGATGGTGGTCTTCAGGCATATCTGGCTGATGGTGTCGCAGATACTGGTGAGCACGATCAGTCCGATGATCAAAAAGAGGCTTGTCTTCACGCTGACTCCTTTTTCTCTTCGCTGGTCAGCGAAACAAGAATAACTCCTATAAGAATAAAGCCTATCGCTACCCAGCGTAAGAGCTCTACTTTTTCATGTAGGAAGATGATCGAGGTCAGCGGCACCAGGATATAGCTGAAGCTGGCTACAGGCACGGCAACACTCAAGTCTATCTTTGAGAGTATCGTCGACCAGATGACGAAGGTAGAGATCGTCGAGAGAAGGCCAAACCACAGAAAAGGAGAGGTCATCGCGCTGTGCAGGAATGTGGCTATCTGGCTGAGGTTCGCGATGTCTATCTCACTTGCGGAGAGCGCGGATTTCTTGAAACAAAATTGAGTGAAAGTCTCCAGAATATCGCAGAAGATCAGGAATAGCAGTATGGTGAGGGTGATTTTTTTCTTAGACATGATTTTAAATTTCTAAATAGCTTGATTTGAGCTGTATTCTAACATAGAATAACCTTTAGAGTAAACAAATAATTAAGGAGAGTATGAGCCTATTCCGTGAAATCCCTCCCACCGCAGGATTTCCGCTGTCTTTGCGGGATATCTTCTCCGCTTTTAGCTCAAGAGCCGGGAAGAACTGTCTGGCCAATGATTTTCAGAATTATCTTAATATAACTTACGCCAAGGTCACCTACTCCGGCACATCCGCGTTTTATCTTATTCTGGAAACCCTTAAAGAATTATCCTCTCGTAAGACCGTGGTCATCCCGTCTTATGTCTGTCCTTTGGTGCCGCTGGCTATAAAGCGCGCCGGCCTAAAAGTCGAGGTCTGCGATATTTATAAAGATGATTTTAGTTTCAGCCACGCCTCGCTTCAGGAGATATGCAAAACCAACGACGATATCCTGGCGATCGTTCCTGTGCATCTGGCGGGGATGCCGGTAGATTTTGAGGCTGTGGAGCAGGTGGCCCGCAAGCACGGTATTTTTATTGTTGAGGATTGCGCGCAGGCATTGGGTTCGGAGTATAAAGGTAGGCAGGTCGGTACCCTCGGCGACTTTGCATTTTATAGCCTTTGCCGTGGCAAGGGCCTGACTATTTATGAAGGAGGAGTAGCGGTCACCGCAAAAGAGGAATACGCGCGGGTCATGGAGGCTAAGGCGCGCAAGCTGATGAAAAGATCTTTTCTTTCCGAAAGCTTAAAAGTCGCGGAATTATTCGGATACTCAATAGTCTATCGCCCGCAGCTTTTCTGGTTTGTTTATCAGCTTCCGCAGATCTTTTGGAGAGCCAGCGGCCGGGAACTAAAGGCCTGCATCGAGGATTTTACGGAGGATTTTCCCATACACAGGGTGTCATTTATCAGGCAGAAGATCGGCCATGCTGCTTTTGGCCGCCTAGAAAAGGAGATCAATAAGCAGCGCGCAAGGGCGAATTTTTATATAGATAAGCTTAAGGATCTAAGAGGAATACGCATAATCAGGGAGTCGCGTGATTCGCGCGCCAATTATCCTTACTTAACCGTTTTGCTTACTGATTTAAACAAGAGAAACGCTGTCCTTGAGGCGTTAGAAGGTTCTGGGATGGGTGTTTCGCAGATCTACGCTTGTTCTATCACGGAGTATCCGTATTTACGGGATTTCCTGCCGCGCAAGGTTTTCCCGAATGCCCGCTATGTGGCTGAACACTCTCTGACATTGTCTACAAGCGCCTTTATTGAAGAAGAGGATATGCGCAGGATCTGTGATGATATTATTAACCTAACTCAATGAAATTACTTGACAAAGGGAAACTCTGGGTTAAAATATTGGCACAGGAGAGAAAATATGAAAAATACTAAATTTGGCGTTTTATTATTTTTATCTTTTGTTTTTATCTTTGTTTTAGTTAATGCTTTTGCGGCAGATGAAACTCGTGCGCCTGCATCAGGCAGTATTGGAGAAGCGCAGTTAGCCGCTGTCGAACAGCAGGCAGTTTCTGAAGCGCCTTCTAGCCCTAAGGAAACCTCAGATCATCCGCGTTGGCTCAAGGAAATCGGTATCTTTAGCGGCTATGCCAGCGGCCCGCTTGACGAAAAGCCGGATTATGAGCTTGTCCTGACAATATTCCGTTTAGGCTTGGATCTTAACCCCTTCATCAATAAATTCGGGTTGGATACCAAAGGGCTTTTGGAGTTACAGCTTGAGCCGTTTATCAATACTGTAGTCAGCCCTAATAATAACGTGGAAATAGGAAGCAACTTTGTTTTGAAGTATGCTTTTCCTCTGACAAAAAAGTTTTATCCATATGTCGAGGGCGGATTAGGTATGCTTTATATGAGCCAGCACACCCGCGAGCAGTCGACCCAGTATAATTTTCTCCCTCAGGGTGGAGTAGGCCTGATGTATTTCTTAAAAGACAATCTGGCTTTGACCGTAGGATACAGATATCGCCATCTATCCAATAATTCCTTTAAGAGTCCTAATTCAGGGATAAATGTGGATATGTATCTGGCAGGGCTATCGATAGTTTATTAATCCGTAATTTGTATATTATAATCGCAAAATGCCTTCTTGAATAAAGAAGGCATTTTTTTTAGGGAGACAGCATGAAAAGAACCGTTTTATTATTGGCGCTGGTATTTCTTTCCGGGGTAAATCTTTCATTTGCTTTGGATTGGGTCAAGCTGCATGAGGGAGCGGATAAAACAAATTTGCCTGAGGCTTTGACTGCGGTTCAGGCAAAGCCTGATTCCGCTGAAGCCCAGTATGTACTGGGCCTGGTATATCTTAATGAGCACAAGGACAAAGAAGCAAAAGAGGTTTTTCAGAAGATCTTAGATTCCAGTCCGGATATTTTTGAGGCGCGTTGGGGGGTGGCAGAGGTTTTGCGACGGCAGCATCAGCTGGAGCCAAGCAAGAAAATAATCGATGAGATTATAAAATCAAATCCAGATTTTTCACCCGCCTATATCACTTCGGCTTATGTGAAGTATATTCAGATGG
This sequence comes from uncultured Planctomycetales bacterium, assembly GCA_964354795.1. Lineage (GTDB taxonomy): Bacteria > Omnitrophota > Gorgyraeia > Gygaellales > Profunditerraquicolaceae > JAPLLR01. The sequence continues at coordinate 3,235 of CAYHBB010000019.1, read as the reverse complement.
ACTTTAACGGCTCGGTGCGCATGGCGCTTAAAGTCATGAATCAGGATAAAAATAAAGTGGACTTAAGCAATTATGTGCGGGCGTATTTATTGTACGGCGGGGCCAAGGGCGCGATCGCCCATTTTGGAGGCCCGCTTTCCAAACTGATCAACGGCACTGCGGTATTCGCTAATCTTAAGAAAGCTGAGAAACTGCAGCCGGAAAACGCGGCGGTCAAGTATGGGCTGGGGAGTTTTTATCTTCTGGCTCCCGGTTTTGTCGGGGGGGACCTGTTGCTGGCCGAGGAATATCTTACTAAGTCAATCGAGCTTGATCCGCTTTTTGCCAATGCTTATGTGCGTCTTGCTGAGGTGTATCAGGCAAAGGGTAATAAGGATAAGTATGAGTTGTATCTTGCTAGCGCTTTCGAGATAGACTCCGGCTGCGAGCTGGCGCGCGATGTAAAGAACAATACCTGTAAATATGTCTGTTACGAAGGGGGAAAGTAAGAAGTTAGAGGCTAAGCATTTGTTGCGAAAATAAGTCAAGTGATTTCTTGCAGTTTTTTCTCATTGAAGAGCTATTGTTGAGAGCCGTTGCTTTATTAAGCAGTAAATCGATCTCCTGCCTGGCATAATCAAGCGCGCCTGATTTTATAATAATTTCACGCATCTTAAGCAGGTCTTTTTTGCCCACGTTTTTCTTGGATAGGATCTTTTTGATCTTAAGCTTGCCGCTATTATTCGAATGGCGAAAGGCGTGCCAAATCAGCACTGTTTTTTTTGCTTCCTGCAGGTCGGTAAGATTAGATTTTCCTATTTTCTCTTCCTCGCTGAATATCCCGAGTATATCGTCTTGTATCTGAAAGGCTCTTCCCAGATATAGCCCGTATTGAAACAATTGCTTTACCTCTTTTTCGCTTGCTCCGGCAAGAGTGGCGCCTATAGCAAGGGGTGAGGCAAAGGTGTAGTTGGCGGTTTTTAAGTCGTAGATCTTGTAAATATCATCTTTTTTGATCTCATCAATCCCTTTGGCGCTGTACAAAAGCTCAATGAATTCTCCGCAGCCGGTAAAGAATGCCGCCTCTATCAGTTTTTTAAGTGCCGCTTCTTTCTGAAGCGGCTTTTCTTTTACGTAAAGAAAAGCATCCAGCGCCATGGCGTAGAGCACGTCACCGATGACGATAGCCAGGTCTTCACCGGTGAACTTTACGCCCTTCTTTCCCATCAGATACTTCTTGAGCATGGTGTGCATTGATGGTTTGCCCCGGCGGGTATCGGATTTGTCGATGATGTCGTCATGGATGAGCATGAAGTCATGCAGAAGTTCGATGGAGAGGGCGCTACGGTAAAGGCCGGGAGCCGGTTTTAAGGCGTAGCCAAGGTAGCCGACAGTGAACAAAATGGGCCGGATACGCTTGCCTTTTCTGGAGATGAATTCCTTGATATGGGAGAAAAGTACGGGGGAGAGGCGGCTTAAGTTGTGCAGCCGGTCGATCTGGCGGATATAGCTAGTGAGCTCGGATTCGATCCTATTTTTAGTTTCTAAAAACATGATTTTATGTTAACATAGCGGTATATTTATTGCAACGTAAAATTAGACGGGCGTCAATTGTCCGGGAATAGGGCCGGGGTGTCAAGGAGTCGGAGAATGGAAGTGGGTGTCAGTAGCCTGGGAAATTCAGCATTACCAAGAAATTCTAAATATGCATATTCCTGACGGTTATTTGGGGCCGGCGACCTGCGGTTTCTTTTACGCGGTGATGCTGCCTATATGGGCGCTTGCTTCAAGGATAGTTAAAAAGACTCTTAAGGCTAGGCAAGTGCCCATGCTGGCAATTGGAGCAGCATTTACTTTTGTGATCATGATGTTTAACGTGCCGATTCCCGGTGGCTCGACTGGCCACGCTGTCGGCGGGGTATTAGTAGCCATACTTTTAGGGCCATGGGCAGCCTGTATCGCCATAACCGTGGCTTTAGTAGTCCAGGCTTTATTATTCGGAGACGGAGGGATCACTGCCCTCGGGGCTAATTGTTTTAACATGGCTTTTGCCATGCCCTTCGCCGGGTATTATATTTATAAGGCTATAAGTTTTAATGCGTCTATCGGATCAGGAAGAAGGGTGATTGCCGCAGGAGTTGCCGCATATTTAGCGCTTAATCTGGCAGCGGCGCTGACCGGATTTGAATTCGGCATCCAGCCGTTACTTCATAAAACAGCCAGTGGACAGGTATTGTATTGTCCTTATGGCTTGAATGTCGCATTACCAGTCATGCTTGGTGAGCATCTATTAATATTCGGCTGGGTCGAGGCTATCATTACGGCGCTGGTGATAAAATATCTACAGAAACGCTCTCCAGAACTTTTCTATGAAGACAATAAATAAATTATGGTTGGGGTTAGGGATATTGATACTTCTGTCTCCTTTGGGCCTACTCTTGCCGGAGCACTTTTTGGCCGGCAGTGCCTGGGGGGAGTGGGGTGTTGAAGAAATACGTAAGCTTGCTGGCTATATTCCCAAAGGGTTGGAAAAACTTTCCGGTATTTGGCGTGCGCCGATGCCTGATTACGCCTTTAAAGGCTGGGAAGAAAAGGGGTTGCCCAGTTTGAGTTTTGCCTATATAATATCTGCTATATTAGGTATTGCGGTAGTAGTAGCAATTGTTATCTTAGTAGGCAAGGCGTTGATCAAGAAAGAAGACTAAAAGCTTCCTCTCGGATGGATTTCAAAACCACTCCTCTCATAGATGAACACCGGCGTCTGAACGCAAAGCTTGCCCCTTTTGGCGGCTGGCTGATGCCCATTCAGTACGAGGGTATTCTGGCTGAGCACGCACATACCCGTAAGGGAGTTAGCGTTTTTGATATTTGTCATATGGGAGAGTTACTGTTGAAAGGCGAGGCTGCTTCAAGCGGGCTTGACCGTATTGTCACTCAGAATATTTCCTTAGTGCCGGTCGGTTCCTGCCGCTACGGTTTCATGCTCAATGAGTCTGGCGGGATAATTGATGATCTGGTAGTTTACCGCCTCAAAGAGAATAATTGGATGTTAGTGGTCAATGCTGCGACTACTGCTGGTGATGAAGCTCATTTAAGGAATAATCTTACCGGGGCCGGAAGTTTTGAGAATGTTTCCGATAAGACGGCTAAGCTTGATGTGCAGGGCCCGTTTTCACTGGAAGTGCTTAAAGATATTTTTGGCAATCGCCTGAGCAAGCTCAACTATTATACTTTTTCTGATTTTGTTTTTGAAAAA
>CAYHBB010000018.1:0-11341 GCA_964354795.1 uncultured Planctomycetales bacterium | reverse complement strand
GGTGCTTCTTCATCAGAAAGCGCTGTTTGGCACCTGGGGCACCAGTTGATGATATAGCTGCCGCGGTAGGTCAGCCCTTTTGCATAGAGCCTGATAAATACCTCAAGCACGCTCTTTGAGTAAACATCATCCATGGTGAAGCGGGTACGCTGCCAGTCGCAGGAGGCACCCAGTTTTTTCAGCGGGCGGATGATGGTCGAGCCGTAAAGCTCCTTCCACTGCCAGACCCGTTCGATGAATTTATCTCTGCCTAAGTCCTGTCGCTTCAGCCCTTCCTTGGCAATGGATTTCTCGACCACGTTTTGCGTGGCGATGCCGGCGTGGTCAGTGCCGGGCATCCATAGGGCTTCTTCGCCCATCATCCGGTGGTATCTGATTAGGATATCCTGGATAGTGTTATTCAGGGCATGCCCCATGTGCAGAATGCCGGTGACGTTGGGTGGCGGGATGACTATGGAAAATGGCTTCTTATCGGGGTTGGCTTTGGCGCTAAAGTAGCCCTTATCGTTCCAGATCGCGTACCACTTGTCTTCTGTATCTTTCGGATTGTATCGGCTGGGTAAATCGATCATCAAGTGTTCGTCCGGTTGATGTTATTGGTTTTATCGGTTTCGTAGTATTCGCTGGTCAGTTCCCTGTCTTTTTCAGTGCCGATTTCTTTGGCTAGAGAATCGAGGATTTTTGTGCAGCCTGGCCCCTTAATCCCTTTTATGTGCACTTTTAATTCTCCATCTTCGGAAATAAATAACTCTATTTCGTGTTTTCCAGGCATTTTCTTAGCTGCTCCTTAAGACCATTTGCGGGCTACGAGCTTAATGGTATTGTTCTGCACTTTTTCTTCTTCTGAGATGGTGTAGCCTTGGTTTTTTAGCTCTGTGACTATCTTATTGTAGGCATATTTTTGGCGGATCTTGTTGAGAAAATCTTTTTGGGTTTTAAGTTGTTGATTGTCAAGTCCCGCGTTATCAGTAATAAAACGGTAAGCGCCTTTTTCCGTTTTTTCCAGGCCGATCTGTCGGCCGTTAGGATCCCCGATCATTACATCAACCTTGTGGACTGCTCCGTCACAGGTGGTCATTTTCTTGGCATCTGTGTATTTCAGCTGCAGGTCTGCAAGGGTGCGCTTTAATTCTATCAGGTCCATTATCTCAGTTATGATCGAGCCGTGCGAAGACATTTGCGCTCCTATTTTGAGGTCATGATTTTAAGGATTATGAATAGTATGGCAAATATGACCCCTATAATAATCTGTGTAGACCGGCCGCGTATTTGAAGTTGTAAATCACCAATCCTGCGCTCAATATCTCCGGTTTTTGCCTGAGCCTGCGATTGTTTACGTTTAACCCAGTCATCGATCAGCCGTTGACTGTAGCCTTCACGCCTTATCCGTTCAATAAGCTCTTTGACATCCGCCGGCAGATTTTGGTCTGTTGAGCGGTATTCTTTATTATCAATATTCAGGATAATGGTGTTGGTGGTGTTTTGTTCGCTGGCGATAGTGGTGCCGTCCTCAAAAAGGCTTTTTCCGCAGACCCAGCAGTTATTTCTTTCTTTGTGGTTTACCGCGCCGCAAACCGTGCATTTCTTCATCTGGCTTGCGTTTGACCGCACTTCTTCGGCAAGTTTGGTGCGCAGAGCGTGTTTACAAAGAACGCAAGCTCCAGAATCCGCGGTGTTCTCAGCCCCGCAATACGGGCAGATTATCCAGTAAATAAGCGCCTCGGGTGGCTTTTCCTGGAGGCTGATCCGGTCTGTGATAGCGACTTCGATTTTCTTGTTGCCTATTTCCAGGCGCTCAAAGCGCCGGGAAATCTGGATGCCTTCTTTGACAAAGGTATCCGCCGGGATATTCTCCAGCTTCTCAAAGCGCTTGAGGGATTTTTCAGTCATTACAATTCCAGTTTGCGCTCTTTTCTACTGCCAGAATCTTTCTGCGTGCTAGAGGCCATGCGGGCGCGGTATTTTGCCCAATCCCTGATCTCATCAATATTTTCTTTCATAGTCACCGAGAGCGGCACACTTACCTTGACACTATTAACGATGTCTTTGGTGTCAATATCCCTGTTTTGCAGGAAAGCATCATACATGGAGGCGATGACTGCCTGTTCTATTTCTGCACCGCTATAACCATCGCTTTCCCGGGAAAGTAAATCCAGGTCAAAGTTGGCGGGATCGCGTTTACGTTTCTTGATATGTATCTTGAATATATCTCTGCGGTCCGGTGCGGCCGGTAGATCCACAAAGAAGATTTCATCGAACCTTCCTTTGCGCAGCAGTTCCGGAGGAAGCTGTTGAATATTATTGGCGGTTGCGATGACAAAGACAGCCGCGGTTTTTTCCTGAAGCCAGGTAAGGAATGTGCTGAATACCCTGGCAGCGGTCCCCGCGTCGGAGAATGTCGAGCTTTGTACTCCCGAGAGCCCCTTTTCTATTTCGTCGATCCAAAGGATTATTGGCGCTAAACCCTCTGCTGTTTTTATCGCGCGGCGCATATTTTCTTCAGATGAGCCGACAATGCCGCTAAAAACCGAGCCGATATCAAGGCGTAAAAGTGGCAGCTTCCAGAGGCTGGCTACTGCTTTGGCAGTAAGGCTTTTACCGCAGCCCTGTACGCCTATTAAAAGTATCCCTTTTGGCTGTGGCAGGCCAAACTCCTCTGCTTTCTTGGTAAAAGCTACCCCACGTTTGGTTAGCCAGTCCTTCAGGCAATCAAGGCCTCCGACATTGGCGAATTCTTCCTTTGATTCATAATACTCTAGAAGTTTGCTTTTACGTATAGCCTGTTTTTTTTCTTCCAGGATGCTGTCTATGTCGTTTATATCTAGTTTTTTATCCGTGACTATCGCTCTGGCAAAAGCATTTTCTGCTTCTGAGCGGGTCAAACCCAATGATGCTTTGATCAGCCGTTCTTTGGTATCGGCAGGCAGGTCAATATGTACTTCCTGGTTTTTAGAGACTACCGAGATAATGTTTTCTAGCAGTTCGCCTATTTCTTCATAGTGCGGCAAATCATAATCAATCACCACGAAATCTTTTTCCAGTTCTACCGGCACAGTCAATACCGGAGAAAGGATGATCAGCGTTTCATAGGTATCCTTAAGGTTGCTTACCAGGTCGCGCATCTTGCGGATGACGGTCTGGTCGTTAAGGTATGAATGAAAATCCAGGAATACAAATAATGCCGGGTCCGGGCACTTTTCTACGTAGGCAAGCGCATTCAGCGGATCGCGGGTCTGGGAATCCACTTTTGTGGGTTCATCTTCGGGCTTGAATATCCCGCGGGTGATCGACCAAAGGTAGAGTTTTTTCCCGCGCCGTGCGGCCATTTCTTTGAGCCGTTCGGTGATGCGCCCTTCTTCCCAGCTTACCAGATAGATCAGCGAATAACGCGCCCGCACCAGCACATCTATTTCTTTATCGTGTTTGGTTTCCATCTGTCTCCCCGTGTTATTTAGCCGCAAAAAAGGCTTTGTTCGGTTTTCTTTTTTCCGACAATAGTTTGAAAAGCGTTTAATGTCCTGTTTGTTAAAGGTGTTAAAATAGCCTTGCCGTCTTTTTCAATGTAGATCTCCAAATACTTTCCGGCGCAAGTTTTATTCTTACCTTGTTTTTTAGCAGTCATGGCTATGTCAGGTTCTTTAGCCTTGTCAAAATATCATCAAAAGCGTTTCTTGAGGAAGAGATCACTTCACTGGCTCCTAGACTGTCGATTATTTCGGCAAATTCGTCATGGTAGCACCTTGTTATGATCATACAATCCTTATTCTGCTCTCTGGAGCGTTTGGTCACCAGGAGCGCTGTTTCAAGGTTATTGGAGGCGATAATAACCGCCCGCGCCGTTTGCACATTGGCGTCGATTAAGGCGTCGGCCTCTTTGGCGTCATCAACGATTACAGGTTCGCCATCCCTGAGAAGGTCGTCTACAGCGTCTTTGTTCTTTTCAATAAGACAGTACGGGATTTTATTGTCTCTGAAGTGCTTTATCAGCCTCGCGCCCAAATGAGTAAAACCTACCACAACAAAATGGTTTTTTGTCTCTTTTGCAATCATGCGGCAACCTCTTTCCGGGTTATATTTCTGCATTATGTTCTGAAATATGAGCGTGAAGATCACTCCGAAGACTATTCCCTGAGACCACATTAGGTACGCTGAAGAGAAATCGTTTTCGATGTGTTTGAGAAAGAAACTGGCTTTTAGAGACTCGATGAAGCTAAGCCTTAAAAGGAAGAAGTAAACAGCAAAGCCGAGAAAGAACCATAAGAACAACAGAAACAATAGATGCTTATTATCTTTAAGGACAATTTTAGTTTTTCTGATCAACAGACTTTTGTTCATCCGCATATTTTTAGATTAGGCATAGAAAAAAATAATTCCTCCGATTATAAGCAGGAAAGAAACCACCAGTTTTACATAATAGACATATGAGCGAAGTGTCTTTCCCTGCGAGTCGCGCAAGGTTTTCAATTCAATATACGGAACCGGGCTTCGGCGATACCAACCGCTTACGATCACGTCTTCGTTTACATATTTCTTTGCCCGAAGCAGTCCGAAGAGAAATTCCCATATCCCCAGCGGTTGGCGGAAATCCAGGAATATTATCCCTGTCTCATCCTGCAGGACGAAATCTTCTGACCATATCAGGCCAGGGACCCCGCGCCCGATTATCTTGCCCCTTAATGTGCAGGGTATGGGCCTTATTGCCGATACCTTTACGTTTTTAAGAAGACCCGCGACAGTAAATTCAGGGTACTCTTTTCCCGAGGCATAGGAATATACAATGTTTATCAGGTAGCCTGCTCCGAAGATCATCGCCAGGCCTGCCCAAAACTTTACCGCAGATGTTGCGATTATCGGGTAATATAAAGCTACCGCAGCGATGATTGCAGCAATAGGCAAAGCCATAAAAAATAAATCGATAAGAAAATCGTCCCAGAAGCACTCCGGCCTGCTGCGGTCAAAGACGATGTATGGGGTTTTCCCCAGATATGCTGATTGTTCGCTAAGCCTGTCGAGGCGTTTGGCGATCAGGGGGTGGGTTGAGTGCAGCTCATAATACAGCGCCCATGGGTTCCAAAGGTCCCATTTCATGGCGTCTTTCAGTAGCTCTTTGTTTACCTCTCCTCCCATATTTGCCGTGGAGTATCCGGCAACTGCCAGGCTTTGGGCGGTGCGCGTATCAAAAACGCCCATTGAACCTATGGCTTCCATTTGCGGCCGCCGTTTAGCCTCTTCTTTACCTGCGGATTTTTGTCCTGCCAGGCCGTAACCTATTTTAACCAGCGCTTGAGCCAGTGCGTTCGGATTGCCGGTGATCTCTCCGGAAAATCTGTCGGCGAAATACTCTCTGGTGCGGGAAAACCAAAGCACCACATATTCCGAGATGACATAAAGCACATAAGAAGTAACGGCGATCATGAGCCGAATAGGGGCGGATTTATCATTACTTCCCGATCGCATTCTGATAAGAGTGCGGTAAATGTAATACAAAACCAAAGGCACAAGGTTTGCCAGGGTCATGACAAGCATATCCCAGTGGACAGCATGCCCTATTTCGTGGGCAGCGACAGCTTCTGTTTCTTCGGGATTAAGCAATAGGAGCAGCCCTTTGGAAAAGACAATGCGGGCGTTATTCGGATGGTGTCCGTAGGTAAAAGCCTGGGGCGCTCCGTCAGGGATCAGGCCGATTCTGGGGAACTTTATCTTTTTCTCCGCGGCTATGCGAATGATAAAATCTCTAAGATTTTGCGGCAGCTCTTCGGGGGCTTGCCATGAGACCTTGTAAAACCAGCGTAACGACAGGTCCATGATGAATGGGCCAAAAATAAATTGTATTGCCACAATGACAATGCCTGTGGTCAGTGCTGTTGCCGGAGGCATATGTAGGAATTGTACGCATAGTATAAGCAGCAAGGTGAGCAGGGCGTAAAGCCCTGTCAGGGTAAATACCGAGGCGAGCGTTAAGTTTGGCAGAGGGCTGATTCCGGCAACCGTAAATTTTGTTGCGGTTTCCGCGCCCATTTTTGCGGCGGCAGAGGCAGATGTGGCCCGCTTATCCAGGCTTATGTCGAGATTCTTTGCATCGACTCCGGGTAGTTTTTCCAGCTCCCCTTCGTCAAGCCAGATCCCTTCTGTTTGGGTGCAGTAGTCTAGATTGATTCCGAACAGGACTATCTTTATTAAAGGTGAATTTGTTTTTGGGCTTAGCCTATTGCTGGGTAGCGGGTTCTTTAAGGCTTCTTCGAGGTTCTGTTTAAGGTAGGTGGGTGTTTTTGTGAAGTAGTATATTTCGCCTTTGTCCAGCCATATGCCCCGGCAGGTAGGGCAGTAATCAACCTCTATTCCCTGCTGGGTTAAAATACTGGCAAGATTTTCACAATTACAATTAGGACAAGCCATCTTTGCCTCCCGCTTTAACCGAGCTTATCTTTGAGCAATTTGTACTCTACGCTATCCACTAAAGCCTGCCAGCTTGCTTCAATGATGTTTTCCGATACTCCGATAGTGCTCCAAGTGTCTGATTCATCCTGCGATTGGATGAGTACGCGCACCCGGGCGGCAGTTCCGGATTTCTCATCCAAAACACGCACCTTGAAGTCTGATAAATGCATTTTGGAAAGCGTGGGATAAAAATCTTTTAGCGCTTTTCTCAGGGCATTGTCCAGGGCGTTTATCGGGCCATCGCCCTCTGCGGCAGTATGTTCTTTAGCGCCCATCACCTTGATTTTGATAATTGCTTCAGAAGTGATTTTCTTATCTGATTGTTTCTCGATAACTACCCGGAAACCCTCTAATTCAAAGAACTTCTTGTATTTTTTAAGCGCGCGTTTCATTAGGAGCTCAAATGAAGCTTCTGCCGCTTCAAAGTGGTAGCCTTCGTGCTCAAGTTTCTGCACCAGCTGCAGTATTTTCTTAGTCTGCGGATCTTCTTTGTCTAAATCCAGTTCCAGAGACTTGGCGCGCAGCAATATTCCGGTTTTTCCACCTAACTCTGATATCAGTATCCTGCGGTGATTGCCGACAAGCGCCGGGTCGATATGCTCATAGGTGTGCGGATCTTTCATGATAGCGTTGATGTGCATTCCGCCTTTATGCGCGAAAGCTGAGTCTCCTACAAAGGGCTGTTCGTTTTTCACCCGCATATTGCTGATTTCGCTGATAAAGTGGGATACCGAAGTGAGGTTCTTAAGATTTGTATCAGGTATGCACTTTATCCCCAGCTTTATTTTAAGGTTAGCGATGATCGGGATAAGGTCCGCGTTTCCGCATCTTTCCCCTATTCCGTTGATCGTCCCTTGCACCATATCAGCGCCTGCTTCAACCGCGGCAATGCTGTTGGCAACCGCAACCCCCGCGTCATTATGGCAGTGTATGCCGATGCTGGCGCTGGGGAATTTCTGGCGGACTTCGCCGATCACCCGTGATATTTCTGAGGTAAGGGTTCCGCCATTGGTGTCGCACAGGCATATTGTTTTTGCTCCGGCTTCAATGGCAGCCGCAAGGCAGGCTAAGCTATAATCCCGGTTAGTTCTAAAGGCATCGAAAAAGTGTTCTGCGTCGTAGAAAATAGTCAGACCTTTTGAAGTCAGGAACTTGACCGTATCTTTGATTATCTGGATATTTTCTTCAGGCGTGACCTTCAGGACTTCCCGCACATGCAGGTCCCAGGTTTTGCCTACGATAGTGACGATTTCCACGCCGGCCTTAAGGAGCGATTTTAGATTAGAGTCTTTTTCGGCTAATATATTCGTGCGCCGGGTCATGCTGAAAGCCACCAGCTTTGCGGACTTTAACTTATTCGCGGACATCTTGCGGAAGAATTCCATGTCCTTGGGGTTTGAGCCCGGCCACCCGCCTTCTATGAATTGCACGCCAAGGAGGTCAAGCTCTTTGGCGATGCGCACTTTATCCATCACCGAATAGGAAATACCTTCTCCCTGTGATCCGTCGCGTAATGTCGTATCGTAGATTTTGACTTCTTTCATAGCTTATCTTTTGTCCAGCCCGAATTCATGATGCAGGGCTTTTACCGCTTTTTCCGCCAGTTGATTCTTGATGATGCAGGAGATGCTTATATCCGATGTAGAGATCATCTCGATATTTATCTTGTTTTTTGCCAGTGTGTCAAACATGGTAGCAGCGACTCCGGGATGTGATTTCATTCCTACTCCCACTACCGATACCCGGGCGATATCCTCATCTTCCAGCACTTCTCCGGCGCCGATGGCCTTAGCAACTTTTTTTGTGAGTTTTATGGCTTTCATTGCTCCGGATTTAGCGACGGTAAAAGATATATCGGTCTGGCGCAGATGAGAGACATTTTGGACTATCATATCTATATTGACTTCGGCCTCAGCTAGCTCTTTGAATATTTTGGCTGCTATTCCCGGCTTGTCGGGAACTGTGCAGATAGTGATCTTGGCTTCATTGCGGTTTAAAGTTACGGCACTCAAGACTACATCTTCCATGTGTTTGACCTCCTTGACGATCATGGTACCGGGTTTATCAGAGAATGATGACCGGCACTGTATGGGTACGTTGAATTTCTTGGCTACCTCGATAGAGCGCGCCTGCATGACCTGCGCTCCAAGGGAGGCCATCTCAAGCATTTCATCGTAAGTAATAGCGTCAATTTTACGCGCCTTTGGCTCGATGCGCGGGTCAGTGGTAAAGATGCCTTCCACGTCAGTATAGATCTCGCATTCATCAGCCGCAAGCTCTTTGGCCAGGGCTACCGCAGTCAGGTCAGATCCTCCGCGGCCAAGGGTGGTGATATCCTGGTCTAGGGTCATTCCTTGGAACCCTGCGACAATCACGATCTTTCCATTTTTAAGCGCTTCTTTGATCCTGTCGCCGTTGATCTTGACTATTTTTGCTCGGGTATGGTTCTTATCGGTGATAATGCCGACTTGCGCGCCTGTAAATGATATGGCTTCGTATCCGAGTTTATGTATGGCCATGGCCAGGAGCGCCACTGATATCTGCTCTCCGGTTGATAGCAGCATATCCATTTCACGTTCGCTGGCATCAGAATTTATTTTGTTGGCTAAGTCGATCAGTTCATCGGTTGTGTCTCCTAAAGCAGAGACTACGACTACCAGGTCATGGCCATTTTTGCGGTACCTGACCACTCTTTTGGCGACATTCTGGATGCGCTCCACATTAGCCACTGATGAGCCGCCGAATTTCTGCACTATCAAACGTTTCTGCATCTTTACTTCTTCCTCCTTATATTTCTTCGCTCTTTAGAAAATAATCCATGAGCTCGCAGCCTTTTTCCATTAAAAGATCAGATTTCTGGGCCTCTTTTTCGCTGTAATTCAGGAATCCCCTGGCAGTCACGCCTTTACCGTAGACTGCGAAAAGCACATTGTCCGCCACATGGGTCCTGAGTGAGACCGGCGTGGCATGGTCAGGCAGGACCAGGATGCGGAAATTCTTTTTATTTTTATACGCGCGCAGAATATTTCCTACCACCATCTGGTCAAATCTTTCGATGGCCAGGATCTTTTCCCTCAAGTCTCCGTTGTGCCCGGCCTCATCAGGGGCCTCCACATGAACAAATACGAAATCGTTTTTCTCTAAGGACTTTATGGCGGCGTTTGCTTTGCCTTCGTAATCCGTATCGTAGTAACCCGTGGCGCCCGGCACATTGATCACATCCAGTCCGATTATTCTGCCCAGGCCCTTGATCAGGTCAACGGCGGAGATCACGCTTCCGGTGAGATTGTATTTATCGGTGAATTTAGGCATGGCAGGCTTCTTACCCTGGCCCCAGAGCCAGATCATGTTGCCGGGATTTTCCTTAAGGTCAAGTCTCACGTGATTGATCTCTTCGTTTTCCAGGATCTTGCGGGATTCCTCCATCATGCGTATGAGTATATCTGCGTTGTCACCCTTGGGCAGGTTTTTAGAGATGCTTTGTCCCGCGATATCATGCGGAGGTATGCATTTAAGCTGGTCAAGGTGTTCTTCCGCTCCCCGTTTAGCCAGCATCAGGTGCCGGTAGCTTACCCCCGGGAAGAACCTGAAGCGGTTAGTACCCAGAGCCTTATCTACGGCCTTGATCAGAATGGAAGCTTCTTTAGAGCTGATGTGCCCTGCGCTATAGTCAGTAAGTATATCCCCTGAAGCGGTGACCAGGTTGCAGCGGAAAGCCACGTCGTCGTCTTCCATGTCGATTCCCAGATTCGCAGCTTCCAGCGGCCCTCTGCCGGTGTAATATTTTTGGGTGTCATATCCGAAGATGGTGATATTGGCTACATCCGAGCCGGGGGTGGCTTTTTCGGGGATTGTCTTTACCTGCCCGAGCCTTCCAGCTTTAGCGATAAAGTCCATATTGGGAGTGCGCGCAGCCTCAAGGGGCGTTCGTCCGCCCAGTCCTTCGATGGGGTAATCCGCCATTCCGTCGCCGACCAGTACGATATATTTCATAATTTATCCTTAGTTTAGAATTTCACTTCTGGAACCGTTTTCGCGCTTTCCTGGGCTTTAAAATATTCAGTTGCCGGTTTAAAGTTAAACATTCCGGCAATAATATTGCCCGGGAATGTCCTTACCGATATATTGTAATCCTTTACTGACTCATTGTAGCGCATGCGTTCTACCGCGATACGGTTTTCCGTGCCGGATAGCTCATCCATCAGCTTTAAGAAAGTGTTGTCCGCTTTTAGATTCGGATAATTTTCCACGACCATCAATAATCTGCCCAGGGCCGCATCTACGGCTCCAGCGGCTTTTACCTTTTCATCCATGGTAGAAGCTTTTGCCCACTGCGAGCGGGCGTTAGTCACATCCTCAAATACGGTCTTTTCATGCGCGGCATAACCTTTGACTGAGTTTAACAAGTTGGGGATCAGGTCATTTCTTCTTTGCAGCTGGCTATCCACCTGTGCCCACTTGGCGGTGATAGTTTCATGTTTAGTGACAATACCGTTATAGGTGTTGATCACTGAACCGGCCACCATCAGCCCAATAACTAAAACTACGACTAAGAAAACTAATATCCCTTTCATATAATCCTCCTTTTAAAAGCCTCCACCGCCTCCACCTCCACCGCCGCCACCGTTGCAGGATGTGCATGGTGTTTCGGTTGGTTTTGGTGTTGGTGTTCCTGCAAGAGCAAAGGTACTCAGATGAGATATATTTGCCTGTACATAACCTTCTGTCGAACCTGCTGTCGAATTTACAGTACTATTGAGCGTTTCCCATCGGTTCGGATTAGCAGATTCATTGTACCACAAAATTTTAAGGGAACTTTCTTCCAGACCTGAGGTTTTCAGTTCTGATTTTGTGTAAGATATATTGAGGAGTGCCCAATTAAGATTATCGTTTATATTTGTTG
>CAYHBB010000017.1:0-30581 GCA_964354795.1 uncultured Planctomycetales bacterium | reverse complement strand
CCGTATAGATCATTTAAAACTCTATCAGCTGCAAAAGTACCTAAAAAATGAAATTTAGCCTAGTGCACAAAATTTTGTCTTAACTCATTCATAATTATACTTTTAGGTAAATTACGTGCCATAAACTTGAGAAAGCTTCCTTAAAATTCAAAGCGGCAAACAGTTTGACCCGGAGGTGGTCAAAGCTTTCCTGCGCCTGACTGAGAAAAATCCCGCTTTTTTTGCCTCAAAATAAGTATTGACAACCCGTGAACATTAGTGTAAAATCCACACATTCCTTTCGAAGAAAACCTCATTACAAGAAAAAAGGGTAAATTCTTAAACCACTGAATAACAATAACTTACATTAATTAACTAACAATGTCAATTTCCGAACAGTTAAATCGGAGAAATTGAGGAGCTAACAAATGGCAGAGTGGATAGGTATCGGCAGACGCGCCCGCAGATGTTACGGTTTTGATGAAATCGCCCTTGCGCCCGGCGCACAAACAACCAACCCCAATGAAGTAGATTGTTCCTTTGCCATAGACGGAAAACGATTCAAAGTACCTATCGTTGCCGCAGCCATGGACGGCGTGGTGGATGTTGTTTTCGCTTCCGAAATGTCTAAATTAGGCGGTATTGCCGTGCTTAATCTTGATGGGGTGCAGACCCGCTACGAAAATCCCGCTGAAGTCCTGGAACAGATCTCCAAAGCCTCACCAGAAAAAGCCACCCAGCTGATGCAGTCGATTTACACCACACCCATCAAAGACAAGCTGGTCTCAAAGAGAGTGGCGGAGCTGAAAAAAAAGAAAGCTACCGCGGTAGTCAGCTGTATTCCGGCCCACGCAAATAAATTCGCCAAGCTCGCAATAGCTGCCGGAGCGGATATGTTCGTGGTGCAGTCAACCGTAGCCTCCACCAAGCATATAACCAAAGAATATAAGAGCCTGGACCTAACTAAATTCTGCAAATCCGTAAAGATCCCGGTCATATTCGGGAATTGCGTGACCTATGAGACGACTCTAGCGCTCATGGAAACCGGAGCAGCCGCGCTGCTTATCGGCGTAGGGCCGGGAGCTGCCTGCACCACCCGCGGAGTATTAGGAATAGGCGTTCCTCAGGTAACCGCCACCGTGGATGCCGCAGCTGCGCGCGATTTTTATTTCAAGAGATCCGGAAAATACGTGCCTATCATCACTGACGGCGGCATGAACCGCGGCGGGGATATCTGCAAAGCCTTTGCCTGCGGAGCTGACGCGGTAATGATCGGCTCAAGCTTTGCCCGCGCCAAAGAAGCGCCCGGCCGGGGGTACCACTGGGGCATGGCCACATCGCACGTGAATCTTCCCAGAGGAACCCGCATCTACGTAGGTACCACCGGATTGCTCAAAGAGATCCTGTTCGGGCCTGCCAGAGTGGATGACGGCTCGCAGAACCTTATCGGAGCATTAAAGACTTCAATGGGTACGCTTGGCGTATCCAATATCAAACAGATGCGCGATGTGGAAGTGATCATCGCGCCTTCGATCCAGACCGAAGGAAAGATCTTCCAGGTCGGACAGAGAGTGGGAATGGGCAAATGACAAGACAAACGGTTTTGATCCTGGATTTCGGTTCGCAGTATACGCAGCTGATCGCCCGCCGTGTCAGAGAAAACAAGGTCTTCTCCAAAATCATCCCCTACAACACCCCGGCAAAAGAGATCGCTGCCATGGCTCCCAAGGGACTGATCCTTTCCGGAGGCCCGGCATCCGTAAAAGAGAAAAAGAGCCCTGTTCCTGATAAAGGTATTTTTAAATTAGGCATCCCAATACTTGGCATCTGCTACGGCATGCAGGTGATGGCTGAAGTACTGGGAGGAAGAGTAAAACACACCAAAGTACGCGAGTTCGGAAAAACCGAATTATTCATAGACGACAACGCCAACCTTTTTATGCGCTTGCCGGGAAACTTCACCTGCTGGGCAAGCCATGGCGACCACGTGATCAAGGTACCGCCGGGATTCCATACCAGCGCGCACACCATGAACGCTCCGCTGGCAGCCATGTCAAACTCCAAGAAGAAACTTTTCGGAGTGCAGTTTCACCCTGAGGTCACCCACACCGAAAAAGGCTCCCAGATCTTAGGAAACTTTCTCTTTAAAATCTGCGGGTGCCTTGCCCGCTGGACTATGGAGTCCTTTATAAAAGAAGCAGTTGACAACATCAAGAAAACCGTAGGAAAAGACAAGGTTGTGCTGGGCTTAAGCGGCGGAGTGGATTCATCGGTAGCAGCCATTCTCCTGCACAGAGCCATCGGAAGAAATTCCCGCTGTATCTTTATCGATAACGGACTGCTGCGTAAAGATGAGCCTCAGCAGATAGAGAAAGTCTTCAAAAGCATGTACCACCTTAATCTGGATTACAAGGAGGGCAGCAAACGATTTCTCACCAGGCTTAAAGGTATAACCGATCCGGAAGAGAAAAGAAAAATAATCGGAGATGAGTTTGTAAAGATGTTCGAAGAGGAAGCTGATAAGGTCAAGGGCGCCAAATACCTGGCCCAGGGCACACTTTACCCTGACGTCATCGAATCTATCTCGGTTACCGGAGCTCCTTCAAGCCGCATCAAGAGCCACCACAATGTCGGCGGCCTGCCAAAACACATGAAATTAAAGCTGGTCGAGCCATTGCGCGACCTGTTCAAAGACGAAGTCCGGCTCATTGGCAAAGAATTAGGCCTGCCGGATTCCATCATCTACCGTCAGCCGTTCCCGGGCCCGGGCCTGGCTATCCGCATCATCGGAGAAGTCACCAAAGAGCGCCTGGAAATTTTACGCGAAGTGGACCGCAGGGTGATCGATGAGATCTGCTCTGCCGGGCTTTACGAAAAAGTCTGGCAGTCATTCGCCGTGCTCTTGCCCATCAAGACCGTCGGGGTCATGGGCGATGAGCGCACCTACGAGCACGTTGTGGCCTTGCGCTGCGTCGAGAGCTTCGACGGCATGACCGCTGACTGGGCAAAGCTTCCTTACGAAGTCCTTGAAAAGATCTCCAATCGCATCATCAACGAAGTAAAAGGCGTAAACCGCGTTGTTTACGATATCAGCTCCAAACCTCCCGCTACTATTGAGTGGGAATGATCTGACGCTTACTCCATTGACGCGGTAACTTTCCGTACGATATGCCTCACTCCGAGTTCATCCATCTGCATTTACACACCCAATTCAGCCTCCTTGACGGCGCATGCCGCATCCCTGAACTCCTGAAACTTGCCGCAGAATACAAAATGCATTCCCTGGCCATCACCGACCACGGGAACATGTTCGGGGCCATAGATTTCTATGTCGAGGCCCAGAAAACCGGCATAAAGCCTATCGTAGGCTGTGAAGTGTATGTCGCCCCCAACAGCCGGCTGGATAAGACCGCTTGCGGCATAGCTGATGCATCCTACCACCTGATACTCCTTGCCCGCGACGAGACCGGCTACCAGAACCTGATGAAGCTTGTCTCCATGGGCTACCTCGAAGGTTTTTATTACCGGCCGAGAATTGATAAAGAGATCCTCGCCCAGCACTCAAAAGGCCTGATCGCACTAAGTGCTTGCCTTAAAGGCGAAGTCCCTGTGCTGCTGCAGCAAAACCGCTTTAACGACGCCTTAAAAATGGCGGACACCTACGCAACAATCATGGGAAAAGGCAATTACTACCTTGAGATCCAGGAGAACGGCATCCCCGAACAAAAGGCCGTTAACTCCGGCTTGATCAAATTATCCAAAGAGCTGGATCTCGGGCTGGTGGCTACCAATGACGTACATTATCTTGCCAAAGCCAATGCCTTAAGCCATGAGGCCCTGCTATGCATCCAGACCCAAAGCACCCTGGATGACCCCAACCGCATGCGCTTTGCGACCGAGGAATTCTATTTCAAATCTCCGCAGGAGATGAAAAAACTTTTCGCGGAAGTTCCGGAGGCGATCAGCAATACCTTAGAGATCGCCGGAAGATGCAACCTGGAGCTAGATTTCACAAAAGTGCACCTGCCTAAATACGAACCTCCGGTGGGAATCAGCAAAGAGGAATACCTAGAGGAGCTGTGTGAAGAAAGTCTCAAAAAGAAATTCGCGCAAATCTCAACCGAGATCCGCGACCGCCTGGATCATGAGCTCAAAATCATCAAGGATATGGGCTTTGTCAGCTATTTCCTCATCGTCTGGGATTTTATCCATTACGCGAAGTCTCAAAATATCCCGGTAGGGCCGGGCCGCGGCTCCGCCGCCGGAAGCTTAGTCAGCTACCTATTGGGAATCACTGACCTTAACCCCTTGAAATACGGGCTGCTTTTTGAGCGCTTCCTTAACCCTGAGCGCATGGGCCTACCGGATATCGATATCGACTTCTGCTACGAAAGAAGGCAGGAGGTCATCGATTACGTTACCAAAAAATACGGGCAGGAAAATGTCGCCCAGATCATCACTTTTGGGACCATGCAGGCGCGGGCGGTAATACGCGACGTAGGCAGGGTAATGGGTGTGGCTTACGCGGAAGTAGACCGCATCGCCAAAATGATCCCCGCAGAACCCAACACCACGCTCAAAAGCTCGTTGGAAAGCGAGTCCGAATTAAACAACCTTTATAAAAACGATCCCCAGGTAAAAAAACTTATCGACACCGGATTGATCCTTGAAGGACTGAACCGCCACGCCTCGGTGCACGCTGCCGGAGTAGTCATCGCGGATAAACCTTTAAATAATTACAGCCCGCTCTTTAAGACCGGCGACGATCAGATCACTACCGGATTCAGCATGGGCACCCTTGAGAAGATCGGTCTCTTGAAAGTGGATTTCTTGGGCCTGCGCACTCTTACCGTCATCAGCGAAGCGGTAAAACTGATAAAGTTGACTCAAGGTATAGACTTAGACATTAACAATCTGGCCCTGGACGATTTACCTACATATAAGCTCCTGGCTCAAGCCCAGACCATGGGCATATTCCAGATCGAAAGCTCAGGCATGCGCGACTTGCTGAAAAAACTCGAGCCAGAAAGATTCGAGGACCTGATCGCTTTGTTGGCTTTATACCGTCCCGGCCCTATCGGCTCAGGCATGCTTGACGATTTTATGAAGCGCAAGCACGGCCAGGCTCCCATAAAATATGAGCATCCTTTGCTTGAGCCCATACTCAAAGAAACCTACGGGATCATGGTCTATCAGGAACAGATCATGCAGATCGCGTCCTCCCTGGCAGGATTCAGCCTGGCTCAGGCGGATATTCTGCGCAAGGCCATGGGCAAAAAGATCCCGGCGGTCATGGAGAAACAGAGAGCCAATTTTATCTCGGGCTGCACCAAAAACGGGATAAAAGAAGGACTAGCCAGCAAAATATTCGATCTGATCGATTATTTCTCCGGATACGGGTTCAATAAATGTGTTGTGGGTTCCACTAAGATCACAGATGCCTCAACCGGGAGCAAAATATCCATAAAAGAACTTTTTGACAATAAGGAGGAGGTAAAATATACCTTAAGCTGTGGCAATGATCTTAAAATAGTAAAATCCAAAATAAAAAACATTTTTTCCAATGGGATTAAACCGGTTTATAAACTTAAAACAGGGCTAGGCAGAGAAATTATCGCGACACCCAATCATCCTTTTCTTGTTTTTGACGGATGGAAAAACCTCGAAGACTTGGCTTTTAACGAAAGGATCGGCCTGCCAAGAGCTACTTTTGTTGAAGGCAGTCAATCTTTAGAGCCTTTTAAAATAATTGTCTTGGCAGGGATAATCTCAGAGGGAAATACTTGCCATCCCAGCGGAATTTATTTCTACAACAACAATAAATTATTAGTTGATGATTTTGTCGATAACCTTAAGAGGTTTGACAATACCGTTGGCCGGATAAGCAAGCGAAGAAGAAATTTTGAAGTTTACGCGGGCACCGGACGCGATACAAGGTTTTCAAAGGAACAGACACCCTGGAATAAAGGATTCAATAAAGAAAATTATGGCTTAGCGGTAGATTTAATAGCCAATAGGAAATGCGGCGCAAGATTATGGATAGAGCAATTAGGTTTAGATAATAAAAAAGCGACAGAGAAATTTATCCCGCAAGAGGTATTCTGTCTTAAGAAAGAGGACTTAGCTTTATTTTTAGGGAGGCTATGGTCTGGAGACGGATTCATATTCTCTAAAAATAACACTATTCCTTTTTATGCTACTTCTTCCCGTGAATTATGCTGCCAAACGCAGGATCTCTTGCTTATGTTCGGGATAATGAGCAGATTAACAGAGAAGAAATTCAGATATAAATATAAAAATAGTGAAAAAATCAGGATCGGCTACGCGCTATATCTCTATAGTTATGATAGTATAACTAATTTCCTCAAAGATATTTGCCCCTTTATTATCGGAAAAGATAATGAGATCAAAGATCTAGGCGATTATTACAGATCTGTCCCAAGAAATATGGAAAGTAAAGATACCCTGCCGGCTGAGATAAAACATATCGTCAAGGAAGAGAAAGAGAAGCTTGGCCTAGGATGGAGAGATTTAGAAAAGAAATCCGGCATATGCATGAAAGAATTTTGCGGCAAGGTCAGGCCGCATAAAAAGGGATTCCGTCGCAACACAATATTGAGATTGGGAATGTTCCTAGAATCTGAGAAGTTATTAAGGCTGGCGAATTCAGATATTGTATGGGATAGGGTTATATCTATAGATTATGCCGGCAGGGAAGAGACGTATGACCTAGAAATAGAAGAAAATCACAACTTTATTGCTGATGGGATTATAGTTCATAATTCACACTCCACTGCCTATGCGCTGATCTCTTACCGCACCGCTTATCTAAAAGCAAATTATCCAGTTGAGTTCATGACCGCGCTGCTCACCTCTGAACGCGACAATACCGATAAAATCGTGGAATATGTAAATGAGACGGAGAAGATGGGTTTGATAGTCCAGCCGCCAGATATCAACGAAAGCGATGTGCTGTTTAAAATAGTAGACCCCAAGACCATCAGGTTCGGATTGCTGGCGGTCAAAAACGTCGGGGCCGGCGCCGCGGAATCAATAGTTACCGCGCGAAACATCGCGAAATTCACTTCCCTTGAAGACCTTTGCTCGCGCGTTGACCTGCGCTTAGCCAATAAAAAAGTCCTGGAAGCCCTGATCAAATGCGGTGCCATGGACAGCTTCCTCATGCCTCGGGCGATGATGTTCACCGGGCTTGGCATCATGCTGGAAGGCGCAGCGCGCACCCAGAAAGATAAAGCCAAAGGGCAGCTATCGTTTTTCGATACAGGCTTTGCGGAAAACGGCAACGGCTTTAAGAGCCCGGGCAAAAGTCTTGCCTATATAAAGGAATGGCCGGAGCCGCAGCTTCTGGCCTTTGAAAAGGAAATGATCGGCTTCTACATCACCGGGCATCCGCTGGCGCGCTACGCCAAACAACTGAAACGCTTTACCTCCACATCCATCAGCAACCTGCACACCCACAAGGACGAAGACGAGATCAAGCTAGTCGGCCTGATCGCTAAGATCAAACAAACCGTAACCCGCGCAAAGCAGGAGAAGATGGCGATACTAAAACTGGAAGACCTTGACGGGGTAGTGGAAGCGCTGGTTTTTCCGCGCTCATTCCAGAAAATATCATGCTACATCCAGCCCAACACCGTAGTCCTGGTCAGCGGCACGCTTGACCTTAAAGAGGATACCCCCAAGATCATCGTCAACGACATGATACCGGTAGATGAAGTTTATAAGTTGATTTCCGGAGTCAAAATCAACCTTTCCGGCGTACGTGAGAACGTTTTTGACAGTCTGAAAGAAATATTATCCGCATCGCGCGGAAATGTCCCCATTTACCTGCATCTGGACACCCCAACAAAATCCAAAGTCCAGGTCATCGTAGGCGACAACCTCTACGTCCAGCCCTCAGAAAAACTTATCCAGGATATCGAAAGCCTCCTGGGGGAAGAAAGATTATCCCTGGTGTTATAATAAAAGCTTGACATCCTAAGCTTTTGAAGCTATTATACTTAGCAATAAGCTATTTTGAATGGACTTAGCACCCCGCCATAAAGGATTGGCGGGTGTTCCGTCCTGAAAAGGACGCGCCCAGCCCACCTATTAGCTGGGGCGCAGCTTTCTGCGGAAGGAGTCTCAAATATGACCAAAAAAGATATCGTCTTAAAAGTCTCTGATGAAACCGGAATAAAACAGATCGATGTAAAGAAAGTCGTCCAGAAAACTTTTGACTGCATCGTGGAAGCCCTTGTCAGGGGAGAAAAGATAGAATTACGCAATTTCGGAGTCTTTAAGGTCAAGCAAAGGAAAAGCCGCACAGGCAGAAACCCGCGCACCAATCAAGTAATACCTGTCCCTCCCAGGAAAGTCGTGGTCTTTAAATCCGGCTTGGCAATGAAACAACAGATTAGATAAATTCTCTGGCTCTTCCAATCCCAAATTTATGTACAAAAGAGTAGCTGGTATGAAAGATATTTTGCCGCAGGAGATCGTCTTGTGGCAAAGAATAGAAGACACCGCACGCCGCATATTCTCGCTCTATAATTACAAAGAATGCCGCCCACCGCTCATCGAAGAACTCTCGCTTTTTAACCGCTCTTTAGGCGAAGGCACGGAAATCGTGCAAAAGCAGATGTTTGTCATTCATAATAAGGATGAATCTTACGCCTTAAGGCCAGAAGGCACCGCTTCAATAGTGCGCTGCTACATCGAGAATAGTTTGGATAAAATCTCCGGATTCCAAAAGCTCTTTTATATCGGCCCCATGTTTAGGCTTGAGCGGCCGCAAAAAGGAAGGCTGCGCCAGTTTCACCACATCGGCTGCGAAGTCATCGGCTCCCGGGAATCGTCATTAGACGTGGAGGTGATCGCCCTTGCCGATAAGCTTCTCAAAGATTTCGGCATTGAAGGTTACGCTATAAAACTAAACAGCCTGGGATGCCCGGAAGACAAATTTAAATTAAGTGAGTTTTTGCGTAAAGAATTAGAGGGCAAGGTATCCGGGCTATGTGTTGACTGCCAGAGAAGATTCGACGGCAACACCTTAAGGATCCTTGACTGCAAGGTCGACGCCTGCCGGGAAGCGGTAAAGGATATCAGCCTTCATGACCAGCATTTATGCGCTGATTGCAAAACCCACTTCAGCAAGGTGCGCGAAGGACTGGACATCCTAAAGATCAAATACTCGCTTACCCCGCTTTTAGTGCGCGGACTTGATTATTACACGGGGACAGTCTTTGAAATATCCCACCCGGATTTAGGGTCCCAGGATGCCATAGGCGCCGGAGGCAGATACAACAATCTGGTCAAAGAACTGGGCGGGCCGGATGCAGGAGCCATCGGATTCGCATTCGGAGTAGAGAGGCTTCTTATGGCTATAAAGCCAAAAGAAGAAGCAGCGACAAAAAATCTTACCTTTATAATCACTTTGGGCGACAAAGCAAAAAGCTACGGGATCAAGCTCCTCAACGAACTGCGCTCTCGAGGGATCACCGCGGACACTGACTATGAAGGAAAATCCCTAAAAGGCGCCATGCGCACGGCAAACGACTTAAACGCTAAATTTGCCCTGATCATCGGAGAAGACGAGCTGAATAATGGCTCGGTTACTATAAAAAATATGGTGACAAGCGAGCAAAAAGAAGTAAAATCAGATGACCTTAAAAGGGAGTTAAGTTGCTAAGAACCCATACTTGCGGACAACTTACTGCGGCGGACGTGGATAAAGAAGTGGTGTTGTGCGGCTGGGTAGCCAGGCGCCGGGACCACGGCAAGCTGATCTTTATCGATATCCGCGACAGAGACGGCTTTACTCAGATAGTCTTTATCCCAAAAGAAGCTCCGGAAGCCTACAAGCTGGCGCAAGAGCTGCGCTCTGAATTCGTGATCAAGCTAAAAGGCAAGGTCAATAAACGGCCCGCCAACACTATCAACTCCAAGATCAAAACCGGAGAGATAGAAATACTGGCGCAGGAGCTGACCGTGCTAAACCCCAGCAATACGCCGCCTTTCGAGATCATGGATGAGGCAGAGATCAGCGAGGATGTGCGGCTTAAGTACCGCTACCTGGATATGCGCAGGAATAAAGTGTTCGCTAACTTTAAAATGCGTAGCCAGCTTTTCAAGCTCATCCGCAATTACATGGACAAAGAGGGATTCTTCGAGTGCGAGACTCCGATACTGACTAAATCCACTCCCGAAGGCGCGCGCGATTACCTGGTGCCCTCAAGGATGAACCCGGGAAAGTTTTACGCGCTTCCGCAGTCGCCGCAGTTATTCAAGCAGATCCTGATGGTTTCGGGCATTGAGCGCTATTACCAGATCGCTAAATGTTTCCGCGACGAGGACCTGCGCGCTGACCGCCAGCCGGAATTCACGCAGCTGGATATCGAAATGTCTTTTATTGAAGAAGAGGATATTTTTAAGCTTACAGAGGGGCTGATGCAGCTAGTGTTAAAAGAACTTAAAGGAATAAAGATCAATTCCCCTTTCCCGCGCATCACCCATAAAGAAGCGATGGAAAAATACGGCTGCGATAAACCGGATATGCGCAAGGATTTAAACTGCGAATTCGCCTTTGTCTGGGTAGTGGATTTCCCGCTTTTTAAATATAACGATGAGGAGAAACGCTGGGAGAGCGAACATCATCCTTTTACCTCGCCAAGCGCTGACTCGCTGGACTTCTTGGAAAGCGACCCGGCAAAAGTTAAATCCCGCTCCTATGACCTGGTGCTTAACGGCAACGAAATAGGCTCAGGCTCTATCAGGATCCACAGCCAGAAACTGCAGGAGCGCATCTTTAGGATCATCGGCATTGACGAAGCGCAGGCGCATAGCCGCTTCGGGTTTCTATTGGAGGCATTTCAGTTCGGGGCCCCGCCGCACGGCGGAGTAGCCTTCGGCATGGATAGATTACTGGCGATACTAGCCGGTGAGGCCAGCATCAGGGAAGTGATCACCTTTCCCAAGACGAGCGCGGGGACCTGCCCTTTGACCAACGCGCCTTCGGATGTAGATGAAAAACAGTTAAAAGAATTGAGTTTAAAAATAACTTTAACACCCAGCCCTAAAGTATAGCAGCTGGTAACAAAACGGAAGGAAGGGAGAGCATATGAAATACGCGGCATTATTGTTAGGACTGTGTTTTGTTTTATCAGGTTGCGTGGTCAGGACCTACACCATGACCAAAGACAGAGTCGACCAGAATCTATCGCAAGGAAACAAAGGATACCTCATGGGCCAAGGCCCCACAGAAGAGAAAGAAAGAAAATCCACCCGCGACACTCAGGTGCTTGAAATAGAGTTCGGGAAAAATGCAAAAGCTAAAAAAGGCCAAGCAGCTAGCCCCGCAGTCCAAGAACCGGCGCCTATTCAGGAAGAACCTGTAATGGAAAGCGTTGAGCCGGCATCAGTAGAGCCTGCGCCATTCGCATGCGAAGAATACAAAGTGCAAAAAGGCGACACACTACAAAAGATTTCCGAGAAATTCTACGGCACCAGCAAAAAATGGAACAAGATCTTTAAAGCTAACAAAGACAAGATAAAAGCCCCGGACAAGATCTATCCCGGACAGACTATCTGCGTGCCAACTGATGGCAAGATCGAGACAAAAGAACCGGCGGAGAACCTGAAATAGTGAATAAGATCATCAAAATAGAATCCCACGACGAAGCAAGGATTCTATTCGGGGCGCATGACGCGAATATTCGGACCATTGAAAAAGAATACAAGGTAAAGATCACTGTCCGCGCGGAACACCTGAAGTTAAGCGGCACAACCGGCAACATCAAAAAAGCGGGGGAGCTGATAGAGTTTATCTTCAGCTCGATCCGCTCAGGCCAATCAGACCTGGGCTCTACAGACTTCGCATATCTGGTAGCTAGTTTCAAGAAACCACGGGGCAAGCAGTCTCTGGATATGCCTGTGCCTGGAGAGCAGCAGGTGACCCACGCCTCAAGCGGCAAGCAGATCGGCCCCAAAACCAAGGGCCAGAGCGAATATGTCGAGGCGATCAGGAAATTCGATATCGTCTTTGGCATCGGGCCAGCAGGCACAGGAAAGACGTACCTGGCCATGGCAAGCGCGGTGGAGGCACTTAAGAAGCAGGAAGTGCGCAGGATCATCCTGACCCGGCCTGCGGTGGAAGCCGGAGAGTCGCTGGGGTTCTTGCCCGGAGACCTGCACGCCAAGATCTCGCCGTACCTTCGGCCCTTATACGACGCGCTCTACGACATGATGGAGGCGGAGCGCATTGAGAAATATATTGAAACAGGCATTATTGAGGTAGCACCCCTTGCCTACATGCGCGGTAGGACCCTCAATGATGCTTTTATCGTGCTGGACGAAGCCCAAAATTGCACCGCTGAACAGATGAAAATGTTCCTCACCCGACTGGGATTTTACTCTAAAGCAGTGATCACGGGGGACATGACCCAAAGCGACCTTCCTGACGGCAAGCCCATCGGCCTCCTGCAGGCTCAGGACATTTTAAAGGAAATAGAAGGAATCAAATTTATTTATTTCACCGGTTCGGATGTAGTCAGGCACGCCCTGGTACAAAGGATCATCGAAGCCTATAGCAAGATCTCTCCCGCGCGGCAACCTTAAAAACTTACAAGCTCATGACCAAAAAAGAATCAAACTTAAAAGCGTCATTCTACATCTGGGCCGCCATTGTCTTTGTAGCCAGCTACCTTTGCGGCATTAACCTGATCGTCCCGACTTTTTTAATGCTGGTAGCGGGATATTTCTATATCACCAACAAAAATCCCAGCCGCGCGTTATTCCTTAACACTGCGCTCCTTTACCTGATAACCCTGGTAACCGGATATTACTGCATAAAAAACAAGCTGCCGATCTTCGTCATTCCCTTTGCTTTGGCCCCAATGCTGGCAACCCTATTATTCCTTGACCTCGATATTGCCAGATTTCTAGCTGTAGCCAGCGGCATATCAATAGCTTTCATACCCAACGCGCCATTCATGGTGCTACCGTTTTTTATCATAAACGGAATACTTGCCAGTTATTTTGTGTATAAGGCCCGTAAACGTAGCACCATCATCAAAAGCGGCGCCGCGATCGGCCTGACACAGGTGCTGACACTTATCTTTATCGAGCGGTTCTGGATAGGGATGCCGGATAGATACCTTATTTTATTCTTAAACGGCCTGATCACAGCAATAGTCGTGCTGGGAGTGCTGCCCATATTCGAATACTTATTCAAAACCGTGACCAATATCAGCCTGCTTGAGCTGGCTGACTCCAATCATCCGCTGCTGCAGCGCATGATACTAGAGGCGCCAGGCACTTACCACCACAGCCTAGTCGTTGGCAATCTATCAGACGCTGCCTGCAAAGAAATCGGCGCGAACAACCTGCTTGCGAGGGTGGGCGCATATTACCACGATATCGGTAAAATTGAAAAAGCTGAATACTTCAGCGAAAACCAGATCATCTCCCAAAACAAACATGACACGCTTTCCCCCGATATGAGTAAGCTGATCATCATGAACCATGTCAAAAACGGCGTAGAGCTGGCTAAAAAATATCGCCTCCCCCCGAGCCTTATAGGATTTGTCCAGCAGCACCACGGAAACAGCCTAGTATACTATTTTTACCGCAGGGCAATTGAGAGCCTTGAGGAAGACAGCAACATAAAAGAAGAGGGGTTCCGCTACCCCGGGCCAAAACCAAGCACAAAAGAAACCGCGATAGTGCTCTTGGCTGATTCAGTGGAAGCGGCGACCCGGGCCCTAAAAGACCCGACTGCGGCAAAAATAGAAGAAGTGGTGCACAAAGTGATCAACAACAAATTCATCGATGGCCAGCTGGATGAGTGCGATTTAAAACTTAAGGATATAGAAAGAATTTCGGCGGTATTCATCCGGATACTCGGCGGGATATACCACAGCCGCATCCCCTATGGTGATGAAAAAAACACCGAACATAATCATAACAAATCTGCAAAAGAAGATCTCCATTTCCCCGGGAAGGATAAAAAAAGCGGTTCTTAACGCCATTCTTAAAGAAGGCGTAAAGAAAAGCGGAGAGATCACTGTCTGCTTTGTCACGGACGTATTAATCAAAAAGTTAAACCTTAAGTACCTGCGCCACAACGGCCCCACAGACGTAATCAGTTTTGACATCTCCGAAGACTCGAAAGAATTTATGGCAGATATAGTAGTGTCCGCGGATACCGCTATCCGCAACGCTTTAATTTATAACACCACCCCCAAGCAGGAAATCCTGCTTTACGCTATTCACGGCATCCTGCATTTAATAGGTTACGACGACTCTAACCCTAAACAGCGCATGATCATGCGCAAGAAAGAATCACTCTATGGCCATCCATAAAACAGAAGCAATAGTCATACAGAAAAGGGCTTTTCGCGAGACCTCGCTGATCGTGGATTTCTATACCCGGGGCTTTGGAAAAATGAGCGGCCTGCTTAAGGGCATCCGCACTGATTTAAAAAAATTCGCCAGTACAGTTGAGCCGTTTTCCTTCAATGAAATAATCTTTTATGAGAAAAGGACGTCCTCTTTGCACTTAGTCTCACAAGCGGATTCCCTGAATAACTTTGACCCCATAAGGCAAAGCATCCCTAGAATCGCGGCAGGCAGTTTTATGATGGAGCTCCTGGGCGCGTTGATGCCAGCGGAAGATAAAAACGAGGAAGTATTTGATTTTACGCTCATGTGTTTAAAAGAGCTAGCCGTAACAAATACCCCTGAGAAGATCATGACCATCTATAAGATCAAGATGCTGGCACTCTCCGGGTTTAAGCCGCACTTTGACTCCTGCATCTCCTGTGGCGACCGGATCATGGGGCAATCAAAATTCAGCCTTTCACTCGGCGGGCTTTTGTGCCCAAATTGTTTCGCTAAAGATTTCTCGGGACGCACGATCTTCCGGGGGACTGTCGCCTCAATACTACATATCGAGCGCAATGATTTCCGCAATAACCTCAGCTTAGGCATGAACCCGGATATCAAAAAAGAACTGGAGATCATTCTTAACGCTTTTATCAACTTTCATCTGGAAAGAGAATTAAAATCCCAGAAAGTTCTAAACAAGTTAGCCGTGCCAGTATAGCACCCGGCCTTATAGCACCTTGGCATAAATGATTGCCAAGTGCGTTTCTTCTGAAACGGATAGGCCGGTGTTCACTTGCTGTGAAGGAGGGTCCACTATGAAAATAGCTATTGTCGGCGCAGGCGCCATGGGGTCGCTTCTTGCGGCTTTATTATCCAAATCTAAAGAAGAGATCTGGGCGCTGGATAAAGATAAGGAACGTTCTGGCAAGATCAGCCGCCAAGGCATCGCGGTAGAAGGACTCTCTAACTTTAAAGCGGATATCAAAGCCACATCCGACCCGCAGGAGATCGGTCCGGTAGACCTGGCGATAATCTGCGTCAAATCCTACCACACCAAAGAAGCGGTAGCTTTCGCAAAGCCGCTCATCGGCAGTAAAACCATAGTCTTGACTTTGCAAAACGGCTTCGGCAATGTGGAAGTGATCAGCGAAATCGTTGGCAGCGATAAAGTATTGGGAGGCGTGACCAATGCCGGAGCTACCCTGATCGACCACGGCAAGGTCCGCTACGCCGGAAAAGGAGAGACCGTGATCGGCTCACTCGATGGCCGGATCACTATCGAAATGCGCTATATCAGAGAACTATTTAATAAAGTGGGCCTGGAAACAAAGATCTCCCGGGATATAAAGGGCCTGATCTGGTCAAAGCTGATCATAAATGTAGGTATAAACGCGCTCACAGCCATCACCCGCCTGAATAACGGCAGCCTTGTAGAGTTCGACGGAACACGTAAAATTATGCGCGATGCGGTGACTGAAGCGGTGAAAGTCGCCAAAAGAAAACGGATCAAGCTGATCTACGACGATCCGCTGGCAAAAGTGGAAGCTGTCTGCGAAGCAACTTCCGCAAATGTCTCATCCATGCTTGCGGACGTGCTGGGCAAAAAGCGCACCGAGATCGACTTCATCAACGGCGTGATCGTGAGACAAGGCCAGGAAATGGGAATCGCAACGCCTATCAACGCAATACTGGTCGATTTAGTAAAGACGATAGAATCGAGCTATAAATCTATGGTTTAGCGGGGCCTGTCTTGGCTTGTCCTGCGCGCGGCTTTTTGCCGTGCTCGGACTAAGCCAAGCCACCCGCTAAACTTACCATCTGCTCTAAAGTCTCTAAGCGCATCTTATCAATAATCTTCAGCTGGCGGGAGGATTGGCTTGGTTTCGAGCAGGGCATGGAAGCCCCGAGCGGGCATGGTTCGCCCGCTATTACATACCAGGCGAGAGCGAGGGGCTGGAAATGAGTGCAGTTTTGCCACGCTGGGGCAAAACAAACGTCCCTGCGAGAAACAAGACAAGCCCACCCGCCATGAGATATGGCGAGAAACAGGACAAAGCAGGACCCGCTAAACTATAATAAATATGAAAAGCGTTGAGATAGCACGGATATTTCGTGACATTGCGAAAATATTAGAGATCAAGGGCGAGAATGTGTTCCGCGTGCGCGCCTATGAGCGCGCGGCGCAAAGCGTAGAAGACCTGCCGAACCTGCTGGAAAAGTATATTAAGGAAGACCGCCTGCAGGAAATCCCCGGTATCGGCAAGGAACTGACTGAGCGGATAAAAGAATACTCCGCCACGGGCTCGATCAAGTTATTCGAAGACCTAAAAGAAACTATCCCGCCCGGGCTACTTGAATTGCTGAAAGTCCCCTCCGTAGGCCCTAAGACCGCAAAACTGCTTTTTGACCGGCTAAAGATCAAAAGCATCGCTGGCCTTGAAAAAGCTATACAAACCAAGAAGCTTGTTGGACTTCCCGGGATAAAAGAAAAAACAATTGAGAATATCCAAAAAGGCATAGCTATTGTCAAGCGTGGCCAGGAGCGCATGACCCTTGCCCAGGCCACTGCCGCGGCCCTTGAATTTATTGAACCATTAGAAAAGCTTCCTGAAGTTAAAAAAATCTCGGCCGGTGGCAGCCTCAGGCGCCGCAAAGAAACAGTGCGCGATATAGATATTCTCATCGCCTCTGATAAGCCGCAAAAAATAATACATTCCTTTGTCGGGCTTGCGATGGTGCGCGACGTCACTGCGGAAGGGGAAACTAAAGCTTCTGTACGCACTAAAAACGATACTCAAATAGATTGCCGTGTAGTAAAAGACAGGTCCTTCGGCGCTGCCCTGGTATATTTCACCGGCTCAAAAGATTTCAATATTAAAATACGCCAACTAGCCATAAAAAAAGGCCTCAAAATCAATGAGTACGGGATCTTCCGTAATGATAAATTTGTCTGCGGAAAGACCGAAGAAGAGATCTTTAAAGCCCTTGGTATGTCCTACATTCCGCCTGAATTAAGGGAAAACTCCGGAGAGATAGAGCTAGCACTCAAAAACAAACTGCCCCAGCTGGTCACGCTTAAAGACATATTAGGAGACCTGCACTCACACTCTACCTGGTCCGACGGAAGCAACACCATAGAAGAAATGGCTCAAGGGGCGATAAAGCTCGGCTATTCCTATATAGCCATCACTGACCACTCACAAAGCCTTAAAATCGCCAATGGCCTTACCCCCGCGGAATTAAAAAAGAAAAAGGCGGAAATAGAACGAATAAATATGAAGTTAAAAAATTTCCGTATTTTATACGGTACCGAGGTGGATATTGACTCTCAGGGAAATATTGATTACCCTGGCAAGATCCTGGCAGAGTTCGATATTGTTATCGGTGCTATCCACACCGGGTTTAAACAATCAAGCGCGCAGATCACCAAACGCCTCGTATACGCGTGCAAAAATAAATTCGTAAATATCATCGCCCACCCCACCGGAAGGCTCTGGGGAGTGCGCGAGGCTTTTGATCTAGATATGGATGAAATATTTAAGGCGGCTTCCGACACAAAAACCTCACTTGAGATCAACGCCTACCCGCAAAGGCTCGACCTGAACGATATAAACTGCCGCAGGGCAAAAGAGCTGGGAGTGAGGATCTCTATCGGAACCGACTCGCATACTGCCCAACAGCTTCAATCCATGCAACTAGGTGTATCCGTCGCCCGCAGAGGTTGGCTTACCTCAAAAGACGTCATCAATACTTTGCCACTTGAAAAATTGTTGAAATCAATTAGAAAATGAAGAAAATAGCAGCATTACTTATTTGTCTCATCTTAGCCGGCTGTCAGAATAAACCTCTTTACAAAGACACCCGCTTAGCCCTTGGCACCTACATTGAAGTCACCTCTAGCGACAAGGGAGCGGCTAAAATCGTATTTGACGAAATCCAGCGCATCGAAAGGCTCCTCAGCAAATACAAGCCCGATAGCGAAATATCAAAGCTAAACAGGCTGGGGCGGCTAAAAGTAAGCCCGGAAACATTTGAAATCATCAAGAGATCGATCGAGCTTTCTAAAGCTACCGATCATGCATTTGACATCACCGTTGCCCCTCTAATGGATCTCTGGGGATTCACAGACAAAAAATTCAGGATCCCTGAAATCCAAGAAATCAAAAACACCCTAAAGCTCATAGGTTCGGAAAAATTAGTTTTGAATGAGTTTGAATCTGTGATAGAATTGAGCTTTCCCGGGATGAAAATCGACCTGGGAGGAATAGCCAAAGGCTTTGCCCTGGATTGCGCGGTAAAGAAGCTTAAGGAAAACAATATAACCAGCTGCCTGATCTCCGGTGGGCAGGTTTACGCATTAGGCAGCAATTCGGGTAAACCCTGGAAAATAGCGATTAAGAACCCGGGCGCGCAAATACCTGCAGGTGAAATAGGGTTAAGAGATCAGTCTGTGGCAACTTCCGGGGATTACGAGCAATATTTTACCGTAAACGGAAAGCGGTTTTCCCATATCATGGACCCGCGCACCGGATACCCGGCTGAATCGGGAGTGATTTCCGCAACCGTAGTGGCCAGTAACGGACTGACGGCAGACGCCCTGTCCACCGCGATCTTTGTTTTAGGCAAGCTCAAAGGGGAAGAGCTTACGAAAAAATTCCCCGAAACTGAAATAAAAACCATATGCCAAACCAAATAAGGCCTGACCTCATCACCTTAAAGCGCGAAGCCAGTCAGATGTTTGTGTATTTCTCCGACCTGATGGATAAGCCGGCCTATGACAAAAACGGCAGGCTATCCGGGAAAATCTACGACATCATAGTCAAGCCCACCGAAATCTATCCCCAATCTGTCGCGTTGATCATCCGCAAAGGCTTCATCAATAAAGTTTATGCGTCCGTGCCCTGGGGCCAGATCGAGGAACTGGATAAGAATGAGGCCCACCTGGCCATAAAACACTCCCTGCTCAACTTCGAACCAAGGCACGACAATAAAGACGAATTTTCCCTGCGTAGAGACATACTCGACCAGCAGGTAGTGGATACTTATAATCATAAAGTCGTGCGCATAAATGATATCCATCTGCTTTTTGTGGAACATGCAGTAATGGCTGCCCACGTGGATATCAGCCTGCGCGGCCTCATCAGGCGCCTGGGATTTGAAAAAATCGTGGACGGGCTGGTAAAAACATTTAACCCAAATGCCGACTATATAACAAATGAGCATCTGATCTCCTGGAAATACATCCATCCGCTGACAATCAATCCGGCAAGTATGACCATCAAAGTAGCGGTTCCTTATAAGCAATTTAACGCCATACCCGCCGCGGACTTGGGAGATATATTTCTGGACCTTGACATCAAGCAAAAGGTGGCGCTTTTCAAATCCCTGGACTTAAAGACCCGCACCCGCGTTTTCATGAACGTGGACTTTAAGACCCAGCGCTCGCTCCTCGATGAATTAAAAGACAACGAGATCTCCGAGATCCTCTACAATATACCCACTGACGAAGCTACCGACTTCTT
Source organism: uncultured Planctomycetales bacterium (assembly GCA_964354795.1). Taxonomy (GTDB): domain Bacteria; phylum Omnitrophota; class Gorgyraeia; order Gygaellales; family Profunditerraquicolaceae; genus JAPLLR01. The sequence goes on along the minus strand of CAYHBB010000017.1, from coordinate 10,695 downwards.
AGAGCGACTGCCTAAACGCGAAATCACCCAGCTGCTTGGCTTTATCGAAAACAAACACTCCAAAAAACTCTCCCAACTGCTGGGATTCTCCAGTGACTCCGCGGGCGGCTTAATGACCACGGAATATATGGCCTTTACCAAAAGCGCGATTGTAGAGTCTGTATTAAAACAGATAAAAGAGAAGGAATTCAAAGTAGAGCCTGCGCAATTCGTCTATATCGTAGATGAGGCTAATCATCTGGTAGGTGCGACTAATTTCCGGCGGCTGATGCTGGCTGACCCCGAGGCTTCCATCGCAAGCGTGACATTCCCTAAGACATATTTCGTGCACATTAATTCCAGCGTCAAAGAAGTGGCTTACTTAATGGAAAAATATAAATATTACGCGATCCCCGTTGTCGATGAACACAATGCCCTGCAGGGAATCATCACCGTAGATGACATCCTAAGCCAGCTTATTGCCATTGCCTGGCGCAGGCTCAAAAGAATAAAGGTCCAACCCAAACAATGAAACAAAAGCTAAATAGATTCTGGCTAAAATTCGTCCTTTTCCTCTCGGTAATGGGGCCGGGGATCATTACCGCCAATGTCGATAATGATGCCGGCGGCATTACCACCTATTCCGTAGCCGGCGCGCACTTCGGATACTCCCTGATCTGGTCATTCATCCCCATAATAATCGCGCTGGTCATCATCCAAGAAATGTGCAGCCGCATGGCCATCGTCACCGGCAAAGGCCTGGCTGACCTCATCCGCGAGGAGTTCGGCGTCAAAGTGACTTTTTACGCCATGACCATCCTGGTACTCTCAAACCTCTTTAACACTATCTCCGAATTCGCCGGCATCGCGGCGAGTGCTGAATTATTCGGCATCAGCAAATATATCCTTGTTCCGGCATGCGCCTTGTTTGTCTGGTGGATCATCGTCAAGGGGACATACAAATCAGTGGAAAAAATATTTCTGATCGCCTGCGTATTTTATATCTCCTATATTTTTTCCGGGTGGCTCTCCAAACCGGATTGGAAAGAAGTAGCACTTAGCTCAATACACCCGAAATTTAATTTTGACAAAGCCTACATACTGATGCTCATCGGCGTAGTCGGCACAACCATCGCCCCCTGGATGCAGTTTTACCAACAATCTTCAGTAGTAGAAAAGGGTATCAAGATAGAAAATTATAAATACAGTAAATGGGACACTGTGGTAGGCGCTTTCGTAGTAAATATCATAGCCATCTTTATCGTAGTAGTCTGCGCTAACACGCTTTTTAAACACGGCATCCGAGTAGAGACCGCAAAAGACGCGGCCCTTGCCCTTAAGCCGCTGGCAGGAGACTATTGCTTTTACCTTTTTGCCTTCGGCTTACTGAATGCCTCTATATTTGCTGCCTGCATATTACCGCTTTCTACTGCTTACTCAGTGTGCGAAGGTATGGGGTGGGAGGTAGGAGTGAACCGACGTTTCCGGGAAGCCCCGCAATTCTACAGCCTTTATACGGCGATCATCATTATCGGCGCGGCAATAATACTACTGCCAAACGTCAAGCTGGTCCCGATCATGCTGCTTTCACAGGCAACCAACGGTATGCTCCTGCCGTTCGTGCTGGTCTTCATGCTTCTTTTGGTAAACAACAAACGCCTGATGGGCACTTACACCAACTCAAAGCTGTACAATATTATTTCCATAATCGTAATCGTAGCTATGATCACCCTCTCACTGATCCTGTTTTTCTCTACATTTGTGCACTAAATGGAAAATAAGATCACGGTCAAAGAAATTATATCCCTTAAGGATAAGCGTAAGCTAACCATGCTAACTGCCTATGATTATCCGCTGGCGTCATTAGTGGATAAGGCGGGGATCGACATGATCCTCGTAGGAGACTCTCTGGCCAATGTAGTTTTAGGCCTTGACTCTACCACCAAAGTCGGGATGACTGAAATGCTGCACCACGCCAAAGCAGTCAGCCGGGCGGTGGATCATGCTTTAGTGATCGGGGACATGCCTTATGAGTCTTATCAGACCAACCCTGATGATTCGGTCAAAAACGCAAAATGTTTTATCAAGGAAGCAAAGTGTGATTGCGTAAAACTGGAGTGGTTTGACAAATGTCCACAGGTAACGATTGAGATCATCAAAGCCGGCATCCCGGTGATGGGCCATATCGGCCTGACCCCGCAGACCGCGGATCAGTCAGGAGGATTCAAAGTCCAGGGCAAAAACGCAGAGGCGGCGAAGCGCCTGATCGAGCAGGCGCAAGAGCTGGAAAGGCTCGGCTGCTTTGCGATCGTCCTTGAATGTGTGCCGGATAAGATCGCCCAGATCATAACCGAGAAACTAAAGATCCCGACTATCGGCATCGGAGCAGGCGTGCATTGCGACGGGCAGGTGCTGGTCATCCATGACATGCTGGGGTTATTTTCCCGCTACACGCCGAAGTTCGTAAAAAAATATATTGACCTATCACCTTTGATCAGTAAAGCCATTGAAGAGTATAAATCTGAAGTCAGCTGCGGAAAATTTCCCGGCCCTGAACACTCCTTCAGCATAAAAGAAGAAGAGCTAAAAAAGATAAAAGAATGAGTAATAAATTTCTTAAAAGAATTTCCATAACAATCATGCTTCTGGCGGCATTAGCCTTCGTGGTCAAATTCGGCGGGCCGCAGATCCTGCGCCAATACATTTCCGTAGGCATCGGAAACTGCAAAAAAATCCCCATCCTTTGCGTCATCCCCAATGATGAAATACTCAAACCCGAAGTAGATAAGACTTCAACAAAAGATTTTCTCACCTACAAATTCCCCAAGATGAGCGTCTCTGCGCCCAAAGGCTTCTCAGTGGTGCAGGAAATGATCAAAAAATACTATTACAAGAAAAACCTTAAACAAAGCGCGGATTCCATCATCTATGTCCTGCATGAAGAAAAAGGATATTTTATCGAACTTTTCTCTGACGCCAAGAAACTTGGGGTAAAGGACAATTTCGAATTTTTAAGGCGCACCTTTAACGCCCGGCCAGATGAGATCAAAAACTTAAGTGACGCTTTCTTTGTGATCATGAAGAGCATCTTCATCCCGGACATAGGCGACCAAAAGACCGCGGTGATGACCCAATTCCGGCTGGGTGATAAATATGGCTACATCACCTACAACCTGGCCAAAGAGGTGAATTACTTCAGCTGCGACATGACCACTGACACAGACGCATATTTTAAGATATATATTAAAGACAAAGGGGCAAAACTTACCCTTAATGACCTCTTTGCCATCATTACCACTCTCGCTAAAATCGACTAACCAATTTCTACCTACTAGGTGGAAAAAGGGTTGATTTTTAGAAGTATTTGTGTTAAATATATCAGTCTATGCCTCAAGAACAGTTAATGGATAAAGTGGTGTCGCTATGCAAGCGGCGCGGTTTCATATTCCAATCTTCGGATATCTACGGCGGACTTGCCAATACCTGGGATTACGGGCCCTATGGCGTTGAACTTAAGAACAATGTCAAGCGCGCCTGGTGGAAAGCCAATGTCTACGAGCGTAACGATATCTACGGAATGGACGCGGCTATCCTCATGCACCCCAAAGTCTGGGAGGCCTCCGGCCACGTCCAGAATTTCTTTGACCTAAAGAGCGACTGCAAAGGCTGCAAGAAACGCTTTAAAGCTGAAGACATAAAAGAAGCCACCAAATGTCCTGAGTGCGGGGGAGAGCTGACCGAAGCAAGGCCTTTTAATCTGATGTTTAAAACAAGCCAGGGCCCTGTCGAAGAAACCGGAAGTTCACTATATCTACGTCCGGAAACAGCCCAAGGAATGTTTGTGAACTTTGCTAACATCCTGGATTCACGCCACCCTAAGCTTCCCTTTGGCATGGCGCAGATCGGTAAGGCTTTCCGCAATGAAATCACTCCGGGCAACACTACTTTTCGCACAAGAGAATTTGAGCAGATGGAAATAGAATATTTTGTTAAGCCATCTGAAGCAGACCAATCGCTGGAAAATTGGATAGAATCACGTTTTAATTGGTACCTTAATCTGGGAATAAAACAAGACGCTATAAGAAAGCGGCCTCACGACAAGACTGAACTGGCCCACTATGCTAAAGCTTGTACAGATATAGAATATGAATTTCCCTTCGGCTGGTCGGAACTGGAAGGCATTGCCAACCGCACGGATTTTGACTTAAAGCAGCATACCCAATATAGCGGCAAGGACCTGCAGTATTTTGATGATGCCACCAAGGAGCGCTTTTTCCCGTATATAATCGAACCTTCCGGCGGCGTAGACAGAAGTGTCCTGGCGTTTTTAGTTGACGCCTACAACGAAGAAAAAGTAAAAGATGACACCCGCGTAGTTTTAAAATTACACAAAGATTTAGCGCCGGTTAAAGTGGCAGTGCTGCCGCTCTTAAGAAACCGGCCGGAAATAGTGGAGATGGCCAAATCGCTTGCGGCAGACCTGAAAAAATCCATCATCACTGTCTATGACGACACCGGCTCCATCGGAAAGCTTTACCGCAGACAGGATGAAGTGGGCACGCTTTACTGTATCACCGTAGATGTGCAATCGCTGGAAGATAAACTTGTGACTGTGCGCGACAGAGATTCGATGCTGCAGGAAAGAATATCTTTAGATAAAATAAAAGAATATTTAACTACCAAGCTAAGTTAAACTCCGAATAACGGATTTAACAAAGAGGGAGGATGTAAAGGAAATGGCAAAGAAATACGTTTACAGTTTTGGCGGCGGCAAGGCAGACGGCAATGAAAGCATGAAGAATCTTCTCGGCGGCAAAGGCGCCAACCTTGCGGAAATGGCCGGCAACAAAAACCTCAGGCTTCCGGTTCCCCCGGGTTTCACCCTCACCACCGACGTCTGCACGTACTACTATCAGAACAAGAAAAAATATCCCGCTAGCCTCAAGAAAGAAGTAGAGCTGGCGCTTAAAAAGATAGAAAAGCTGATGGGCAAGAATTTCGGCGACACCATCAATCCGCTTCTGGTTTCTGTTCGTTCCGGTGCCCGTAAATCCATGCCCGGAATGATGGAGACAGTACTAAACGTCGGCCTTACTGAAAAAACTATCCCCGGACTGATCAAGGCCAGCGGCAACGAGCGTTTTGTCTATGACGCCTACCGCCGCCTGATAATGATGTATTCAGACGTAGTCATGGAAAAGGCCGCCGGCATCGAGCCCAAGGACGATATGGGCATCCGCAAGCAGCTGGAACGCCTCATGGACGGGGTCAAGAAAGAAAAGGGAGTCAAAGGCGACACTGACCTTAGCGCTAAAGACCTAAAAGACCTGTGCGCAAAATTCAAAATCAAAATCAAGGATGTTTTGGGCAAGGAATTCCCGGATGAGCCCATGCAGCAGCTCTGGGGAGGAATTGGCGCGGTATTCTCATCATGGAACGGCAAGCGAGCTATCAGCTACCGCAGAATTGAAAGCATCCCGGATGAGTGGGGAACCGCGGTCAACGTCCAGACCATGGTCTTCGGCAACATGGGCAATGATTCGGCAACCGGCGTGGCCTTTACCCGCAACCCCGGAAACGGCGAAAACGAGTTCTACGGCGAGTACCTAATCAATGCGCAGGGCGAAGACGTAGTTGCCGGTATCCGCACACCAGCGCCCATCAATGAATATTCCACATCAACGCATAATAAAGAGATGCTCACCCTGGAAAAAGGAATGCCCAGGATCTATAAAGAGCTCTATGATATCCAGAACCGCCTTGAGAAACATTACCGCGACATGCAGGATATCGAGTTTACCATCGAAAAAGACAGGCTCTTCATGCTGCAGTGCCGCGTGGGAAAGCGTAATGGCCCGGCAGCAGTGCGCATGGCCATGGATATGTTAAAAGATAAGTTCATCAAGCCGGAAGAAGCGGTGATGCGCGTGACTCCCGCTCAGCTGGATGAACTTTTGCATCCTATTATTGACCCCAAGGTAGAGCTGACTCATAAACCATTAGTCAAAGGCCTGCCTGCCGGACCGGGTGGCGCGACAGGGCAGATCGTTTTCTCCGCGCATGAAGCGGTGAATTGGGCGAAAGAATCCAAGAAAGTCATCCTTGTGCGCGAAGAGACTAACCCTGAAGATGTCGAGGGTATGCGCGCGGCGCAGGCGATCCTTACTGCCCGCGGCGGCATGACCTCGCATGCGGCATTGGTTGCCCGCGGCTGGGGCAAGTGCTGCGTTGTCGGTTGCGGCGCTTTGCACGTGGACTATGCCAAGAAAGAACTCCACGTTGACGGCAAAGTGCTTCACGAAGGCGACTGGGTGACCCTAAACGGCACCAAGGGCAATGTTTACGAAGGTCAGCTTCCCATGATGGACGCTACCGAAGAAGACACTCTGCTTAACGAATTCCTGAAGGTCTGCGGGAAGATCAAGAAGCTGGGCATCCGCACCAATGCTGACACGCCGGAAGATGCTGCCAAAGCGCGTTTCTTCGGAGCTGAAGGCATTGGATTGTTCAGGACCGAGCATATGTTCTATGGAAAGGGCGCTGATGAGCCGTTATTCTTACTGCGTAAGATGATCGTCTCTAAAACAGTTGAAGAGAGAAAGAAGGCACTTGTTGAGCTTTTTCCGTATGTCAAAAAAGACATCAAGCAGACATTAGAAGCAATGGACGGATTCCCAGTAGTCATCCGTTTCCTGGACCCGCCTTTGCATGAATTTGTCCCCCGCGAGGAAGATAAGCTCCAGCAGCTGGCCAAAGACCTCAACATCAGCATGAAAGAATTAGCCAGCCGGGCTGACGCGCTTCACGAATCAAACCCAATGATGGGCCACCGAGGCGTACGCTTGGGAGTGACTTATCCTGAAGTCAGCGCCATGCAGATCCGCGCTATATTCGAAGCAGCTGCGGAACTGATCAAGGACGGCAAAAAGCCATACCCTGAAGTGATGGTCCCGGTGGTCTGCGACGTAAAAGAACTTAACGACCAGCTGGCCATCTTCAAGCAGGTATATGATGAAGTATTGATTAAATACAACCTCAAAGCCATCAAGCACATGTTCGGCACCATGATCGAGATCCCGCGCGCAGCCTTAGTGGCTGATCAACTGGCGACGGTCGCGCAGTTTTTCTCTTTCGGCACCAATGACATGACCCAGATGGGCTTTGGCTTCTCCCGCGACGATATCGGCGGATTCCTTGCTGAATACATCCAGAAGGGCATCCTTCCCGAAGACCCCTTCCAGAGCATTGACCAGACTGGCATTGGTGAGTTGATCAAAATCGGCATCGAGCGCGGCAGAAAGACCCGTAAGGACCTGGAAGTTGGCATCTGCGGTGAGCATGGCGGTGAGCCAAAGTCAGTCGAGTTCTGCCACAAAGTGGGCATGGACTACGTCAGCTGCTCGCCTTTCAGAGTCCCGATCGCTAAACTCGCGGCGGCACAAGCCGTGTTAAAAGAAAAAGCTGTCTCAAAAAAGAAAAAATAACTATGGAATCCCTCAAACTTTACCTGAACGAAATCCGCACGATTCCGCTACTGACCGCCGAGCAAGAAGTCAAGCTTGCCCGGCGGATCAAGCGCGGCGATGAAATGGCGCGTAAGGATATGATCCGGGCGAATCTGCGCCTGGTGATCAATATGGCCAAGCGTTACATGCATCTGGGCATCCCGCTTTTAGACCTGATCGAAGAGGGCAACCTCGGGCTGATGAAGGCAGTGGATAAATTCGATCCCAAAAGAGGGTTCCGTTTTTCCACTTACGGCGCCTGGTGGATCAAGCAAAGCATTACCCGCTCTATCACCGAGCAGGGAAGAATGATCCGCGTGCCGGTATATATGTCAGACCTGATCACTCAGTGGAAAAAGAAAAAAGAACGGTTATCCCAAAAGCTTAAGCGCATACCTTCGGATGATGAGATAGCCAAGCGCCTAAAACTCACTAAAGATAAGGTGGACCAGATAAACTTCTGGATGACTTCCACCACCTCAAGCCTTGATGCCCCAATCGGGGAAGACGCGGAAAGCCAAGTATCTGACCTCATTGTGGATGTGAGCGCGATTTCCCCTGACGCCGGCATTGGGCGAATGATGGATAAGGAAAGGGTGCATAACCTTTTAGGGGTGATGAGCGAAAGGGAGAGGCAAGTACTGGATATGCGCTTTGGCCTAAAAAGCGGACACTCCCACACTTTAGCCGAGGTCGCCAAAAAGCTGGATGTCTCGCGCGAGCGCGTGCGCCAAATAGAAGAAGAAGCCCTAAAAAAACTTAAAAGGTTTGTGGTCAATCAGGATCAGGAATTATAACAGGGACTGTCCCCGCCAGAACAGGGACTGTCCCCGCCAGAACATTTCCAAAGCTTTTCTAAGGGGACTGTCCCTAAAATTAAGGAGTAACCCGTGAAAAAAATAAACTTAAAAAACCACATCAGAGACATCCCGGATTTTCCCAAGCCGGGAATTATTTTTAAAGACATCACTACACTTTTAGGCCACAAGCAGGCATTTAAAAACGCTGTTGATTCTCTGGCCGCGAAATTCAAATCTAAAAAAATCGACAAAGTGGTAGCAGTAGAAGCCCGCGGGTTTATTTTTGGCGGAGCCCTGGCGTACAAATTAGGGGCAGGATTTGTCCCGGTGCGCAAAAAAGGTAAGCTTCCCTGGAAAACAAACTTCGCCACTTACGAGCTTGAATACGGCACGGACACTTTGTTCATGCACACCGATGCCATAAAAAAAGGTGAAAGAGTTTTGATTGTTGATGACTTGCTGGCCACTGGCGGCACTGTCAAAGCAACCATAGATTTGATCAAGCAACAGGGCGGCAAGATCTGCGGTATCGCCTTCCTCATTGAGCTAGAGTTCTTAAAGGGCAAAGAGAAACTTAAAGAATTCCCGATTTACTCTTTGATAAAGTATTAGAAGTAGAATTATGGCCCCTGTCCTTTGCTGATTCGCTTCGCGAATCAATGCGCAAAGGACACGGGGACTGAAGAAAAATTCAGCCCCTGTAGCTCATAAGGATAGAGCAGCGGTTTCCTAAACCGCGTGCGGCAGGTTCGATTCCTGCCAGGGGCAAATATTTTTGTAATAGCCTAAATCAAGCAAAAATTATTCAAATGTACAATCTCCATACCCATTCCTTACTAAGCGACGGCTGCCTGCTCCCATCAGAACTGGCGGTGCACTTTGCTGCCGCAGACTACAAGGTGATCGCCATCACTGACCACGTTGACTACTGCAACATTGATTCCACAGTCAGAGCCATCCTTAACTTCACCAAACACTGGCCAAAGAATTCACCTATCAAAGTTTTGCCCGGAGTAGAACTTACTCACTTACCGCTTGATCAATTTAAGCCGCTAGCGAACTACGCGCGCCGCGCCGGAATCAAAGTCATCATCGGCCATGGCGAAACTCCAGTAGAACCGGTGATCATCGGCACTAATCGCGCTGCTCTTGAAGCAGATATCGACATCCTGGCTCACCCGGGGCGAATAAGCGACAGCGATGTCAAATTAGCTAAGAGAAGAGGGGTGTTCCTGGAAATCACCAGCCGCTCAGGCCACTGCCAGACTAACGCCTTTGTGGCAAAACAAGCTCTCAAATTCGGCGCTAAACTCATCCTAAACCTCGACGCCCATCGCCCAGAGGATATAATCAGCCCAAATGAATTAGTCAAAATCGGTCGCCTTGCCGGCTTAACCCCCGCACACATCTCCACGATATACAAAAACCTCCAACCCCTCCTAAAATAAAGGGGACGGTTCTAATTTCCAAATTTCTCTAATTATTTTTGTTAGCCCCCGCGCTTATGGGAAGGCGCGGGGCTACACTTTTTGTGTTAGATTTCCCCTCCTTTTACGTCTATTAGAGTAGAAGGAGGGATTTTTTATGCCAAGGACAAAAAGGATAGTACCACCCAACGCAGCTTTACACATCATCTCCAGGGGCAACAACCGCAACAACATCTTCCATAGCGATAACGACAAGCTAAGATATTACACACTTCTTTGCCAACTTAAGGATGAGAACAAAATCGATATCTTACATTACTGCTTAATGAATAACCACGTCCACATAATTCAAAAAGTCTGGCCAGATAGCACATTGCCCAAGTTTATGAAACAGGTAAATTTAACTTACTTCCACTACTACAGTAAGAAATACGGCTACTCAGGGCACCTTTGGCAAGATAGATTCAGAAGCAACATTATCGCTATGGATCCATACCTATTACAGTGCGGCAAATATGTTGAGCTGAATCCAGTCCGGGCAGGCATAACCACCCATCCTTCGCAATGCAATTTCTCAAGTTATAACTATTACGCGCAAAATAAACCTGACAGTCTCATTACGCCAAGTCCGGTTTTTCTCGGCCTGTCTGACACAATAACTTCAAGACAAAAGCAATATGCGGATTTTGTAGTTGATAAGGGTATAGTAAATTCGCAAGTTCTTGAGAAAAAACGCTGCATTGGTGACCACGATTTTATTAATAGGCTCCAGCAGAAATATAAGATCATAAATAAAAGAGAAGCGCGTGGGCGCCCGCCAAAAAAATAGAACCGTCCCCATTATTTTGAAGCTTTCTCAAGTTTATGGCACGTAATTTACCTAAAAGTATAATTATGAATGAGTTAAGACAAAATTTTGTGCACTAGGCTAAATTTCATTTTTTAGGTACTTTTGCAGCTGATAGAGTTTTAAATGATCTATAC
>CAYHBB010000016.1:0-70449 GCA_964354795.1 uncultured Planctomycetales bacterium | reverse complement strand
AAAGGGCCCGTCAGCGCCTGGAAGATATTAGGGCCATTACTTCCAACCGTCCGTTGCAGGATATGCGCGAGCAGGAGATAGTAGACCTTATGACTGATGTGGCTGTATATAAAGATATCTTGAAGAAAGATAATAAGGCCCTTGCCGCCAGCTACATGAAGAAAGCCATGCTGATGGAGCAAAAAGGCGACCAGACTGCTTCTCTTAAGATGGCAATAGACGCGCAGCAGCTTGATCCTACGAACGAAGATATCATCAAATACGTCGATAAACTCCAGATCAGAAATTTATCAAAATAGCGGCACCGCAATTTTTAATTTCCTCTCCATATAATTGAATCCAAACAATGATTAATGAGTAAGGAACGGGTTTTTCTGATCGATGCCACCGCTTTTTGTTACCGGGCGTTTTATGCGCTCACCGGTCTATCTACGTCGTCCGGCCAGCCAACCAACGCTATTTACGGGTTTCTTAATATACTGAATAAGATATTAAAGGTTCAAAAGCCTGAGTATTGCGCGGTTTGTTTTGATGTGTCGCGAGAGACTTTTAGAAGCAAGAAATTCGCCCAGTATAAGATGCAGCGCCCTCCCACGCCTGACGGTTTGATCAGCCAGATACCATACATTAAAGAGATCGTAAGGGCCTATGGTTTACCCTTATTTGAAAAAGAAGGTTTTGAGGCAGATGACATTATCGCAAGCCTCACCCAGCGCGCTAAGAAATCCGGCATGGAGGTCGTGATCGTCAGTTCCGACAAGGACATCCTGCAGTTGGTGGATGAGTTTACCCTGGTGATGAGCCCGCATAAGGAAGAGCCCGTCCTTTACGACGAGAAAAGAGTCATAGAGCGCTTCGGGGTCGGGCCGCATAACGTGGCGGATATAATTGCCCTTATGGGCGACAGCGCGGATAACATACCGGGCGTGCCGGGTATCGGAGAAAAGACCGCTGCCAGCCTGATCGCGCAATTCGGCTCTTTGAATAAGCTGTTAAATAATCTGGATCAGGTAAAGCAGGAAAAGATAAAAACTTCTCTTAAAGATAATCTGGAGATGGTCCGGCTCAACAGAGAGTTGGTCGAGCTGGATAAGTTCATGGATATTGATTTTAAATTAGAAGATCTTAAGATCGGCGAGCCGAATACTTTAGAGCTGTTTCGTATATTTAAGCACCTGGAATTTAAGCGCCTATTGAAGGACCTGCAGCCTGAAGGGGAGGAAGTGAAGGCTGTGGGAGTAGCGAGCGTTAGAGACGCAGATTTACCGCAGGTAATAGATAAAGAGCTTGAGCTGATTATAAGCGGCGAGAGTCTGCAAGGGCTGGTGGCCGGCTCGGGAGAGCGGTTTTTTTGCGTAAGTGGGCCTGGGAATAACCTAAAAAAAGTTTTGGAAGACCCCGGTATAAAGAAATGCGGCCATGATCTAAAGAGCATTAAGAGGGGGTTAGAGCAGGACAAGATCTATTTAGTTGGTCTTTATTTTGACACTATGATCGCGGCGTATCTGCTTAATCCGTCCAAATCTTCCTATAGTCTTAACGATGTGGCCGCAGACTATTGCGGAGTTTTTTTGGGGGACGGGCCCGTTGAAGCCGCTAAAGCTGTAGGTTTGGTAAGTGAGCTTAGGGTAAAACTGGAAAAAGAATTGCGGGAAAAAGATCTCTGGAAGCTTTTTCGCGAGCTTGAGATGCCGCTTGTCGAGGTATTGGCCGAAATGGAGTCCGAAGGCATCAAGCTGGATGAAGTAGTGCTTAAAGACCTGGCCCGGGATATCCACAAGCGCCTGACACATTTGATAGCTGAGATCTATCAGCATAGCGGGATAGAATTTAATATCAACTCTACAAAGCAATTGCGGGATGTAATGTTCACCCGCCTTAAATTACCGGTGATAAAGAAAGGCAAGACCGGTCCGTCAACCGACGAGGAGGTGCTGCGCAAGCTTGCCGAGAAGCATGAATTACCCAAGCTGCTTTTGGAATACCGGCAGCTGACGAAGCTCAAGAACACCTATATTGACGCGCTACCGGAGCTGATCGATAGGTCTAGCGGCAAGATCCATACTTCTTTTAACCAGACAGGCACCGAGACCGGCAGGCTCAGCTCAAGCAATCCCAATCTGCAGAATATCCCGGTAAAGACGGATATCGGCAGGCATATCCGCCGCGCCATCATCGCTTCGGGGAAAAACCGTTGGCTGCTCAGCTTCGATTATTCGCAGGTGGAGCTAAGGATTCTGGCGCATCTTTCAAAGGACGAAAATCTTATCCGGGCATTTATTAAAGGATTGGATGTGCATAAGATCACCGCGGCATTGATTTATAATATCGATGAGAAGGATGTCACGGATGAGATGCGCGAGGTGGCTAAGAGAGTGAATTTCGGGATAGTCTATGGCCTTACTTCCTACGGTTTAAGCCGGGATTTAGGCATCGGATTAGAGGAAGCACAGGGGTTTATTGATGCTTATTTCGTTACCTATCCGCAAGTTAAAGATTATATTGATGGCCAAATCGAGCGGGCGAAAAACGATGGGTTTGTCACCACTATCATGGGCCGGCGCAGGTATGTCCCGGAGATCCTCAGCAAGAATATGATGCTGCGCCAGTTTGCCGAAAGGCAGGCAGTAAATACTCCGATACAGGGCTCAGCCTCTGACCTGATAAAGTTGGCGATGATCGATATACATAAAGAGTTTAAAGTCAGAAAGCTCAAGTCAAAAATGATCCTGCAGATACATGATGAGCTGCTTTTTGACGTTGAGAAAGCGGAGCTCGAGGAGCTGACCGCGCTGGTCAGAGAGCGCATGGAGAACGTGCTTAAGCTGGATGTCCCAGTAAAGGTGGATGTCAAGGCCGGGGACAACTGGCTGGAAATGGAGCCGGCATGAAGATCGCGATGCCAAGAAGAAGATGAAAATAGCCATCCTGACAAACGAATACCCTCCGAATATATATGGCGGCGCCGGTGTTCATGTTGAACATCTGACCCGCGAACTTTCCAAGCTGGATAACGGCGCGCACACGGTTAAAGTCTTTTGTTTTGGAAACCAGAAGGCTGCGAGGGGCAACTTAAGCGTGGAGGGAGTCAACGCCCAGTATGATTTCCCGGTCAAGGACGAGCGGCACAAGAAGTTCCTGGACGCCATGCTCAAAGACATCATCATTTCAGGCCAGCTTGACGGTGTCGATATAGTGCATTGCCACACCTGGTACAGCCATTTCGCGGGTATGCTGATAAAACAGCTGCTAAACGTCCCCCTTGTCCTGACGACCCATTCCCTGGAGCCGCACCGGCCGTGGAAATTCGAGCAGCTCGGCACCGCCTATAACGCGAGTTCCTGGATTGAAAAGACCGCTTATCAAAACGCTGACGGCGTCATAGCGGTCTCCAAGGCAATGAGAAAAGATGTCAGGGACCTATATGGCGTGCCTTCTGACAGGATCAGAGTGATTTATAACGGCATTGACTTAAACCTTTACAAGCCGGTCAGGGACAAGGCGGTCCTTGATAAATATAAAATAGACCCGAAGATCCCGTATATACTTTTTGTCGGTAGGATCGCCAGGCAAAAAGGGATCATCCATCTGGTCAACGCCATTAAGCACATCAAGGCGGGGCATCAGGTGGTTTTATGCGCGGGGGCACCCGACACCAAAGAAATTGCCGAGGAGATGAAAGTCAGGGTCAGCAAAGTCAGAAAGGAAACAAAAAATAAAGTCATATGGATAGAGGAGATGGTCTCCAGGGAAGATACAATAGCGCTTTATTCGCAGGCAGCGCTTTTTGTATGCCCCTCGGTTTACGAGCCTTTCGGTATGATCAATATCGAAGCAATGGCATGCGAGACCCCGGTAGTCGCGACAAAAGTGGGAGGTATCCCTGAAGTCGTAGTCCCTGGTGAGACAGGGTTTCTGGTGCCGATCAAACCCAAAGGCGCGAATGACTTTGAGCCAGTTGAGCCGGAAAAATTCTCGCAGGACCTGGCTTTCGCCATCAATTCGATCATAGACTCCCCCGATAAACTCAAAAGCATGGGGCTCAGATCCAGGCAGCGGGTAGTGGAATTTTTCAGCTGGAAAAGCATTGCCGAAGAGACACTTGATTTTTATAAGCACCTTATTGAGAAAAAGAGCGCGGCGGATATCTTAGGCAAGCAGCGGGTGACTATTGAAAAGGTCCTGCCTGAGGTGGACAATGGAAAATATCCGATAAAAAGAGTGCCCGGGCAGCGCGTGAATGTAAAAGCCCATATTATTTCAGACGGGCACGATGAGAAGGCGGCATATCTATATTATTGCCACGCTTCGGATAAAACTTGGCAAGAAATTGAACTAACCCTAAAATATAACGACGAATGGTTCGGGGATTTTAAGATCGAGAAAGAAGGAACCTACTTTTATACGATACGCTCCTGGATCGACCATTTTAAGACATGGCAGAATGACCTTGAGAAAAAGATCGCAGTAAGTCAGGATGTTGCCGTAGACCTTTTAATAGGCGTTTCCCTCATAGAAGAAACGCTGGCAAGGGCGCAAGATAAAGACAGAAAAAAATTGTCCGGGTATATTGAAAAAATCAAGCATAAGGGCAAGGATGGGATAAAGGCAGCCCTAAGCACTGAACTCCTTGAGGTCATGAAAAAATATCCCGAAAAGGCCCTTATCGCGCAATATCACAACGAACTCGAAGTGAAAGTGGAGAGGAACAGGGCAATGTTTAGCACCTGGTATGAGATCTTCCCCCGTTCAACTTCGGGCTCCTCCGGCAGGCACGGGACCTTTAAAGATTGCGAAAAGCTGATCCCGGAAATCGCGGGTATGGGCTTTGATGTCCTATATTTGCCGCCCATCCATCCCATAGGGGCCGGGAACAGGAAGGGGAGGAATAATTCTCTCAAAGCGGCAGCTCTAGATCCGGGCAGCCCCTGGGCAGTGGGAGCAAAAGTGGGCGGGCATAAGGCAATACATCCCCAGCTGGGTACGTTTGATGACTTTGCCTCACTGGTCGCCAAGGCCGAAAAATACGGGATGGAAATAGCCCTTGATATCGCTTTCCAGTGTTCAAATGACCACCCGTATATCAAAGAGCACCCTGAGTGGTTCTTATGGAGGCCGGACAAGACTATCCAATACGCTGAAAATCCCCCGAAGAAATATGAAGATATCGTGCCTTTTAATTTCAGGACGGACAACTGGAAGGAGCTGTGGGAAGAGCTAAAATCCATCTTTATTTTCTGGGCGGAAAGGGGGGTGAGGATATTCAGGGTGGATAATCCCCACACAAAACCGATCGCCTTCTGGGAATGGGTGATAGCTGAGGTGAAAAAAGAATACCCGGACGCGCTCTTTCTTGCCGAGGCGTTCACCAGGCCTAAGATGATGAACATGCTTGCCAAAATCGGTTTTTCACAGTCATACACTTACTTTACCTGGAGAAATACAAAGAATGAGCTTGCCGAATATATCAATGACCTGACGAAGACCGCCTCCGCCGAGTTTTTCAGGCCGAATTTCTGGCCGAATACTCCCGATATCCTGCATGAGTACCTGCAGAAAGGCGGCAGGAGCGCTTTTATCATACGGCTCGTCCTTGCCGGGACCATTTCTTCGAATTACGGGATATACGGGGGTGCTTATATAACATGCCAGAACGAGCCCTATCCGGGGAAAGAAGAGTATGCAAACAACGAAAAGTACGAACTGAAAGATTGGGATCTGAACGCTGCGGGCAATATCAAGAAAGAAATCACCCTTATAAACAAGATCAGGAAGGAGAACCCGGCGCTTCAGGAGACAAACAATATAAGCGTCAGGGAAACGAATAACCCAAACATGCTTTCTTACGTGAAGGCCACCGAGGATCTGTCAAATGTGATCTTGACTGTTGTGAATGTCGACCCGCACAATACGCATGCGGGCCTGGTAAGCGTGCCGTTAGAAGACCTCGGCTTGTCGGCCGATGACTATTATGAAGTCGAGGATTTATTAAGCAAAAAGACTTTTGCTTGGAAGGGCGAGTGGAACTATGTCGAACTCGATCCTGCCGTAACGCCCGCCCATATATTGCGGGTCAAAAAAATTGGTAAGTAGCCGCAGAAGGCGGCACCCCAGCTAAAAGGAAGCTGGGTGCGTCCTTTCTGGACGGCACCCCAACTTTACCTTTAAAGTTGGGGGTAGCCGCTTAAGGGGAGCGGAATACGTAAAGCTATATGCCAAGGCAAAAGCGAAGATTTAAGGTTGTAATCGGAATCACCGGAAGTTTCGGCAGCGGCAAAAGTACTGTCGCCGGAATCTTTAAGAAAAGTGGTGCCTGCGTTATTGACGCAGATTCTCTGGCTCATGAGTGCCTGCGTCCGGGGAGCGCGGCGTACAAAAAAATAATTTCTATATTCGGCAAAGGCGTACTCTGCGTAAATAAGACAATTGATCGCAGGCGCCTGGGGGAGGTGGTCTTTGACGACCACCGCAGGCTGCTTAAATTAAACAGCATCATCCATCCTGAGGTGATCCGTGAGATCAGGCGTAGGGTCAGGGCCGCTAAATCCGGATTGGTAGTCCTGGATGCGCCGCTTTTGATCGAGGCAGGGCTGCAAAGGCAAGTAGATAAAGTTGTGGTGGTTACGGCTAATCAAATCAACCAGGTAAAAAGGCTCCAAAGGAGGTGTTCACTAGATAGAGCCGGTATATTAAAACGCATAAACTCACAAATCAAACTTAAGAAAAAGATATCCATTGCGGATTTTGTAATAGATAATGACGGTAGTTTAGCGCAAACAAAGAAACAGGTAGATGAAATAAGGAGAGTGTTGTTATGGAGAAGATGGAGAAATTAGATATAAAAAACCTAAAAGAAATGAAGATCACTGAGCTCAATAAGCTCGCCAAGGATTTAGGGGTAAACGGCGTAAGCGGGGTGAAGAAACAGGACCTGATATTTAAGATCCTGCAGGGCCAGGCGGAGAAAGAGGGGCTGATGTTCGGAGAAGGCGTGCTTGAGATCCTTCCCGAAGGCTTTGGATTCCTTCGCTCGCCGAATTACAATTACCTGCCCTGCCCGGATGATATTTATATCTCGCCGTCTCAGATACGCAAGTTCGACCTGCGTACGGGAGATACGGTCAGCGGACAGATCCGTCCGCCAAAGGAGGGCGAGAAGTATTTCGCGCTTCTTAAGGTTGAAGCGGTGAACTTTGAGAATCCTGAGGAGATAAAGGATAAGATAAACTTCGACAACCTCACTCCTATTTATCCGCATGAGGCCTTTAATATGGAGCTAAGGCCTGATGAGATCTCAACCAGGATCATGGGCCTGCTCACTCCCATCGGCAAGGGCCAGCGCGGCATGATCGTTGCCCAGCCTTATAGCGGAAAGACGGTGCTGTTGCAAAAGATCGCCAACTGCATTACTACAAACCATCCGGAAGTGATCCTGATCGTCCTTTTGATCGATGAGCGACCGGAAGAAGTCACTGATATGCAGCGCCATGTCAAGGGTGAGGTCATCTCATCGACATTTGACGAGCCGCCGGAAAGGCACGTGCAGGTCGCGGAAATCGTCCTGGAAAAAGCAAAGCGACTGGTGGAGCATAAAAAGGATGTAGTCGTACTTTTAGACAGCATCACCCGGTTAGCGCGCGCCTACAACTCGGTTGTCCCGCACAGCGGTAAGGTGCTTTCCGGAGGTATTGATTCCAATGCTCTGCAGAAGCCTAAGAGGTTTTTCGGCGCTGCCCGCGCGATTGAAGAGGGCGGAAGCTTGACAATCCTGGCTACGGCGTTGGTTGAAACCGGAAGCCGCATGGACGACGTCATCTTTGAAGAGTTCAAGGGCACCGGCAACATGGAACTGCAGCTGGACAGGAACCTTTTCCAGAGAAGGATATATCCCGCTATCGAAATCAAACGCTCCAACACTCGACACGAGGAGTTGCTGGTCAAGGGCGATAATCTGCAGAAGATCTGGATATTGCGTAAGGTTTTAAATGAGCTTAACAACGTCGAGGCGATGGAGCTTTTGATCGAAAAGCTAGGCAAAACCAAGAATAACGAAGAGTTTTTAAATAGTATGAACCAATAGGAATAACCCCTTGCCTAAACGCCCCAAAAATCTCTTCGGCCCCACAAGGGAGTCTTCGATATTTTTGGGGCAGGCTGCGGGGTAATTTACCTACCCGTAATAGCGGGTAAATTTAGGAGGAAATAATGAAAGAGAAAATCCACCCAAACTACAAAGAAGCCACGATTGTTTGCGCCTGCGGCGAGACGATCCACACCCGTTCAACTAAGCCGAGTATCCGGGTTGAGATCTGCTCCAAGTGCCATCCGTTTTTCACCGGAAAGCATAAGCTGGTTGATTCCGCCGGCCGTATAGATAAGTTTATGAAGAAGTATGGGAAAAAATAAGTGAGGACATAATATATTTATCCCGTCTCATAAACGCTGCCAAAAATTATTTCATAATTTTTGGCGCATTCGACGGGATTAATTCGCCCAAACAACTTATGTTCACTGCCTGCCTTCGGCAGGCGTTCCATAAGTTGTGGGCTCATTAAATGTTAGATCAATTACAAAAATTAGTCGCTCGTTACGAAGAGCTGGAGCAGTTGCTTGCTTCTTGCGAAGTAGCTACTGACCGGGAGAAGTCTAGCAAGCTGGCCAAGGAGCTGGCGTCTTTGCGTGAGCCGGTGGGTTTGTACCGCGAGCATAAACGCTTGGCTAAAGAGATGCGGGACCTTGAGACGGTGCTTAAGGAAAAGCATGACCGGGATTTCGTGGATATGGCGAAACTTGAGCTTGAGGAGCTGAAAAATAAAGTCGCCGATGTCGAGGCGAAGATCAAGGAAGAGCTCGCTGAAGAGGATGAGTTCGCCGGACGCGATATCATCGTCGAGATCCGCCAGGGCACCGGTGGAGACGAGGCAGGTCTTTTTGCCGCTGACCTTTACCGCATGTACAAGATGTACGCGGACAGCAAGGGTTGGACAGTGGAAGTGATGTCTTCAAGCAGCAATGAGTCAGGCGGCTTAAAGGAAGTGTCTTTCAGCGTCAAGGGCAAGGACGCCTTTAAAAGGCTGCGCTATGAAAGCGGAGTGCACCGGGTGCAGCGCGTGCCTGAGACCGAGTCCCAGGGCAGGATCCACACCTCAACCGCGACTGTCGCGGTGTTTGTGGAGCCCGAAGAAGTAGACCTTGTGATCCTGCCGTCGGACCTACGAATAGACACTTACCGTTCAAGCGGCCCGGGCGGGCAGCATATGCAAAAAACGGATTCCGCGGTGCGCATTACTCACATTCCTACGGGAGCTGTGGTAGCCTGCCAGGACGAGCGCTCGCAGCTTAAAAATAAGACCAAGGCTTTGAGGATCCTGCGCGCCAAGATTCTGGATATGAAGATAGAAGCTGAGGCAAAGAAGGTCTCCGCTGAGCGCAAGGGCCAGATCGGCACTGGAGACCGCAGCGAAAAGATCCGTACTTATAATTTCCCCGACCGCAGGGTCACTGACCACCGGATAAATTTTACCTCGCACCAGCTGGAAGGGATGCTTGAGGGCAAGCTGGAAGAGCTCTCTGACGCTCTGATCAAGGCAGCGGAAGAAAAGAAGCAGGAAGCCAAGCGAAATGGATGAAGCGGAATTATTATTTACCGAACTTTTAAATTGCGATAGACTTACTCTCTATCAGAACCGCGATAAAGCTCTGGATAAAGAAAAAGCCAAGTTTGTTGCCTCGGTCCTAAAGCGTAGGTCCGGGGGAGAGCCTCTTCAGTATATTTTGGGTAAAGCTCATTTTATGGGCCGGGAATTCAAGGTGGATCCCCGCGTGCTTATCCCGCGCCCTGAGACAGAGCTATTGGTAGAGGCAGCGCTTGGCTATATCACCAAGGCGCAGATTGAAAAAGATTTGCCCCTTGAGATCCTGGAGCTGGGAACCGGCTCCGGTTGCATCGCTGTAACATTAGCGCTATTGGCTAAGAATATTTCTCTTACCGCGATAGATATATCGCCTGACGCGTTAAGTGTAGCCCGGGAAAACGCTTTTGTAAATAAGGTCAGCGGCAGGATAAATTTTATTCAAAGCGACATGTTTTATTTATGCAACCGGGCGTATGACGTGATCATCAGCAATCCGCCTTACGTCGCAAATTCAGCGATCGATTCCCTGCAGCCAGAGGTGCGGCATGAGCCGCGCATCGCCCTTGACGCAGGTGAAGATGGTTTACTTTTTTTTCGGCGCATAATCCAGGAGTCGCCGCATTACATGGCAAGGGACGGATTGCTTATATTAGAGATAGGTTTTGGACAACTTGAGCCGATAAGAAATCTTTTTGCAACCGCGCGGGATTTTGAGATAATACATGTAGTCACGGATTTCAATTTAATCGAACGGGTCATTGTAGCTAAAAGGATAGGTGCAAATGGATAAGTTAGTGATCGAGGGTGGAGTAAAGCTAAGGGGTGAGGTGACGGTTTCGGGAGCTAAGAATTCGGCCCTGCCAATACTCGCCGCCACATTATTGACCGATGACGCTTGTATTATCAAGGGCATTCCGGATTTACGCGATACCTCCACCATGTTTAAGCTTTTGCGTTCACTGGGCAAGAACGTGGAAGTGGATAAGGGAGTGGCTATAGTTACCGCCGGAAAGACCGCGAATTACATCGCCGATTACAAAATCGTCTCTACTATGCGCGCGTCATTTTGCGTCTTAGGGCCGCTGTTGGGTAAATTAAAGAAAGCGCGCGTATCTTTACCCGGAGGATGCGCTATTGGGACCCGGCCGGTTGACCTGCATTTAAAAGGGATAAAATTATTAGGAGCCGATCTTGAGGTCGAAGGCGGATACGTGATCGCCAAGGCCAGTAAGCTCATCGGCGCTCACATGTATCTGGGCGGAGCTTACGGCTCATCGGTTTTAGCTACTGATAACGTGATGATGGCCGCGGTCTTAGCTCACGGAAAGACAGTGATCGAGTCAGCAGCCTGCGAGCCGGAAGTGGTGGACCTTGCTGAGTTCCTGATCAAGATGGGTGCTAAGATCAAAGGGCACGGCACTCCAATCGTTGAGATTGATGGAGTGCGTCATCTGCACGGAGCAACGCATACCGCGATCGCCGATAGGATCGAGGCGGGGACGTTGATTTTAGCTGCTTTGATCACTAAAGGGGACATTGTAATAAAGAATTGTCATTACCGCCACTTGGGTGCTGTGATCGATAAATTGGAAGATGCCGGGGCGCAGTTCACGCGAACCGAGGGTTCTCTTCATGTGCGTTATCAGAAGCCGCTTAATGCCGTGAATATTACGACACTTCCCTATCCGGGCTTTCCCACGGATATGCAAGCGCAGATGATGAGCCTGATGAGCGTTACCCCCGGGATCAGCGTGATCACCGAGAAGATCTACCCTGATCGGTTCATGCACGTGGCTGAGCTTAACCGTATGGGCGCGCATATTCAAAGAGAGGGGCCGCACGCCATAGTCGAGGGGATCAAGGAGTTGTCCGGAGCTCCGGTAATGGCATCTGATTTGCGCGCATCCGCCGGCCTGGTGTTAGCCGGCTTGGCTGCCAGAGGTAAAACCCAGATTTCAAGGATATATCACCTAGAGCGCGGGTACGAAAATATCGAAGAGAAGTTGCAGAAGTTGGGCGCTAAGATCTGGAGAGAGAAAGAATGATTCTCATGATAGACAACTATGACTCCTTCACCTATAACCTGGTCCAGTATTTAAGTTCTCTGGGACAGGAGATAAAGGTGTATCGTAACGATAAGATCACGGTTGAGGCGATCAGAAAGCTCAAACCCCGTAAGATCGTCATTTCCCCGGGTCCGGGCAGGCCTGAGGGTGCCGGGATATCCTGTGAGGTAATCAGGTCTTTTGCCGGGAAAGTTCCGATACTGGGAGTCTGCCTCGGTCACCAGTCTATCGGGTTTGTGTTTGGCGCAAAGATCGTACACGCTAAAGAGCTGATGCACGGAAAAACCTCAAAAATATACCATAATAAAAAAGAAATTTTTAAGGGCCTGCCTCTTCCTTTCGAAGCGACCCGGTATCACTCGTTGGTGGTCCAGAAGAAGAGCCTTCCCCCGTGTCTTGAGATAATTGCCTGGACCAAGGAGGGAGAGATCATGGGCTTAAAACACAGAAAGTATCCGGTGTGGGGGGTGCAGTTTCATCCAGAGTCTGTCCTGACTAAATCCGGGATGGATCTATTGGAAAACTTCGTAAAACGGTGATCAAGAAAGTAACGGCGATACTTTCGAAGAAAGTTGATCTTACCGGACCGCAGATGCGTTTAGCCATGGAGGAGATCCTCACCGGTAAAGCGGATATGGCAAGCATCGTGGCGTTCCTGGCCACGCTTTCTAAGAAAGGCGAGACAGTTAGAGAGGTGGTAGCTGCCGTTAGGGTAATGCGTAGGCACGCCATCAAGATAAGGCCGAAGCATAAGACAATCCTGGATACCTGCGGCACAGGAGGTGATACAAAGGGGACATTCAATATTTCCACAGCCGCTGGCTTCGTGGCTGCGGGAGCGGGAGTAGCGGTGGCCAAGCACGGGAACCGCTCCATATCCAGCCTTTGCGGAAGCGCGGATATACTGGAAGCTCTGGCTATAGAGATCAATGGCGATAAAGAAAGAATAGAGCGGTGCCTGAATGAGGTAGGCATCGCTTTTTTATTTGCTCAGAGCTTGCACCCGGCGATGAAATACGCCATGCCCGCGCGTAAGGCTATAGGACACCGTACTATTTTTAACATCCTCGGGCCTTTGAGTAATCCTGCTGGGGCCACGCATCAGCTGGTGGGAGTATATGAGCGGCATTGGGTAAAGGTATTAGCTAACGTTTTAAATGATCTTGGTTCAAAGCACGCGCTTGTGGTGCACGGAGAGGACGGCCTTGATGAGATCACTACTACCGCAGGCACGCATGTGGCAGAAGTCCGTAATGGCAAGGTCTCAACCAGAATGATTTATCCTGAGGATTTCGGGATCAAGAGGGCGAGGCTTAAGAATTTGGCCGGAGGCAATGCCCACGAAAATGCCGAGATACTCCTAGATATTCTCGAGGGAAAGCCCGGGCCAAAGCGCGATATCGTGGTTTTAAACGCCGGGGCAGCCATATATGTCGCGGACAAGGCTAAGTCCATAAAAGAAGGGGTGAAGCTTGCGGCCGAAGCCGTTGATTCAGGTAAAGCCCTGGAAAAGCTGGAGCAGCTAAGGGAGTGTTCACGACGATGAGTAAAAACGACATGCTTAAGGAAATAGTAGCCAAGAAAAAAGAAAGGCTGGTTTTCGCTAAGGTCCAGCTGCCCGAGGAGGAATTAAAGGCTAAGGCGCAGGGCTTGGCTCCGACGCGGCCGTTTATCAAGGCTATCACCAAGGAGCGCCAGATCTCGCTTATCGCTGAAATCAAGAAAGCCTCGCCTACGCATGGCGTGATCCGGGAGAGCTTCAATCATATCGATATCGCAAAGATTTACCAGGATGCCGGAGTCCAGGCGATATCTGTCTTGACTGAAGAAGATTATTTTCAGGGGAATGTCTCTTTTCTTGATGACGTAAAAAGCGTTACCACTATGCCGATTTTAAGAAAAGATTTTATCCTTGAGCCGTATCAGGTGTATGAGTCACGCTGTTTCGGGGCGGACGCTATTTTACTCATTGCCGACATACTTACTCAGGAAACAATCTCTGGGCTGATCCAGGTCGCAACTGGGCTGGGGATGGATTGCCTGGTAGAAGTGCATACGGAAAAGGAGTTAAAGAAAGTTCTTAAGCTTAAAGAAGTCCAGCTTATCGGGATCAATAACCGCGACTTGCATACGCTGGAAG
The DNA here is from genome assembly GCA_964354795.1 of uncultured Planctomycetales bacterium. GTDB lineage: Bacteria > Omnitrophota > Gorgyraeia > Gygaellales > Profunditerraquicolaceae > JAPLLR01. The sequence goes on along the minus strand of CAYHBB010000016.1, from coordinate 56,608 downwards.
TCGATCCTAAGACCACTGAGAGACTTTATACCCTGATCCCCAAGGGAAAGCCTGTAGTTGTTGAGAGCGGATTGACTTGCCGTCAGGATGTGAGTTTCCTGAAGATTCTTGGAGTGAGCGCTGTGCTTATAGGCAGTGTTTTTATGGAATCGGAGAATATCAGGGCTAAAGTCGAAGAGGTCATGGGGTGGTGAAAGTAAAGATATGCGGGATAACTAATCTAAAAGATGCCCTTGCTTCGGTAAAAGCTGGTTGCGATGCTCTGGGGTTTGCTTTTTATAAAAAGAGCCCGCGCTATGTTTCTCCTAAGAAGGTCAGTAGCATAGTCAAGCAGGTCCCGCCGCGCATTATTAAGATCGGTGTTTTTGTCAATGCCAAAGAACAGGCGGTTAAGCGTATTGCCCGTATGTGCCGTTTGGATATGCTGCAGTTTCACGGGACAGAATCTCCCGAATACTGCAAGAAGTTCAAAAATTACAAGTTCATCAAAGTTTTTCGGGTCAAAGATAAGCTGGATGTGGCTGATATATTGCGGTATAAGTCTTTTGCTTATCTCTTTGATACTTATGTGAAATCCAGGATTGGCGGCACAGGGAAAAATTTCGACTGGAAACTCATCAGGCATTTAAGGGAGATAAAGATTCCGGTATTTTTGTCAGGCGGCTTGACTACGGATAACGTAAGAAAAGCTATTCAGACAGCTAAACCAAGCTGGGTGGATGTGTGTAGTTCGATCGAATTGATCCCGGGGAAGAAAGATCACGTTTTAGTGAGGCAGTTCATAAAAACGGCGAAAGGCAGGTAAGGAATATGAAAAAATGTCCGTATTGCGCGGAAGAGATCCAGGATGAAGCTGTAAAATGCCGTTTCTGCCAGGCAGATCTTCGTAAGATTAAACTTGCGGCGTGGAAGGGCTGCCTTATCGGCTGTCTTTCGGTTATCGCCGGCATGGTCATACTGACGATATTGTTTTCTATTCTTAGCTTTCTGGCACTTAAGTTTGTTATTTTTAAGGTGTTCACCAATGTTCCTCATTTGCCGAATTTCCCCGGTTTGCCTCAGGGATTTGATAATTATTTTAAGGATTTCAGCTCGTTTTTCATGGATCTGTGGTACAGGCTGATGGAGATGTTGCGTATAGGCACAGGTAGCCGCACTTTATGAAGGCACTTGGCCTTATAGGATAGGCCAGTGTGCGTCCTAAAAAGGACGCACCCAGCATACCTTTTAGCTGGGGTGCAGCTTTCTGCGCAAGGAGTCAAGGATGTCGGTGAGAGATAGTTTGCTGATCGGGCAGCTGCTGGTTGAGGAGGGATTGATCACCTCTGAGCAGCTAGAGGCCGGACTAAAAGAGCAGAAAAAGACCGGAAGTTTTGTCTGCCAGGCGTTGATAAAGCTTGGGTTTATCAGCGAAGAAAAGGCTTTAACCGTCCTTGCCCGCAAACTGGAGATTCCTTATATAAAACTTAAGGATACTGATATTGATAGTTTGATAATCCAGAAAGTCCCCGCAAAGTTCGCCAGCCACTACAAGATCATTCCCGTTGATTTCAAGGACAACGTTTTGGTCATTGCTATGACAGACCCGCTGGATATCCGGACTCTGGATGATCTTCGCCTGCTTTTGGGTATTGAGGTGAAGGGGGTATTGGCAAGCGAGATCGGTATTCAGGAGGCGATACGCAAGTATTACGGCGTGGGTGCGGAGACCCTGGAGCGTATGATCGCCGAGAAGCCGGCGCAGGAGTCTTTAGTTTCGGTAGCCGGAAAGGTCGAGGATCTGGAGGGTATGGCGGAAGACGCCTCTATCATAAAGTTCGTAAATCAGATTTTGCAGGAGGCGATCAAGGACAGGGCTACTGACTTGCATCTGGAGCCGTTTCAGGATGAGCTGCGCGTGCGTTTCAGGATCGATGGTATTCTTTATGATATTCATATCCCGGAAACAATAAAATATTTTCATCCCGCGATCGTCTCGCGCATAAAGATCATGGCCGGCATGAATATCGCCGAGCGCAGGCTTCCGCAGGACGGGCGCATAAAGATCAAGGTCGTGGATTATGAGCTGGACCTGCGCGTGTCGGTGATCCCCACCGTTTTTGGGGAGGCGGTGCAGATAAGGGTGTTGAGTCAGGGGTCGTTTTTAGAGCTTGAGAAGATCGGGCTTGTTGCGGATGAGCTTAAGATTATTGAGGGCGTTATCACCCGGCCGCATGGGGTTATTTTCGTAACCGGGCCTACCGGCTCCGGAAAGTCTACAACGCTGTATGCGGCATTGGCCCGTATCAATTCAAACGCGGTAAAGATCATCACTATCGAAGATCCTGTTGAATATCAGCTGCGCGGGGTAAACCAGATACAGGTAAACGCGCAGATAGGGTTTAACTTCGCCACGGCGCTCAGGCACATGCTTAGGCATGACCCGGACGTGATCATGGTGGGAGAGGTACGCGACTATGAGACTGCGGAGATAGCCATCAGGTCCTCTCTTACGGGCCACTTGGTATTCTCGACCCTGCACACCAATGATGCGGCGGGAGCAGTGACCCGCTTGCTGGATATGGGGGTAGAGCCGTTTTTGGTTTCCTCATCGCTGGAATGCCTTATCGCGCAAAGGCTAGTCAGGCTGATCTGCCTTAAATGCAAAACCGTGGTAAAGGCCGGGGAAGAGTTCCTGGCCCAGATGCATAAGGATATAGATTTCGATATCAAGACCACTCAGATATATGAAGGTAAGGGTTGCCAGGAGTGTAGGTTCACCGGCTATCGCGGCAGGACCGGGATCCATGAAATCATCCTGATGAGCGAGAAGATCCGAGAACTGATCTTAAGCCGTTCCTCCAGCCAGCAGATCAAGCGTCAGGCGATCTCTGAGGGGATGCGCACCCTGCGCCAGGATGGCTTACGCAAGGTGCTGGCCGGGCTGACTACGTTTTCTGAAGTGGTGCGCGTGACGCAACAGGAAGAGCTGTCCGAGGACTGATGACGCGATACGCCTATACAGCCAAGACTGATCCATCCAAAACCATCCGGGGAGATATTGAGGCGGATTCCGCTCAGGACGCCATTTCGAAGATCACCGGCTTGGGATATTTCCCCGTTTCTGTCCATCCCAAAGAAAGCCCGCTGGATAAAAAAAGCGGCTGGGCTTTCTCAAAATTCAAGACTTCAGAGCTGGTCCTGTGCACTACGCAGCTGTCCGCGCTTGTCGGCTCCGGCGTACACATCTTAAAAGCCATTGGCATCGTTATCGAGCAGCTGCCGAACAAGTATCTTAAGGCGGTATTATTGGATGTCGCCGATCAGGTCAAGGGTGGCAAGGCTTTTTCAGACGGGCTTTCCATGTACCCGCAAGTTTTCCCCGCGCTTTATACTTCCATGGTGCGCTCGGGAGAGGCAAGCGGGAATATCGAAGAGGCTTTGCGGCGTTTAAGTGGCTACCTTGAGAAAGAGGAGGAGTTCCGGGACTCTTTGCGCCAGGCAATGATCTATCCGGCATTTATATTCTCGGTAAGCGTTTTGACCATAATCGTGCTTCTTGCATTTGTCATCCCCCGCCTAGTGAGCATGTTTTCCGATATGGGACAGGTGTTGCCGCTGCCTACCAAGATCCTGATCGCCGTGTCAGGCTTAATGCGCAGTTTCTGGTGGGTTTTTCCGGTCGTTATTTTCTTTATAATATTTTTTCTGCAGCGCATGAAGCAGAATCCGCAGGGGCGAATAGCTTTAGACACTTTCAGGCTTAAGCTGCCGCTATTGGGCAATATCATTGTAAAGGCCGAGATCGGCAGGTTTATGCGCACGCTGTCTTTGCTGGTAGCCGGCGGAATGCCTATCACCCCGGCGTTGGAAGTAGCGAATTCAACATTTTCCAACTATATTCTGCGCCAGGAGGCGGAAAAGTTTAAAGGCGCTATAGCCTCAGGATCTATGTTATCTCAGGCCATGAAGGGCTCGAAATTTTTCCCCCAGTTTTCGGTGAACATCATCTCCGTTGGGGAGGAGACGGGTTCGCTTGAAAAAGCGTTTTTCAGAGTCGCCCAGGATTACGAGTCAGAGGTCGAGCGCAACTTAAAGACAGTTGCGCGTTTGATCGAACCGGTTATAATACTGCTGATGGGCCTGATAGTCTGTTTTATTGTCCTGTCAATGTTATTGCCGATATTTCAGATTAATCTGATTGTAAGATAGGAGGAAGAATGGTCAAGTCACGTAGAAAAGCTTTTACTTTGATCGAGCTTATGTTAGTGGTGATTATTATCGGCGTGCTTGCGGCCATGGTCATGCCCAGGCTTGTGGGCCGCTCCGAAGAGGCGCGGATTTCCGCTGCTAAAGCCGATATCAACTCGAACATTGCATTAGGGCTGGATATGTTTGAGATGCATATGGGCCATTATCCGGCTACTCTTGATGAGCTGATGCAGAAGGGCTCTAACCCTGACACCTGGAAAGGCCCGTATTTAAAGAAAGCTTCCAAGGATCCGTGGGGCAAGGAGTATATCTATATCTGCCCCGGGACTCACAATACCGACTATGACCTTTACTCTTCCGGGCCTAACGGCACGCAGGGGGATAATGACGACATCGGCAACTGGTAAGCGCTCACTTGCCCCGTTAGAGGCGTTAATGCGTAAGAAGCGTAAGCATCTAACGGGGTTTAGCCTGCTTGAGCTTCTTTTTGTCATCATCATCATCGGTATTTTGGCGGGAGTGTCATATCCTGCTTTGCGCAGGACCTTTGTCAGTCTGCAGCTTGATGACAGCTGCCGTCAATTGCAGACATTTATGAATTATCTGGATGGCCGCGCGGTAGCCGAAGGGACAAGCGTTTACCTTCATATAGACCCCGAAGGCAAGGCTTACTGGGCTAAGTTTAAAGACAGCAGTATCCGGATAAGGTCATACAATATTCCCTCTTCTATAACTATCGAAACAGACCAAAGTCAGATAATCTTCTATCCTGACGGCAGCATAGATCCCTGCACCATAAAGCTCACCTCTTCCGAAGGGCATTCCGTTACTCTTACTACAAAAGGAGTTTTCGCAGGTGTTAAATCTCAAGAACAGTAATAAAGGTATATTTTTGCTGGAGATGATCATTGCCATCGCCATATTATCGGCGGGCATTGTGGTGGTCATGGAGGCTATAGTGTTCAGTACCAGGGCTGCGGGATTATCCTGCGATGTGGTCAGCGCGGTATTTCTGGCTGAGGACAAACTGCAGGAGCTGGAATATAAAGAGGCGAATTCTATAATCTCAAATGAGCCCGAAGAGTCCGAAGGGGCGCGGGATAAATTCAGTTGGAAGCGCACGTTTAAGCTTGACCCCGGAGTCGGGCTGTACGTAATGGATATGGAACTGAAATGGAAGACGAAATCTTGGCAGGAGAGCTTCGGCGTCCAGACGTATTTTCGAAAATGAAAAAGTCCAAGTCTTTTACTCTAGTAGAGCTTTTGATCGCCTCATCCATATTCGCGGTAGTAATGGTGGCGCTATATGCGGCCTTTAGCTCCGGAGTTTTCGGTTACCGAAATATCAATGAGCGTGTCTCGGCCTATCAGCAGGCGCGCCAGGTTTTGGGGCGTATTAACCGCGATATTCGCAACAGCTACGCCTATTCTTCCGGCGATACTAAGTTCAGCGGTACCGCCGATAAGGTCAGCTTTATGGCGTTAGTGGATGATTACAGTTTGCTGGAATTTGTCCGCAATGTGGCGTTTGTCAGCTACTATCTAGAAGGTAATACGCTGATGCGCTTATGCCGCAGGGGTCAGGAGTGCCTGAAAGATTCTTCTCGGGTTAAGGCAGATGAGATGGACCCTGATATAGATAAGCTGATTTTTTCCTATATATATGAAGATAATGGCGCTTTAAAGGAGGCCGTTGCCTGGGGTTTCGCCAAGAAACTTCCGGCAGCGGTTAAAGTAAAACTATCGTTGAAGAAAAAATTTACTTATGATTTTGAGCGGACTGTTTATTTTGTCAGCGTGCCGTCGTCCGCGCCGCAGGAAAATGAATAAAAAAGCGCAGGCGCTGATCATCAGCCTTTGGGTCCTGGCGATCTTGGCGGTTATGGCCGTGGGCATCGGGCACCGCGTGGCCATGTCTTTAAGGATGAGCCGTTATGAGCGCGACAGCCTGCAGGCGCTTTATCAGGCTAAGGCGCAGGTGAACCTGGCGATCTCCAGGATATTGGCGGATACCAGCGTCGGGTATGATTCTAGGCTAGAGGAGTGGATGAACCCCGGGGAGCCCGCGCTTTATAAGATTTCCGACGAAGACCGGCTCTTGAATTTAAACGAGGCTCCTTCCGTGCTACTTACCGCGCTTTTCGAGGAGTCCGGGGTGCCTGTAACTACTGACCTCGTGAATAACCTGCTTATTTGGCGCGGCGATGCCCAGGATAGCGCGAAGGTTTATGAGAGCCTGGGCTATAGCCCAAAGGGCGCGGACTTCGCTGCTGCCGAAGAGTTGGTAATGATAAAGGATTTGACGGCAGAAGACTATAGGAAAGTAAGGGATTATGTCACCGTTTTCGCCAAGAAGACAAATATTAATACCGTTTCGCAGGAGGTGCTGACCATGATCATGCATTCGCAGGCCGTTTTCCTTAGCAATAACGGGGTCAGCGGTGTGACTGCGGCTGATGCCGAGAGCCTCGTGCAAAAAATAGTCAGTTGGCGTAGCGGCCCCGATAATGTCACCGGCTCCGCGGATGATCGGGTGTTTCGCGATACCGCGCTGATCTCAGGCGAGCTTGATTTAAACGATAAGGAGCTGGAGATCCTGCAGCAGGCTGTTGTGAATAATATAATCGGGGTGAAGTCGGATTTTATCCGTATAAAAGCTTTGGACCGCGTCAACAGGGTGGTAAGGAGTGTTGAAGCAGTGTATGACCGCTCTAAGTCCAAGGTGGTTTTTTGGCATGAAAACTAGGCTTGAAAATCATGGTGGCTATAGTATGATGAATCGTATGAATACAGTCTTTATCTGTCAGATCACCGAAACGTATCTTAAGGTGGTCAAGTTTCAGTCTGTCGGCAAATCGAAGCGCGAAAGCACTGACTTTCTGGCGCAGGAACTCTCGCCGCAGGCCGATGACAAGGAGATAGCCGCAAGGCTCCGGCAGCAACTTGTCTCGCTGGGATACCACAACCATCCGGTGGTTGTGGCTATACCCCGCAGCAAAGTCACTTGCAGGTACCTTTCCGTTCCCGCACACTCCGCTCAGGAATTAGAGAGCATCGTATCTTTACAGGCCTCGCGCTATCTTCCTTATCCGCAGGAAGAGCTAGTCACCGGCTACGAGGTGGTTTCTACTGATAAAGACGGATACTCCGCTATAACGCTGGTGATCGCGCACAGGGATGTGATCAGTCGCTATATCAATATCTCAAAGGACGCGTTTATCCCGCAGGCTTGCGTCGCATTGACTTCTTACGGCTTGGCGAAATTTCTTAGTTGGTCGCAGCCGCAGTTAAAAACTCCTTCAATAATCGTGGATATTGACGCTTCGCACATGGAACTGGTGATCGTGGCGCAGGGCAAATTACTTTTTAGCCGGTATTTTAAGGTAAATGCCGGCGTGGATTCGCATAGTGTATTCATTGATGAGGTGGCAAAGAGCCGGGATGCTTACGCTAAGGAAACCGGATTTAAGGCTCCGGAAAATATATTCGTCACCGGCCAGGAGATATCAGCCCGGGATTTCGCTCAAGCGCTGGATGGATATGCGGGATTTAAGGCACAGGTCATTGCTTGCAAGAAATCGGATGCCGATGTGTCATTTGCGGCATTGATCGGCTTAGGGTTAGAGGATGTGGCGTATTCCCTGAACCTGATGCCGAAGGGGCTGAAAGAGCAAAGCAAGAGGGGATTGAAGCGCCTGGAATACTCCAGATTCGCGATTATGGTATCTGCCGCCGTGATTATTTTTGGCCTGGGAGTACTCAAGAGCCTAGATAATAAGGAGCGCTATCTGTTTAAGCTTAAAGCCCGGTTGGACAGTATTTCTGTTGAGGTAAAACCGCTTAAAGATATTGAGAAGAGGCTTTCTATCGCCGCGGGAACTTCTGCGGAAAAGCCGGGAAATCCCGAGGGGTTCTCCGAAGTCTACCGTATCATCCCGCCACAGGTACTTTTGACTGATTTTATTTATGAAGCGGGAAGAGAGTTGACTTTACGAGGCCAGGCCCAGCAGCTTAATTCCGTGCTTTCGCTGGTCTCGCAGTTGGAAGGCTCAAGCGTATTCAGAAAATTCAGCTTCAAGGTGCGCTATGCCACCAAGAAAAATACCAGCGCTGGCGAGTCCATAAGTTTTGAAATAATGGCTTCGAGGAAATAAATGCTTAAAATCTTTACGGGCAGGGAAAAAACTATTTTTTATCTTACCGCAGGACTGATCGTTTTCGCCCTGACCTTTAATTTTCTGCTCGTGCCATTGTTCGCCAGGATCAGCCGGCTTAACAAGGAAATCGCTCTTACCCGAATGAAGCTGGTAAAATACTCCTGGCTTCTTTCTCAGAAAGATTTTCTAATGGCTAAATACGCGGCAGGTGGCTCTTCCGGTAATACTTCCGATCAGGATGATCCGTTATTATCCGGGCTTTCCGCGATAGAGCTCCTGGCGCAACAATCCAATATCCGCATAATCGATATACGTCCGGACCCGCAGGTGAAGTCGAGCGGTCAGCACAAAGAAGCGCTTATCGAATTAAGGGCTGAGGGAGAAGTAAAAGGGTTTTTCGCTTTTATCTACAAGCTGGAAAACAGCCTAACTCTTTTGAAGATAAAAAAGTTCCAATTGAGCCTGCGCCCGGGAAATCAGGCTTTGGAGGGGCGTTTTACGATCGTCGTACTTTTTGTTTCGGAAACGGATAAGGGGGCCGGCCGGTGAAAGTGAAGAAGCCGTTCTTTTTATTCAGGAGCTTGCGGTTTAAGATAATGTTTTTTTTCGTGCTGACAATGGTGGCAGCCGGCACCGCAACGAACATCCTGGTGACTAATTACGCGCTTCGCTCGCAGTTCGAGCAGCTGCGCTCAAAGCTTGAGAGCATCGCCCAGACCGCGGCTGTTTCTATCGACGGCTCAAGCCTGCAAAGCATACCTCTTAATAAAGAAGGGGCACAAGCCCCGGTATATAAGGATGTCGTCGGAAAGCTTTTGGAAATAAAACACAAGGTCCCTGGTATAAGATACATTTACATTCTTGCAAAAACCGCTAAGCCTGGGATCCTGCAGTTTGTGGTAAATGACAGCACTGAAGAAAAACAGAGCGAAACCGCGATTGCGTATCCCGGGGATGAGTATGACGCAACGCGTTTCCCGGAAATGCTAGAGGGCTTTGAGAAAGCTTCCGCGGATAAGGAAATGGGGGCGGATCAGTGGGGCGTGTTTCTTTCCGGCTACGCTCCTGTCCGCAGCCGCGACGGCGCTGTTGTCGCCGTGCTGGGAGTGGATATGACGGCCGAGGATGTGCGCGGTGTGCAGACGGTAGTGCGCCAAAGGATGCGGCTTTTTTTTCTGATCAAGATACTGGCGGCTATACTGCTCGGGTTCTTTATCTCCGGAGGGGTAACCCGGCAGGTGAGGGAATTAATGAAGGGGGTCCAGCATTTCGGAAAGGGAGACCTTGACTGCAAGGTGGTTGTAAAAGGGGCAGATGAGTTGGCCCAGCTTGCTTGCGTTTTTAATTCGATGTCCGAGGATTTAAAGCTGCATATCGAGGAGCTTAAGCGTACAACCGCGGAAAAAGAGCGTCTGGTGCGCGAGATCGAGATCGCCCAGGAGATCCAGCGGAGTTTCCTTCCTGACTCATATCCTAAGATGGCCGGTATCGATATCGCGGCGATGACCCTGCCGGCGCGCATGGTGGGCGGGGATTTCTACGATTTCATACCTATAGATAAAAATACCTGGGGCCTGGCCATAGCCGATGTCTCGGGCAAAGGCATTCCTTCAGCACTCTTTATGGCGCTTTCCCGGGCTTTGATGCGCGCAAGCGCAACCGTGACCACCTCTCCGGATAAGGCTATTAATCACGCCAATAACCTTATCTGCCAGGACTCAAAGGCGAACATGTTCGTCACGCTTTTTTATGCTGTACTTGACGCTGAGACTAAAACTTTTAAATATGCCAACGCCGGGCATAATCCGCCGCTTCTGGTCTCTGCAGCCAGCAATGATATAGTGCTGCTAAAGGCCCAGACTATGCCTTTGGGCATAACCCAGGATATTGAGGCGACAACGGAAGAGCTCACTCTTAAGCCGGGAGATCTGGTGATACTTTACACTGACGGAGTGACTGAGGCGATTAACGATAAAAGAGAACAATTTAATGTCGATAGACTTGGGGAAATAGTCAAGGATAACCGCCATTTATCGGCTGATCAGCTGATGCATAGAATTGAGGATGATCTTAAGAAGTTTGTCGGTAAGCAGCCCCAGTTTGACGATATAACCATAATGATCATAAAAGCGGTATAAGGTTATACACCCGGCCTTAAAGGATAGGCCAGTGTGTCGCTTTCCGCTACACCCAACTTTATAGGAAAAGTTGGTGTTGCGCTTACTGCGCAAGGAGGATATATGTCTTTTACTCAGCAGATATTATTGAGCGTTCCGTCGGTTGTTTTGTGCTTGATGATGGTGTGCGGTTCGGTTATTTTGACGATTCTTGGCCTCTTGGTGGTGCGCCGCTTCGTGCCGCATCACAAATTAAAGGCGCATAATGACGTCTCCGGACCGATTTTCAGCACCCTGGGCGTGGTGTACGCCGTGCTTCTGGCGTTTGTGGTGATTGTAGTTTGGGAGAGGTTTGATAAGTCTGATATGAATGCGCAAAAGGAAGCTAATTGCCTGGTGGATCTGTGGAGAGACTCCGAGGCTTTTACCCCGGAGTTTAAAGGCAAGGCGCAGGGGTTATTCAGGGAATATAGCAAGGTAGTGGTCAGTGAAGAGTGGGACATACTTGCTAAAGGAGAAATGAGCCCGAAGGTGGGAGAGATAGTGAATAAGATGTGGACTCTTTACTCAGGATACCTGCCGCGTAATGCTACGGAACAGGCTTTTTTCGAGGAGTCAGTGCGTAAACTTAATGAATTCGGAGAGCTGAGGGTGATGCGTATCGTCGATGCGCATAACGGTATACATCCCATCCTGTTGATGGTGCTGACCGTCGGCGGGATAGTCACCATAGCCTTCACTTTCTTTTTCGGAGCGGAAAGCTTAAGGACCCAGGCGGCTATGTCGGTGCTGCTTGCGATAATTATCTCTTTGAGCATGTTTACCATCTTCTCGCTGGATTATCCTTTTACCGGGGATGTGAGGATCAATCCTCCGGAGGTATTCAAGATACTGGCGGTAAAATAACGCAGGCCGGAGAATCAAGGAGTGCTTTATGGAGACTAAGATTGGCCACCTGAAAGTAGATATATTCAAGATCAAAAACCGCGTAGGGTACGCCGCGGTTTGCTGCGACCATTTGACTGAGGGCAAGACCGAGCATGAGGCCTATGAGCGTATGGTCAAGGCTTTGCGTAGGACCGATAAAAAAGATAGATAGATCGGTTGCTAAATCCGCTTTATCGTTGTAGAATATAACAATTATGGAATCAACAGTGGATAAACAGACGCAGAATATTGATTACCTGGCTGAATTCCTCGCTTTGAATCAGGTGGAGGGGTTTGGGGAGAATTACGCCCAGGATATCACCGCCGATAATTATTTCGGCATGCCCATCGCTTCCATCATCCGCGCGGAGAATAAGCTTAAAGACCAGGCAGCCCGGCGCCTAGGTTATTTTTCCATGGAGTACGGGTTGGCCCCGAGCTTTTACAACACTTTTACTTCTGTGCGTCCGCTGAACCCCGACAATAAGATCCCCGAAAACACTGTGTTTTCCAACTACCGCCTGGCGGATTATTTCTTTGACGTCAAGGTGGATAGCCTTATTGATTTACCTATATATAGCGGAGGTTTGGGGGTTTTAGCCGGAGATACGGTTAAGACCATGGCTGATTACAAGCTGCCGGCATTGGCAGTGGGGATACTCTGGCGTTCGGGGTATTTTCGCCAGCGGTTCTGGTTCAAGCATGGCCAGGTGCCGGAGAAGATGAAGTGGGACCCCAAAAGCTACCCCGGGCTGATCCCGCTTAAGAACATCATAAAGATTTCTCTTAAGCAGGAGACAATATTTTTAAGATTATGGAAATATTACGTCTATAGCTATAAGCACGATTACGTTATACCATTGATCCTTTTGGATGCCGATGTGGAGCCAAACAGAGAGGATGTTCGCAGACTTACCGATCAGCTTTATCGTAGCGATAACAATTGGCTTAAAGCTATGCAGAGAATAATCTTGGGCTATGGCGGTATCGCGGCTATTAAAGAGCTAGGGCATGATATTGACACGTTCCATTTGAACGAAGGGCATGCGGCGTTCGCTTTTATTGAGAAATCCCGCGGTATGTCTGAGGCGGAGGTCGAAAATCTGAAAAAGCATTTTGTCTATACTTGCCATACGCCGGTAGAGGCAGGGCACGACCGTTTTCCATCGGAGGAATTGCGCAATATCCTCCCCGAGAGCGATTTTTTGTTGGCTCAGCGTTTGGGTAAAGACCGGGCAGGCGTAGTGAACCTTACGCTTTTAGCCATGAACTCAAGCAGCGCCATAAATGCGGTCTCCAAGAACCATCAGATGGTGATGCACCTGCAATTTCCTAAATATAAAGAGCAGATTCAATATGTGACTAACGGAGTGCATCCTTATACCTGGATCTCTGAGCCTTTCATGCAGGTGTATAAGAGCTTTCCTGCGGTTTTCAAAAATTTCGAAGATAATCCCATGATCCTGGCCAAAGCTGAGGAGTTAAGGAGCGATGAGGGTTTTCGCAAGGCTGTTTGGCAGGCGCATCAGGAAAGCAAGTCCGGGCTTTGCGGCCTGCTTGAGAAATGGTCCCTTAAAAAAGACGCCTTTACCGTTTGCTGGGCGCGCAGGATCGCTGCCTACAAGCGGCCGAGCCTTGTGCTCTATGATGTGCAAAGGCTGATAGGGATCGCTAAAATTACCGGTCCTATACAGCTGATCCTCGCCGGCAAGGCTCATCCTAACGACAACCTGGGGTCAACCTTTGTCAATGAGATGATGGATAAGGTGGACGGGCTGTCTAATGCCTATGATTATTTAAAGATTGTGATCCTGGAGAATTACGATATGTATTTTGGAAAGGCTCTGACCAGCGGTGTGGATGTCTGGCTGAACAATCCTTTGCCGCCTTTTGAGGCTTCCGGCACCAGTGGGATGAAGGCGCTTTTAAACGGCGTGGTGCAGCTGTCCACTCTCGACGGTTGGGTGGTGGAGGCGGCGGATAAGGGCATAGGCATGATCTTCGGTTATAAAAACGGCGAGGGTAAGATCGGAAACGAAATGGATTTGCACATGCAGGAGGATTCCGTTGCGTTGTATCAGGCCCTTGAGGAGCTGGTCGGTCTTTATTATAAAACTGTGCATGGTAGTAAGAATGAAGTCGATCTTACTTCACCATGGATAGATTACATGATCAGCTGCATCGTGGCAAGCGCGCATTTCAACACCTACCGGATGCTTGATGAATACAAGCAGTTGATTTGGAAATTACCTTAAGAATTATCGGTATTTGAAATTGACAGGAAAAGCGGAATGTGTTACAGTAACAGCGCAGTGGATAAGGGATTAGAAGTCAGCAGCCGGAAGGTGTGGATAACTAACCTTTCGGCGCAATTGTTTTTGGTGTAGAGACACCACACTGGCCTGGCCTATAAGGCCAGGTGTAGTCCTGAAATCCGCTAATTTCAAGTGGAAGGAGGTAGTAAAGAAATGGCAAAAGGTAAAGTGAAGTGGTTCAGCAATCAGAAGGGGTACGGTTTCATCACTCCGGAATCAGGCAGCGACGTATTCGTTCATCACACCGCGATTCAGGGCGAGGGTTACAAGACTCTGGATGAGGGGCAGGAAGTGGAGTTTGATATCGAAAAAGGGCCCAAGGGCGAGCAGGCTACTAACGTAGTGAAGCTATAACCTAAAAACAAACAATGGTCTCGGCGCTTTTTTAAAGAAAGTGCCGGGACCGTTTTTTTGCCGCAGAAAGCGGCACACCAACTTTTCCTATAAGGTTGGGTGTAGCAGAAAGCGGCACACGCCTCGCCCAAAAGGATGGGCGAGCGCGCACTTTCTGTGCAGCCAACCTTTCCTATAAGGTTGGGTGTAGCAGAAGGTGTAACGCCCGCCATTCCTATATGGCGGGGCGTTACGAGGAAAGCGTAATGCGTTAAAGGGGCGGCATGAGAGTATTGATCTCTATATTTTTCTGGATCATGGCCGGGATATTTACACTGGGGGTATTTTTGGGCGCGCTTTTCTGCGCCACGGTATTGTACCCTTTTGACCGCAAGCGTAAGCTGGCCCATACATGCGGGTTCTGGTGGTCGGATTGCCTGGCGGTGATAAATCCTTTTTGGAGCTTAAAGATCGAGGGCCTTGAGAATATCGATAGAAATAAGGTTTACGTATTGGTGGCCAACCATCAGAGTATGGCGGATATCGTGATCGTCTATAAAACGCGTATGCAGTTTAAGTGGGTGGCAAAAGACGCGCTTTACAGGATCCCAATATTCGGCTGGACCATGATGCTGATGAAATACATGAGGCTTGCCAGGGGTGAGTTCGGCAGCATAAAGGATGTCTATGACCAGGCTGCGCTCTGGCTTAGGGACGGCGTATCTGTGTTGTTTTTTCCGGAAGGCACGCGAGCAAATAGCGAAGAGATGGGGCCTTTTAAAAACGGGGCGTTTAAGCTGGCGGTAAAAGAGCAGGTGCCGGTATTGCCGCTTTATATCGGAGGGGCGCGGGAGATCATGAAGCGGGGAAGCTGGATTTTTAAGGGCAGAGCGGATTGTACTTTGCGGGTGCTGCCGGCCGTGGATACCGTTTCATACGGAACTAAGGATTTTGCCCGCCTGCGCGATGATGTACGAAATAGATTGCTTGCTGAAAAGGAGAAGGAGTAATGAGAAAATTAAATTTCTTGATTGCTTTGGCAGGGGTTTTTCTCATCTTAGGGTTTGTTTCAATGGCCGCGGCTCAGGAAAAGGAGCTGACTATTACTCTCGTGGGTACAGTCAAATATCCCTCTAAGCCTAAGAAGACAGACGTAGAGCTATTTTTCTCGACTATGCCGGCAAAGCCGTATGATGTGATCGCTCAAATTAGCGGCAGTATTGTGGGCGAGCCCAAGGCCATCCTTAGGGCCAGGGCGCGCAAGGTGGGAGGAGACGCGGTGATCATCTCGGATTTGACTACAACGATCGAATCCGAGGCCGCGAAGCTGGGGATCGATCAGAGGACGCGGCCGGCGGAGATTACTCCCACTTACTCACCGGGATATTCCTACAAAGTTTATACTGTTAAAGGCCAGATCATTAAATATAAGGATTAATGAATACCCCGCCTCATAAACGCCGCAAAGTTTCTTTCATAAACTTTGCAGGCATTCGGCGGGGTTAGCCCCTTCCTTAATAGGTATAGGAAGGGCTACCCCTGTGGGGTTAATTCCTGACAAGTTAAAAGATGGGAATTAAGGAGGTTTTATGGAAGGCTCAAAGATGTTGCGTAACTCTCAGATCATAATTCTGGGGATTTGTATCGCGGTTGCGACCATCGTATCAAGCGTGATCCTTTCTCAAGGCTTTTTGAAGGTGATGAAATTCACTCGCGAGGTGATCTCAGTCACCGGCTCAGCTCAAAAAGACATTAAGAGCGATTACGCGGTGTGGAGCGGGTCATTTTCCCGTAGGGAACCTTCCTTAAGCCTGGCCTATAAGGCTTTGCAGGATGATCTAAGTAAGGTAAGAAGTTATTTAGTCAGTCAAGGGGCCTCGGAGAATGAGGTTGTGGCAACTCCCATTAACACCGAGACTATTTATAATAAAAACGACAAGGGTAATGACACTAATGATATCGAGGCTTACCGTCTTAGCCAATCTGTCGAGATACATTCAAAAGATGTGGATAAGGTGACACAGCTGTCCCGGCAGTCCACCGAGTTGATCAATCAGGGAGTTGAGTTTACCTCTTTTTCTCCGGAGTATTTTTACACCAAGCTGGATGAACTTAAGATAGAGATGCTGGCTAAAGCCACGGAAAACGCCAAGCAGCGGGCTTGGAATATGGCGCAGGCTACGGGTAACAAGATCGGCTTTATGCGCTCCGCAAAGATGGGGGTCTTTCAGATCACTCCTATGAATTCCACGGAAGTCTCTGATTACGGGGTAAATGACACTAGCTCTCTTGAGAAGAGGGTGACCGCGGTAGTTACGGTCAGTTTCGCAATTGAATAATATGTGCATAAGATTTATTAAATCCGGCTCGATGATCATTATTAGCTTTTTTTTATTAAGTTGTGGATCGCTTTTTGCTCAAACGCCTGTCGCTGTTGAGGCGCAGGCTGGACCTCAGTCGGATTTGCCAATAGATATTTCCATTGAAAGCATCCGCCTTTTTAATGATCTTTACATCGGGCTTCTCGCAAGGATAGAAGTAGAGATTGCCAATAACTCTGACGCTCAGGCTCAGGATGTGAGGGTAGGCTTTGCTTCGGATGACGGCTCTGCCGACAGGCAGGTAATCGCGCTTGGGCCTAAAGCAAGAGAGCGGGTCAGTTTTAGTTGGGCTCCTAAAAGCGCAGGAAAGCACAGGATTGTCGTCTCTGTTGCTTCCAAAAACGATACCAGCCCTTTAAATAATCAGCAGGTGGAGTTTGTTGAGGTCAGCAGCGAGACCTATGTGGATTTAAAGATCGTTTCCGCCAAGATCCCTCCCGAGCTTTATTCCGGTAGCCTGGTAAACATTGAGGCGGAAATCTTCAATGATGCGGATGTCCAGATCCGGGAAGCCAATGTCATCTTGAATACGGATGACGGATTTAAGGATTTTAAGCGGACGTCTATTCTGCCAAAGTCTTCGGCAGTAGTCGTATTCTCCTGGATGGCCCGTAATCCGGGAGCGCAGAATATAAGCATTAGCGTGGAGTGCAAAGAGGATATGAACGCGGGCAATAATGAACTAAAGATCCCGGTTGATGTAAAGGCGGCAAAAGCGCAGCCTGTCACAGAACCTCAGGAAACTCAAGTTAAGGAAGAAAAGCCGGAAGTAGCGAAACCGGAGGGAAACAAGGGATTTTTTAAGCCGGCACAAAAGATAAAACCTGCCGGGGATTGATTTTAAACGTTTTCAAGTAGTTGATGATGTTTTGCGTGGTTGATTCGGGAGTAGAGGCTCCGGCAGTGATCCCGACACTTTTAACACCTTTGAACCAGGACTTCTTAATATCTTCTCTTGAGCCCACCCAGTAGCTTCTGGTATTTAGCGATTTAGAGATCTCATAAAGTCTTTTGGTATTGGCGCTTTCTTTTGAGCCGATGACCAGCATCACGTCGTTTTCCAGCGGCAGGCGCCTTGCTTCATCCTGGCGCATGGTAGTGGGTTTGCAGATAGTGTTGAAAACTTTTAGTTCTTTTGTATGGGGCTGCAAAGCCTTTATGATCTTGAGGACTTTTTGTATATTTTGGGTCGACTGAACGACCACGCATGCTTTCTTGAATGTCCTACCCGGTGTATTTCTAATATCATCGACTACTATGGCTTTACCCCGAAGCTGTCCGACGATCCCGCGCACCTCATCGTGATTTTTATCTCCGATAACGATGATAGTATAATTTTTTTCTTCCATATCCTTGGCGATTTTGTGGATTTCCTTGACCATGGGACAGGTGGCATCGATGATCCGGTATCCGGACTTGATCGCTTTATTCAGGGTCAAAAGGGGCACCCCATGGGCGCGGATAAGAATTGTTTTTCCGGCGCCGTCGCTTAGCCTGCTGATTTTTTTGATCCCCGCTTTCTTGATCTGCCTGACTACTGTTTCATTATGCACAATATCTCCGAGCATGTAGATATTTTTAGCCGAAGCCGCGCTGTTAAGCGCGATGTCGATTGCTCTCTTTACCCCGAAACAAAACCCCGCGGATTTAGCCAGATTGATTTTCATTGGTTTATATTTTACACTTAAATTTATGGTAAAACCACTAAAATCTGGTTGAAATAAGTATATATATAGGATAGAATAAAACATTAATATGGCCAAGCGAACGAAGTTTATCCAGCTTAAAGAGCTGTTTCAGACCCTCCATGGGCCAAGCGGCTGCCTTTGGGACAAGAAGCAGACGCATAGATCACTGCTTAAATATTTGAGAGAAGAATCGGGTGAGTTTTGTGATGCTGTGCGTAAGGGCAACACGCATCACATGAAAGAAGAGCTGGGAGATGTTTTGCTTCAGGTGATGTTTCACTCCCAGATCGCTTCCAAAGAAGGTAGCTTTGACATCGAGGATGTGATAGAGGGGCTGATCAAAAAGCTAAAGCGCCGCCATCCGCATGTTTTCGGCACCACAAAAGTAAAGTCAGCCCATGAGATCATCAGGAACTGGCATAAGATAAAGAAAATGGAAAAGAGAATTCGGCGGGCAAATTAAGGAGGTTAGCAATGTATCCATTAGTATTTTTAAGCATAACTTTGGTTGTCGCGGCAATTCATCTGCTTTTACGTAAATCTAAAAAGCGCCTCAGCCCCAGGCGCATTATCGAGGTGATCCTGGCTTATTTTCTTTTTATCAATATCGGCTGCACCGGGCTATTCAGTTTTACCGGCCACGCTTTTCTTGCCGACAGAGTAGCCACCAGCATCGGCTGGCCTACGGGAAGCCCGTTTCAGTTTGAGGTAGCTATCGCTAATCTTGCTTTTGGGGTCCTGGGGGTCCTTTGCATGTGGATAAGAGGCAATTTCTGGTGGGCGACCGGGATCGGCAGCGCGATATTCTCGCTGGGCGCGGCAAGCGGGCATATCCGGGATATGATCTTAAAACAGAACTTCGCTATCTATAACGTCGGGCCGGTGCTTTTTGTAAATGACATACTCATACCTATAGTAATCCTCACGCTTTTGGTCACGCACAAATTGATGCATAAATGAAAAAGGCGTTAGTAACTTTTCTTGTAGTCCTGGTTTTACTGGACGGCGTGGCTTTATATTATCTGCACAAAAATCAGCAGGAAAAGTTCTCTCTAATGCAGGAGGATGTGGCAAGAGAGATAGAGGATCGTTGGCAGATAGCCCAGAACGTGCAGAAGCAGGTGGAGACCAAGAAAGACGCGCGGAATTTTATCGAGCGCATTGATAGCCAGAAAGAGATAGTCCAAGATTATTCCCAGGGGCTGGACGGATTAAAGACTACGCTTGATGAGCTGGATAGATCTCTGCAGGAGCGTATCAGTGCGCTTGTTGTCTCATTAAAACAGCTTGATGACTCTAGTAAGCAGTCAGAATCTAAGTTTGCAACTCAGCTGGATTTGAACAGGCAGGAATCTTTAGCTTTTAATAAAGAAAATTTGGATGCGCTTAAAGCGCTGCGGGAAGTAAGCTCTCAGGTCAAGGCTCAGGTGATAAATTTGGGATCAGCCTTTGACCGTAAAATCGAAGCCTTAGAAAATAAACTTATTACGCTCAGGGAAGATTTTGCGGCTATAAAAGAAACCGCGCTTACTCAAGAGAAAGCCCAACCGTAGTAGAGGAGACTCGTTATGTCAGAATTACGCTATAATCTGGTTTCCGGAGAGTGGGTGGTGATGGCGACTGAGCGCGCTAAGCGGCCGGAGGAATTTGTCAAGGTAAGAGAGAAGAAGTCCCTGCCTGAGTACAGGGCGGATTGCCCTTTTTGTCCCGGCAACGAAGTTAAGACACCTGGCGAGATATACCGCTTAGGAGACGAAAAGAGCTGGAAGGTGCGTTCGGTGACCAACCTGTTCGGAGCGTTTTCCCCGAACACCCCGCGCCTGAGGAATTTGGATAGCATCTATTTATCGATGGGAGGTTTCGGCGTCTCCGAGGTCCTGATCGAGCATCCGCTGCACAACATGATCATCCCTTTGATGAGAAAAGAGGAAGTCGAGGACATCATCCGCATGTACAAGCTGCGATATACCGCCATGACTCGCGTCGAAGGGATCGAGGCGATAACCATCTTCAAGAACCATGGGGCCATGGCCGGGACCTCCATCGAGCACTCGCATTCGCAGATGATCGCCACACCGATCGTGCCGCCGCAGATGAGGGGCCGCGTGGAAAAAGCTGTACATTATTTTGATATGACTGGTCAATGCGTATTTTGTAAGACGATGGAAGAGGAGCTGAAAACTAAGAAGCGTATTATTTTTGAAACAGATAAATTTGTGGCGTTTATGCCTTTTGCCGGGCCGTCGCCGTTTACCACCTGGTTATTTCCGCGCAGGCACACGGCGTATTTCGCGCATATAAACGATGATGAGATAAAGGACCTAGCGGTAAATCTTCAGACCGTCCTGCAGAAACTTTATTATGGCCTGGATAATCCGGACTACAATTTTAATATCCGCTCCATCCCGGTAAAAGAGCGGGGCACGGAATATTTTCACTGGTATATCAGCATCATTCCCAGGGTCACGCAGCCGGCGGGATTTGAGTTAGGAAGCGGCATGTTTATTAATACCGCGCTCCCCGAAGAGTCGGCGGAGTTTTTGAGGCAGGTTAAGTGGTAAAGATTTTATGAATATTTTCGCGCGACAGACAACTTTGATTTTAAGTTTATCACTTTTGACCTCCGGTTGTCATTATCTTAAGACGCCTCCAGCGCCTTCGTTCATGAGCGTCAATGCCGATAAGACCGAACAGGCGCAAGATGCCCGGGATTTTGCTCAAAGTTTCGCTTACGAAAAGAAGAACGAGGCTAAACAGTCTTCAGAGCCAAAGGTAAAAGCTAAGCCAGTTAAACCGGCCAAGATCATTGACCCTGCCTGGAAGTCAATTCAAAAGCAAAAGACAAAATCCGAAAAGAATTACACCCTGACCGAGCTTATCGACATGGCGCTTACCAATAATCCCCAGACCCGCCAGGACTGGGATCAGATCCGGGTTTCCCGGGCGATTGAGAAGCAGGCGGAGAGCAATCTTTACCCGCAGCTTACCATTGCGGCAACGGGAACCAGGGAGAAGCAGGTCTCCAATATCCCCGCCAACCGCTTTAACGATACGCATTACGGACCCAGCGCACAGCTTACCTGGCTGATCCTGGATTTCGGAGGCAGGGGAGCGAATATCGAATCTAAATTCCAAAAGGTGCTTGAGGCCAATGCCCAGTATGACCAGTCTTTGCAGGACCTGATCCTCAATGTGCAAAAGACTTACTATAATTATTACGCCGCGCAATCTCAGGTAGAGGCGGCGAAGCTCGATGTGCAGAATACCAAGGTGGATTACGACGCGGCCCAGGCTAAATTCGACGTGGGCCTGGTACCAAAGCTGGATGTGCTTCAGGCAAAATCTAATTACGAGAATTCCCTGTATAATCTGGAAAGCGCTAAGGGAAAAGTAAAGACCACCAAGGCTGATCTTGCCCTGGCGATCGGAGTATCTGCTGACACTAATTTTGATATTGTGGCCCCAACCAAAGAATTGCCTACGGGGATCAATGAGGATGATGTAAGCCGCCTGATAGAAGAGGCTATGCAAAAGCGTCCGGATATAGCGGCGCTCAAGGCCGAGTTAAAATCTAAGCAGGCCGCGGTAAAGGCGGCGCTTTCGAATATGCTGCCGAGCGTAAGCGTGGGGGGCACTGTCTCGGATAATAAATATAAATATGTTAATTCTGGAGGCCTTAAAGACAATCAGCGGGATTATTCCGGTTACGCCAGCGTCAACTGGGATATTTTTGACGGGTTCAGCAACCTAAACATTAAGAAGCAGGCGGACGCTGAGAGCGCGGTGGCCCTGGATAAGTTGATCCAGGCCGAGCTATCGGCCAGTTCGGATGTCTGGGTGAAATATTATGATTTCAACACCGCGGTGCAGAAGCTTCAATTCAGCCAGTCGTATTTCGACACTACGGTGAATTCTTATGACCTGGCTTTAGAAAGTTACAACGCTGGATTAAAAAGCATTCTTGACCTAACTCAGGCGCAAAGCGACCTTTCTTCGGCGCGCAGCCGCCTGATCCAGTCAAAGCAGGACGTGTTCGTGTTTTTGGCGGCACTAGCGCATTCCACCGGCACGCCTAATATTAAGATAGAAGCGGCAAAAAATTAATTCTAGGGGGATAATGATAATGGATAAACCTAAGAAATCCAATAAGCTTACAAAATTGATCATCATCGGTTGCGCGCTCGTGGGAGCCTTCTTTATCTTCAAAGGCTGCTTTGCCAAAAAGCTCGCGCCGCAGGCGTTCCCCCGCCCGGTGGATGTGGGAGTGGCCTTCACTAAAGACGCGCCTGTTTATTTGGAGTCTTTCGGCAATCTCTATTCACTTAACGACGTAAATATAAAAGCCCAGGTCACCGGGCAGATCAAAGAAATAAACTTCACTGAGGGCTCGGACGTAAAAACGGGAGACCTGCTTATCACCATTGATCCGGCCTCGTATCAGGCTCAGCTGGATAAAGCCCGGGCAGCTTTAAACCAGGCTCTTGCCGACCTGAAGCTTAAGAAAGTGACTTTCGAGAGAAACAAGGTTCTTTTTGAGAAGCAGCTTATTTCTAAGCAGGATTACGATAGCTACTCCGCTGATTTCTCGGGCTCTGAGGCGCAGGTGCGTATGGATAAAGCTGGCGTGGATATTGCTCAGATAAATCTCGAATACTGTTTTATCCGCTCTCCGGTGGACGGGCTCACGGGAAAGCGCCAGGTGGATATCGGAAATGTCATCATTGCCAATGACGGCCCGACGCTGGTCAACATCAAGACTATTGATGAGTTGAATATTGACTTTATGGTCACTGAGGTGGATCTGGGCAGGGTGCGTGAGGCGATGAGCAAGGGTACGCTTAAAGTCGAGATCGCCTCAAACGACGCTCCGGATAAGGTGTATACGGGTGAGCTGTTATTGCTGGATAACGCCGTAGATAACACTACCGGGTCATTTCTCCTGCGGGCTATCGTTTCTAATAAAAACAGAGAATTGTGGGCCGGGCAGTTTGTTACTGTCAGGCTTATTTTAAACATAGATAAAAATGCGGTACAGGTGCCGTATGAAGCGGTACAGCTTGGCCAAAACGGCCCTTATGTTTTTGTGGTCACTGCTGATAATAAAGCGGACCTTAGGCTGGTCAAAAGCGGCAGCCGCCAGGAGGGCAATATTGTGATCTATCAGGGTATACAATCCGGTGAAAAAGTGGTCACTGCCGGACAGCTTGGGTTAAGCCCGGGGGCTTTGGTCATTGATACCGCGCAAATGAAAGCTATGGAAGCGGCGCAGGCTGCTGCCCAGAAGAATAAGAAGAAGTAAACCATGAATTTTTCAGAAAACTTTATTAAAAAGCCCGTAATGACCACCCTGGTAATGGTGGTGGTTCTGATATTTGGTATCGCGGCATACTTTAAATTACCTATCAGCGACCTGCCGGTTGTGGATTATCCGGTCATCACCGTAAGCGTAGCCTATCCTGGGGCAAGCCCTAACACCATGGCTATGACTGTGGCTTCCCCTCTAGAGAACCAGTTTACCCAGATCCCCGGCCTCAACACCATTATTTCCACTAACACCGAAGGCCAGACCAGTATCATGCTTACTTTCGAGCTTAGCCGCAGCGTCGATCTGGCTGCCCCTGACGTGCAAGCGGCTATCCAGCGGGCTACCGGGAACCTGCCAACGGACCTTCCGGCGCCGCCAAGCTATTCCAAGACCAACCCCAGCGACACGCCTGTCATGTATTTTCTGGTAAATTCCGACACCCTTACTCCCGGACAGCTTTTTGATTTCGGAAATCGCACTATCGGCCAGCGCCTGAGTATGGTCGAGGATGTTTCGCAGGTGCAGACCTGGGGGGCCAAGACTGCGGTAAGAGTGCAGGTCGATCCCAATAAAATGTCCGCTTATCAGATAGGTATGGCTGAGGTGGCTAACTCCGTGAATAACGGCACAGTCACTGTCCCCGGAGGAAGCCTTAACGGAGAAGTGCGCACCTTCTCCATTGAGCCCAAGGGTCAGCTGTTTAAGGCCAAGGATTACGAGAATGTCATCGTCGCCTACCGCAATAACGCGCCTATCCGGCTTAAGGATATCGGCAGGTGCATTGATAGCGTAGATAACGACGTGATGAACGTCGATTATGGAAAAGCCAAAGAGGGAGTAAGAGGCGGGACAGTAGTGGTCGCGGTTTCCCGTGTTGCCGGTGCCAATACCGTAGCCCTTGCCCAGCGCCTGAGGGATACGGTGGCGCAGTTGCAAAAGGAGATCCCCGGCTCGGTAAAGCTGGATATATTTTATGATAAGTCCATTACAATTGTAGAATCAGTCAATGACGTAAAGCTCACTATCATAATCGCGCTTATCCTGGTTATTCTGATCATTTATCTTTTCCTGGGCAGCCTTTCAGATACTATCATCCCCAGTATCACCCTACCTTTATCCATTGTGGCCACTTTTATCCTGATGTACGCTCTGAATTTTAGCCTGGATAACCTGTCGTTGATGGGCCTCACCCTTTCCGTCGGGTTTGTCGTGGATGACGCTATCGTCGTCCTGGAAAATACCGTGCGCCTGATAGAAAAGGGGATGAAGCCGCTGGCCGCGGCTATCGAAAGCGCTAAAGAAATCACCTTTACCATCATTTCCATGACCTTGTCTCTCACGATCATTTTCGTGCCGCTGGTTTTTATGGGAGGGACAGTAGGAAGGGTATTTCAGGAGTTTGCTATCACCGTAATCCTGGCTATTCTTTGCTCGGGGGTGATCTCACTGACCTTAAGCCCGATGATGTGCGCGCGCATGCTTAAAGAAAAGGGCAAGGAAAAAGAAAAAGCCCTGCAGAAGCATATGAATAAATTTATGAAAGGGGTGATTGACACTTACGGAGTCTGGCTTACCTGGACCCTGAAGCGGCCTCTGACTACGCTCTTTGCCTGGATATTCTGTTTTGTGGGGACGATCGTCTTTTTCTTTATTTTGCCGCAGTCGTTTTTGCCTGAAGGAGACAGTGGATTTATAACCGGCGGGATACTGGTGCCCCTTGGCACATCCACTACTAAAGTGCGGAATTATCAGGACGCTATTGACCGGGTAGTGATCGAGGATAAAATTGTGGACAGGTTCCTGACCGTGACCGGGTTAAATCCCGGAGCGGATCAAAGCACCGGATTTTTCGTCTGCGTTCTGAAGCCTCTTGATGAAAGAAAGATGAGCATCCAGGAGTTCACCAAAAAAATGCGCGTAAAGCTGGGCAGGATTCCCAGCGGGTTCGTGTTTTTGGAGCCGGTGCCGACCTTAAAGATAAGCGCGGGTGCCGAGAGTACGGCTTCGGGCGCTAAGTATTCCTATGTCTTGACTGGTCCGGACCAGACCCAACTTTATAAGACAGCTCTGGATTTTGAAAAGACCATGCGCGGGCTTGCCGGTATCCGCGACGTGCAAAACAGCGTCAAGCTGAATATGCCCCAGCTTAATATCAAGATCAACCGCGACCGGGCATCCACCTTTGGCATCACTGCCCAGGATATCGAAAACGCGCTGGCTCTGTCCTACGCTCAAGGTAAAGTCACCACTTTTAAGACTGACGTGGATATCTACAATGTTATTGTAGAGTTGGATAAGAAATTTCAGAAGAATCCCGAGAACCTATCGCATATTTATCTGCATTCGACACAGGCCGCGTCCCTTGTTCCTCACGGAAGCAAAGGGGGGAGCCTTGTGCCGTTAAGCGCAATTGCCAGTTGGGAGCAGGGTGTGGGGCCTCAGAATGTGCCGCACTATAACCAGCTTAATTCCGCCACGCTTTCTTTTAACGTGGATCCCGGTGTGCCGATAGGCAACGCCACCAAACTTTTGCAAGATTCCGCGGCCAAGGCATTTCCCCCGGGTGTCACTGGATTCTTTCAGGGCGAAGCCCAGCAGTTTCAGGAGGCAGTGGCAAGCCTTGGTATTTTGATCATCATCGCGGTCTTTCTTAAATACATCGTTCTTGGCGTACTTTATGAAAACTACGTGCATCCTTTGACCATTCTTACTACTTTGCCTGTAGCTACTTTCGGAGGCCTGCTTACGCTTTTTCTCTTTGGGTCAGAACTTTCTCTTTACGGCTATGTCGGCATGTTTATGTTGTTGGGTATTGTAGCTAAAAATGGCATTATGATGGTGGACTTCGCTAACGCCAACCTGAATAAGGGTAATGTCAGCGATTTCGACGCTATTTACGACGCCTGTATTGTGCGTTTCCGCCCCATCCTGATGACCGGCCTGGCCGCCATCATGGGCGCGGTGCCTATCGCGCTTGGCTTCGGCGCTGATGGCTCTTCGCGCCGGCCGCTTGGTCTTATCGTCGTAGGTGGCTTGATCTTCTCGCAGGTCATTACATTATTTGTCACCCCCGGATTATTCCTCTATATGCAGAAATTCCAGTCGCAGGTCTTGGATAAATTTGAGCTTACCCGTTCAGAAGCCGCGCGCAAACGCATGGAAGGCGCGGAATAACCAGGGACGGTTCTTAATACAAGCAGGGACGGTTCTCAATGAGAACCGTCCCTGGATTAAGGAGGTAGCAAGTGAAAAGCAGGATATTCGCGCTTGGTTTTTTGTTATGCTGTTTGAGTTTATTTGCCTGCAAAGACAGCTCAGTGGTCAAGGTTGTTGACGGTAAGAAGTTGATGGAAGTTAAAGCAGGGGAGGAGTTTGCCATCTCTGTTTACGCCAATCCTTCTACCGGCTATGAGTGGCAGCTGGCAAAGCCGCTTGATCCGCAATTCCTGCAGCTATTAGGCACTGAATATCTGACCGAAGATACGACTCTTATCGGAGCAGGATGCGAGCAGCAGTGGACCTTTAAAGCGCTTAAACCCGGTAGCACAAATATATCCTTTCAATATTTACGTTCCTGGGAAAAGGGTGTAGCGCCGGTAAAAATTGAAGAATTTGTTGTCAACATTAAATAAAAAGGAGGGTTGAGATGCCTAAGTTGCCTAACGTTATCGTCATAGCACTGGCTGCGGTGATCGTCATCTCGTTTTTTCTCCCTTGGGCGAATGTTGAGTCTCAGGAAGTGGGAATGATCTCAAAAATCCTTACCGGTAAAGCTCAGGCCAATATCGCTAGCGTCAGCGGATTCGGTATCCCGCGTATGGCAAATAGCGACGACTCGCGCCTGGCCATCAGCGTGATCAAGATATTCAATCCAGACGTAAAAGACGCCCACAAGAAAAGCTATCTGGTCTGGTTTACGCCCATTTTTGCTATTGCCGTAGCCTTTGCGCTCGCAGCTTTTGGAAATAATAAATGGGTGAGCCTGGTGATTGGAGCGGTATGCGCGTTGGTATTTGTCCTCGGGGTATATAAGATAGCTTCCACCGATATGAATAAACTGGTCTTGAATGTGAAGATCGGGGTGGGTCTCTGGCTTACGCTCTACGGGTATCTGGGGATGGGTCTTGCGGGTGTAGCCGGATTTATAGCTTTACAGCTAAAAAAGAGTTAACGCGTAAGGGGTGCTTAAGCTTTCTTTGTTTTCTTTGCTTTCTGTTTTTCTTTGCTCATCCGGTATTCAATGGCTTTACGCGCCTCGAAATATCCGGCTGAGATCAGCTTATACATCTCAGCTTCGTTGCGGTTAGGATTAGCCATTTTCTTAAGCTCTACCGCCAGTTTTTTCATAGATATACCGGTTTTATATTCGGGGTGAAGGTGGCCGGTGATCATGATCGCCTCCAGCACGATCAGTATCCTGATGACCTCAGAAAAGCTTAGGTCGTATTTTTCTACCAGAAACTTCACGTATTCTTCCTGCCAGTCGGTCAATAATACCTGATATCTTTTAAGCATATTTTCCTCCTCGGGTTTATTAGGTTTTAAGCCCCCTTATTCTATACAAACTTACATTTTTGGCAAGGTAATTCTTAAATATTCCCTTGACAGGCCTCAACTGGTACATATAATGTGTAACACGTATAATATGTAATTAAATTGTGTAGCCTGTATGAGGTTATTATGGAAACAAAAAAATATGACGTGAGCCCGGAGATCCTGACCAAATCCGGAGAATGTCTGCATTCCCATAGATGCTTATCTGATCCCGATGGCACAGTATGCAAAGCCGAATACCTCTTGGCTGATCAGAATCTCTTTGTGAAGGAAAGAGAAGGCCGCAAGTGCGAGAAATTCCTCTCCTACGGTATCGCCGGTATCTGCAAATGCCCGGTCCGGGTCGAGCTCTACAAGCGCTACAGAGTCTAGCTCCTTTATTGCCTTGAAATTCTCCGCCTGACTAAAGAAACTAACTTCACATTCTGAGCAGGATACGAAGTTAGGGGAAAGAGTATTTGACATAATAGCCGCTATCAAATAGTTTCTAATTTCGTCCACTGTGATGAGAAAATACTTCAACCCTCTGTAAGTAAAACACTTGCAGAGGGTTTATATTTGGAGTAGAATTAAAATTGCAGAGTGACATTAAAAAGGAGGAAGTCATGGAAAAGAGATTTGAAAAGGAAGAATTATTGAGTTGTATTAAAGAGAAGGCGAAGGAGCTGTGGGAAAAGGATGGATGCAAGAGTGGCCGTGATTTTGATTATTGGTTGCAGGCTGAAAAGATCGTAAAAGGGCAAATGAAAAAAAGGTTATAATTTTCCTATAATCGTTACCTGTATATGGGCAAAGAAGAGTATTTATGAATAAAGAAGAACTTTTAGACAAGCTTAAACGGGCTTATATAATGGAAGAAGAAATGGCGAGTACGCTCATTGACCTTTGTCATCCTAAGTCTTTGCCTGATGATCTGTCCGAAGGGGCGCGTAAGCGCATAGAAGATATACTTCTCGGTATCAAGGCAGATACATTACGCCATAAGAAAATAGTGTCAGAAACAAGAGAAAGCTTGGCATAACTATGGACCGAAATACATTGATAGCAAGATTGCGCCAGATTACGGCAGCCGATAAAAATGCTCTTGCCATATATACGGAATTATCGGAATTAACAAAAGATGAGGCTAAGCGCAAATTATTTTCCGGCATAGCTGAAGATGAAAAACGCCATATCGCTTTAGGTGAAGAGATGCTATCGCTACTGGAGAGATAAAAGTTGGGCGAGAAGAAGCGTGCGGTAGAATGGAGCAAAATCTTTGAGATTTTACTTATTCTTCTGGTAATTCCCACCCTTATTTTCTACCTCATTGGATTACGCAAGCCGGCTTTCCTGAATTACTCTTATTATTTTCTTGTCTCTCTATTTATATTCCAGGCTGGGTTGTCGTATATGTATTCCCTTAGCGCTTTCAGGCGGGGAGCATTCAAAGAGTTGCCTACCGCAAAGCATATTGTCCTGCCCAAAACCACATTTATCGTCAGTGCTTATCTTCCTAATGAGCTTGAGGTTATTGAAGATACGCTTTTAAATATTCTAGAGCGTATCCAGCGTCCGGAGGCCGGGATTGAGCTGATCCTGGCCTACAACACTCCGCATATGGAGGAGATAGAGCCGCGTTTAAGGGAGCTTGCTTATAAGTGGCCTGAACTCATATTGGCAAACGCTTACGGCTCCAAGAGCAAGAGTGAAAATCTAAACTATGCCCTTGAGATTGCATCCGGGGAGATGATCGTATTGTTGGATGCCGATCACCTGGTGGCTCCGGATTGCTTGAAGCTTGCCTGGCGTTGGCTGGACGAAGGTTATAATGTAGTCCAGGGCAGGTGCAAGATCCGAAACGGAAAAAGTAGCCCAGTATGCTCATTGGTTGAGGTGGAGTTTGAGGCTATTTATGGCATTAGTCATTACGCTAAGTCTAGGCTTTTTGATTCTACGCTTTTCGGCGGCACAAACGGCTACTGGCGCAGCTCGGTTATCAAGGAAATAAAGTTTTCTCCGGATAGGCTGACTGAAGATATTGACGCCACCCTGCGCGCCATACTGCAAGGAAACCATATTGTCCATGACCGTAACATAATCTCGACTGAGCTGGCCCCTGAGACGCTGGCAGGGCTTTGGTTCCAGAGGAAGCGCTGGGCCCAGGGGTGGTTCCAGGTATCAGTGAAATACCAGATAGCTATCTTAAAGAGCAAATTCCTTAATATTTTACAGAAGTTTATGTGGACTACATTGTTGATGTGGCGCGTTGTTTACGATATCTTAAGCCATTTACTTTTTCCAGTAGTGTTCGCGTTCTGGTTGACAAGAGGCAAGATAGATTTTCCCATGAACAGCTTTATCTGGTTTGCTTTATTCTTTGTGATGCTTAGTGGGCCATTTGAAGCCCTGGTCGCTTATAAAAACGCATCGCTGCCGAGAGCCCCAGTCTGGCAGTACTTTTACTATGCATTTTGCGCTTTCTGGTATACATTATTCAAGAACACAATACAGGTAGTTGCTATCAAGGATGAGCTTTTGGGTAAGCGTGAGTGGGTAGTTTCGAAGAGGTAAAAATGAAAAACCGGAATATCAAATTAATTTTGGCATTTTTTATCGGCGCATGTTTGGTAGGCAGCGCTTTTGCCGACGATAATTTTAATAACGAATTAAGTAAAGCACGGAGCCTGGTAGAGAAAAAGGCATATAGCGAAGCTCTTGAGGTTTATCCTGGTATCAGCGAAGGCCTGCGTAAGGATCCGGGCTTAGTCATAGAGTGGGCACGTGTTTATTCGTATGCAGATAAGCATGAGGAGGCAATTGAGCTTTTCGAAGAGGTGCGTTCGACGCATCCGGAGCGCACCAATGAGATAATCCGGGAGCTGGCTGAGCAGTATAAGTGGAGCGGTCAAATACCTAAGGCAATAGAGGTATATAAGGAAGGCCTTGCGTTAAAAGTCGAAGACCAGCGGATATTTCTGGGATTGGCCGAAGCACTTGTTTGGAATGATAAAAAAAGCGAAGCTATAGAAATTTATGACGTTGCTCTTAATCGTTGGCCGGATAACTTGGATGCTCTCCTTGGCAAGGCTAATGTCTTGAGCTTTCAGGATAAGCTTGAGGAGTCGTACGCCCTATATCAAAAGGTCCTTGATAAAGATCCCGGGAACCTTAACGCGCTTAATAATCAGGCCAGAGTTTTAGTGTGGCAGGGTTATCATCGTAAGGGTGTCAACCGGTACGAGGAGATACTGAGGCGTTATCCCAAAAATCTCGACGCTATCGAAGGGATGGCTTTTGCCCTGCATTGGCTTGGAGATGACGTGCGGGCGGTTGAAAAAGTAAAAGAATTGTTGGAATTCGAACCTAACCGTAAAGAGGCAGAAGATCTTTATTATCAAATAAAGAATTCTCAGCTTCCCTTTGCCAGGTCGTATGGCCGTTTCTCAAGGGACAGCACTCCGCAGACAGTGTCTACACAAGGCCTGCGCTCAGGCATGCACTTGAATTACTCGACGACGGTTGACGCCATATACGAGCGTCAGGTGTTGCGCAAGAAGGGGGCGGTTTCCGCGGATCCTGCTTTCCCGCTAAACGGCCTTGACCCGACCATAGCGGCGAACCGCTGGGGCCTGGGTCTGAGCAAGGTTTTAGGAGACGCCTTTGAATTCAACACCTTTGTATATGAGACGCACTTTAGAAAAGTCGATTTTACTCCTTTTACCACCAATACCTGGTTTACTTACAAGCCGGATGATCTCTGGAGATTTGACCTTGCTTATGACCGCGAGACGTTCGAGGATAATGACGCACTGGCTTATAAAGTTATCACCAATAGTTCGACATTTTCCACAGATTTCAGGCCGAATCGTTTCTGGTTCTTTAATGTAAAATATAAGCGGAGTTATTTTACTGATGACAACCGGCAGAACCAGATCTTTGGCACAGCCGAGTACCGCATTAAACAAAAGCCTTACGTTAAACTTTATTATAATTATTATTATTCAAGCTGGGCAGAACCTCAGCTGAATCACGGCTATTTTAATCCCCGTTCGCTTCTTTCACACGCATTAGGCGTCTACTCCGGAGTTGATTTGAGCAAGAAGTTTTTTGTGGAAGGTAAAGTATCCGGAGGATATGAATTTCAAAATAAGCCCGATGTCAACCACAAAAAGTCAAATCATCCCACTTGTTATGCGGCAGCCAGCTTAAATTACAGACTGACTGAAAATTGGCTGCTCTCCGCTTCGGGAGATAATTTTACCACCTGGCCGGATCACGGACAGCGCTCGTATCAAAAAAGAGGGGGTTATTTAAGCCTTACCTATAATTTTGGCGCAAGCCCCATTGTCTTGCGCGACGCGACTAGGCCAACCCGTAGCACCGGTCACTAATATCTTAGGTTTTTACCAGTTCGGCAATCCGCTTAAATAGAACTTTTGTTTGCTCGATTATATTCGTGATTGGAAGCAGGATGCGAAGTTAGAGTAGTTTGATTTTCTAACCCTCTGTGATAGAATATATTACAGAGGGTTTTTATTTACGGCAAGAGAGTAACGAAGGAGGCGATAGAATGAGAAATCGAATATTCGTGAAAATATTTATAATATTTCTATTAACAATAATAATTTATGGCTGCGTGCCCGGCAGGAGGCATATATTTATAGATGGGGGAGCTTATAAGGGAGATAGTATTGAAGCATTCGAAAAAAGTAATTTGTATTCAAAATATCAATGGGAGATATTTGCTTTTGAAGCTAATCCTGAGTTGATTCGTTTTATACCGAAGAAGCCAAATGTGACAGTGATTAATAAGGCAATGTGGATTGATGATAAAGGAGTAAATTTTTACTTTGGAATTAATGATTTAGGTGGGAATGTCGTGAACGCCCTAGGTTCAGATAAGAAGAAGGTGCCAGTACATGTTGAATCTATTGATTTTGGCAAATGGTTGGAGAGAGACTTTAAGAAGGAAGATATTATTTATGTAAAAATGGACATAGAAGCGGCTGAATATCCGATACTTGATCAAATGTTGAAAGACGGGAGCATTAAATATATTGATAAGTTATATGTCGAATTTCATTCCTGGATGAAAGAAGGAATGGAAGAAATATATAAGCCAAAAGACGAAAAGATTGTTCAAGCGATAGAAAAGTTGGGTATCCCTGTATGCTTGGAAGAAGGGCGAGGCTTTAATTATAATCAATATTAGCTATGAAACAAAGAGTTAAACTTAAGAGAGTAATTTATAAGTAGGTCAAAGAATGCTTCGCCTTCGGAAGCAGGATGCGAAGCTCGGAAACCCATCCAAGCACGGAAAACCCGCCAAAATCGAGTAAAAAGCGAAAGTGAGAATTGGGTAAAAAGCGAAGCTAGGGAGAGTTTGACTTCTTAACTCGCTGTGATAGAATATATTGCAGCGGGCTTTGCTTTGAAAAGGAGGATGAAAATGAAACTTCAGAATTCCAAAGTAATGATGTTTGTCTTAATAGGGGTATTATTTATATCTCATATGGCGTTTGCCCAAGACGTAAGTAGCGTTGTCAATGCCAATAATCAATTCACCTTTGAGCTTTATTCCAAATATAAATCAAAACAAGGCAATATTTTCTTTTCTCCGTTTAGCATCTCTTCGGCACTAGCCATGACATATGAAGGAGCTAGAGGACTAACAGCAGATGAAATTCAGTCAGTTTTTCATTTTCCTAAAGATGATTCTGTGCGCAGGAATTCTTTTCTAGAAATATATAATCAGATCAACAAGGGGCACGAACAATACCAACTCTATACGGCAAATGCCTTATGGGCACAGAAAAAATATCCCTTCCCGGAAGAATACCTTAAGGTAATAAAAGATTATTACGGCGGGGAAGCAAGAAACCTCGATTTTAAAAACGAAAATAGCGAATCGTGCAGGATAATAAACAGCTGGATTGAGGAGCAGACAAATTATAAGATAAGAAATCTGATCTCTTCCCTTGATGGTAACACACGCTTAGTTATCACCAATGCGGTTTACTTCAAAGGAAAATGGGTAGAACAGTTTGAAAAGAGTAATACCAAAGACCAGGATTTCAGGACAAGCCCGGTGAATACAATTAAGGTAAAAACGATGCAGTTGTTTGCTAAAGAATTATATTACGCGGAGACAGACAAGCTTCAGGTTCTGGAATTGCCCTATGAAGGCAAGGAATTATCCATGTTTATCATCCTGCCAAAAGATAATGACTTAGGGGCTATGGAAGAATCTTTGAGTTCAAAAGGACTGTCTGATTTGGAGGGGATGCTTAGCCGGGAGGAAGTGGATGTTTATCTGCCTAAGTTCAAGTTTGAAACTGAGTATTCTATGTCCGTAGACTTGGCTGCGATGGGGATGCCAACTGCCTTTGGTGAAAATGCAGATTTCTCCGGGATGACGGGACAAAAGGATTTGTATATAAGCCAAGTGATCCACAAAGCTTTTGTGGATGTAAATGAAGAGGGTACCGAAGCTGCTGCCGCAACCGCTGTTAGGATGGGCATCACAAGTATGGTAGAGCGAAAAATAAGAAAAGTATTTAAAGCAGATCATCCGTTTATATTCTTAATCCACGATAATAAAACAGGAAATATTTTATTTGTGGGTAGAGTTAGTAATCCAGCGAAGTAAAGGAGTAGTTCAAGTAAATACCATCATTCTTACGGGGGCTGGACTTAACCGTTCAGCCCTTTTTATTTATAATTAGATCAAGGGATACTTCGCTATTCGAATAAACTAGGACGCATATATAGTGCCTTGAACTTCGTAATTGGGAAAAAAGCGAAGTTAGGCGGAGTTTGACTTCTTAACACGCTGTGATAGAATATATTGCAGCGGGTTTTTGTTATAAAGTAAATTAATGAAAAAAGTAGAAAGGAGAAAGTAAAGATGAGAAAGAAAATAGGTTTCATAGTTCTGCTTTTAATACTCTTGATATTTAGCAATTCTTTTGCAGAAACATCAACTGATGCGTTTAATAAAGGAATGGAATTTGTTAAACAAGGTAAATATAGCGAGGCAATAAGTAAGTTTAATCAAGCTATCTCAATGAATCCTAATTATGCGGAAGCCTATGGTGAGCGGGCTGCAGTTTATTCTAAAAAAGGTGACCTAAACCGAGCTATCGCTGACTTTTACGAAGCTTATGCAATAAGCCCCGTAGGGTATTATTTAAGCGAAATAATAAAAATTTATGAAAAAAATGGTAAACATGAATTAGCCACCGCTATCGCAAATGAAATTCCTCCCCGTATTGGCACCGAATAAAATTTTAGTTTAAAATAAGAAAAGGGGGGAGGTGGTATTAAGCACTAAAAGCCAGTTCTTGACATAATTTTTCCACCTCCCCTGAAGCCAGAAAAGTTCGAAAATCTTTCACGATGGGGAGCAAATTTCAGGGCTGGACTTAACCGTTCAGCCCTTTTTATTTATACATCCTAGTAGATGTAGAATGCGAAGTTAGAGGAAAGAGTGCTACGTCTATCTAAATCTAGCGTAAATCCAATGGGTTAAATTCTTTATACGCAAACAATCTCCATAAGGTCGATGAAAGTGCTCCGCAAAATTCCGGGTCACCCTGTGGCGTTTTCCACCAGGGCGCAAAAGTAAAAGGTTGTTCTGCGGCTTTTGTCGCATACGGATAGAAACACATCTCTTGATAGTTAATAATTGTTTTATCGATCTCAGATAAAAGTTGATCAGATTCCTTAAAATAATCTGCAGCTCTTTCTTCATGAGGCGAATTAATCTGGTAGAATTGCGCTACTGCAATCTCCGCCTGTGCCATCTGCGCTGTCCATTCCAAAGAAATCATCCTCTGTCTGCCGATCAAAATGGTAGAAGATTCACTGGTAAAATCATATCCACAAATTCCATCCACACAGACGAAGAAATTATCCTTAGCAAATTCTAACAAATCCGATTCATCTATAGAAAAAAACTGCTGAAGTTCTTGTGGATTAAATACTAAAAGCAGCATGGTTACTACATCACATGATGAAATGCTAGAGATTCCTTCCTCGGGATTATAACCGACGCTTACATTAATGATTTTTCCATCAGTACTTCTTTGTAAAGTCACTTCGTTGATAAAATTAATGATCCCTTGCATTTGTTGGGAATAAATCTCTCTATAAGTCTGGTTATTTTCATGATTATATAAAGCCCTGAATACCGCAAAGGCAACAATATTATTTTCTGAAGAATAGACATTAGGCCAATCTCCGCCCCAGTCAGCAACAGGCCCCATGCTGATTCCTCCGTTATTGTGGTTTAATTCTATACTCCAGAACGCTATCTTTTCTGCTAGATTATTAAATCTGGCATCTCCTGTTTTCTGACCATATTGTAAAGCCAGCGAGGCTATCCACATATTCGGGCCTAAATGCACAGTTTCTTCTATACCGCATGAACCATTTTCTGTGTTATAAAAATTGCATAAGCCCAAATCGGACCACTTTGCCTTAAAAAAAGAGAGAACTCCCTTTGCTCCATTCTGATCCCCCAGCTCAAGAAAGCCTAAACCCGCTAGCGCCTGGTCATAAGTAGAAGCTTGGTTAGAAAGCATCTCATCGGTAGTATTGATGAAGCTTTCCAGAATTTTGGTTTCGGGACTTTGCTGATGCATTAAGAAAGTCCGAATTCCATCGATATCAAAATCTCTTGGCAAATCCTTTTGAGAAGGATTTTGCGCAAATGCATTGATGCTTAATATACCTACTAATGCCAAGCCAAATATTTTATGCATGTTTCATCTTTCAATATTGGGTAAATTTCGTACATCTAAATCTGATCTAAGAAACATCTTATTTCACATTTTATCACAGATAATTAACAGGTAAAACAAAAAAAGAATAAGAAGGCAAAGGATTTATTTTTTGTTACCAAAACTGGGATTTTTAAAGTGACACGCAGGAGAAGGGGCCTTTGGAAGATGTTACTATAGGTTAAGGTGGTATTAGTTAAATCTCTGTTTACCCATAGGCTAGGGAAAACTTGCCTTTTAAAAAGGTGACAAAGGGTAGTTTAACTTCACAATTTGGATAGAATGCGAAGTTAAAAGGGGAGTTTGACTTCTTAACCCGCTGTGATAGAATATATTGTAGATGGTTTTTGGTTGGAGTAGAATAAAGAAAAAAGGAGATAAAGGGGGAATATGAAAAATAATCTTTTGATTGGGGCAATAATTAGTTTTTGTGTATTTGGGTTATTTACATTATCTTCTGCTACTCCAATGGAAGATGAGGCTGTAGGGGCTTTCAAATCTATTTTTCTGAAGAAGAACGCTTGCGCTAATTATGATGAATTTGAAAAGTTAAACAGGGAAATCGGAACAAAAGAAAATCTTAG
The DNA here is from genome assembly GCA_964354795.1 of uncultured Planctomycetales bacterium. Lineage (GTDB taxonomy): Bacteria > Omnitrophota > Gorgyraeia > Gygaellales > Profunditerraquicolaceae > JAPLLR01. The sequence goes on along the minus strand of CAYHBB010000016.1, from coordinate 19,291 downwards.
GCAATTAGATTCGCCTGAAGGGCAGGAGCAAACGGAAGATCTTACGCAGGAGTTTAAGGAAAATATGTTTAAAATGATGAAGTCATCATTTTTTGATATATCTGAGCTGGAAATTAAAGATGTTTCTACTCAAGGAGATATTGTTACAATAAATTACGGACGAAAAGGACATCCTGGTTTTTCGGGTAAAGTTACTCTTACAAAAGAAGATGGTGTTTGGAAGATGATAAAAGATTATATAGAAGGTCAATGACCACTTCGGCAGGGAAAATTAGGCCAACTAACAGGGGGGGATGGAAATGAAACTTCAGATTTCAAGAATAATGATATTTTTCTTAATGGGGGTATTATCCTTAAGCGTTTCTTCTGCCTATGCTGAGAAAGCGCAAGAAATCTTAAGTACTCTTCCTTTACAGATCGGAGATTTTGCTGCCGAGAGCAGCATAATGACCTATGAGGATGAAGCAATGGGTGCTTCTCTGGGTTATCACAGCCTATCCTCTTTTGGCTCAGATTTAACTGTGTATGTCTATAACCTTGGTGAGCAAGGAATAAAAGATGGCGTTGGTTCAGAAGCAATTCGTAAAGCAAAAGATTCTGCCTTAGAAGAAATAAAATCACTTGAGAATATCCTGTATCGTAATGTGAAGATTCTTTCTGAAACCCAGATGGATTTCTCATTAAGCAATAGCAAAACGCTCAAGGTGCTCTCTGTGTCTTTTTCATTGGAGTCAATTGATCCCTTAGACGGCGCTTCGCTGGGGAATAGGCTTTCTTATCTATACATTACAGGGTTAAAGGGTTATATTTGCAAAATCAGGGCAACCGTTCCATCTTTAGATAAGGAAAAGGAAATTCAAAAAGCGGTTAAGACTATTCTCTCCAGTCTTTATTGAAATAAAAAATCGTCTCTCTAATCCCGGGATGTTCTTAATAATCGGCTTATACAGTGTCTATAGTGTTTAGCGAAATAAACATAAGGTCTGTAAATAAGGTGTCAAAACATGGTTGTTTGTGGATATGGATAGCAGCGCTATTTATTTTTTGTGTGCCGCACAATAGCCATGCCTTTAAGACCCGCTTTGGTTTCGGCGAGCCCATTCACGAAAGCATCTTGAAAGATGCCCTCACTCCTCTGGGATTCCAAGAACAAAGCATAGGTAAGATTATTGAAGGCTGCAATAGCCAGGATTGGCCTTTCAGCTCTAAATTCACCAATTCCCCCCATCACCATTTTGATGATAATCGCATTCGTGATAGTTATGAATATATTACGCATCAGTTGAACATTGCAAAAATAGCTGCCGCGAATGTAGTTGGTAATCCGAAATCCAGAAATAGGGTGCTGTACATGCTGGGAGAGGCATTTCATACTCTCCAGGATTTTTACTCGCATTCCAATTATGTAGAGTGGCTTTTACGCGACAATAAACCCCTTGTGCCTATGGACTGGAAGGCAGGAATTCCTCCCGGAATTCGTTCCGGCTATTATTATTTCAGTTGGCTGTTAGATAATGAGATGTTTCGCCCCAGGGCTGGTTCGGCGGAGGAGTTACTCAAGGAGTTGCATACGCAGCATCCTGAGATACGGTTTCATACGGATGAGGAATATAAAATACGTAAAAACAATCCCACCTACACAAACGCCCTTGATTACGTAGTGGGAGATAAAGAAGTGCTTCATTGCGAACTTAACAAGGATGATAAGAATTCATTTCAGGGGAGCATAGTGGTTCCACATGCCACGACAGCAGGAAATAACTTTTATGAAATTGCTCGTACATTAGCTACAGACGATACCGCGCGTCATTGGAAAATGTTTTGTGAGATGCTGCGTGAAGAATACGGCAAAGCGGCACCCGCAATTATTGCTTATCTGGAGGGAAAACCTTGAGTTTGGCTGTTGTGTCAGCTGAAGTTCCGCCGATTTTATTTTGCTATCAAGGCGTTTTTTTATGCTATAATACCCTACAATGGATAAGGATAAATTTTCTTTAAAACTAAAGAAAGTTATAAAAAAAAGGAGGTGATGAAAAAATAGAGAAATAGCAAGATAAGATTCAGTAGTTCAGTAGTAAAGAATGACCCAAATGGGTGTTAAAAGCAACCTTTGTGTGGGTACAAAAAGCTAGGAGGGGAAAACCATGTCGATACTAATTAAATCAGGGAAAAAATATTACGCAATACCAACCAGTGTTTTAAAAAAATGTAAGATTTCAAAGGCGAAGTTTGAAAAAGCCAACAAGAAAAAATCTGCAGAAGTAGCGGGTCAAAGTTGCGATTATGTCGTGGATTTGACCACCTGCTGCATGGACAAGAGAAGTTATTTTGCATCTTGCTTATAATACAACTGCCGCTGCTGTATTATACCTAAGAGAACTGAAATCTTAAGATTGCATGCTGCCGCTGGGTAGATAGTAATCCTGACGTGGATGATTGGATAAATTCTGCCCCGGCAATGCAAATTGATTTTTTTTAAATTGCCTGCTGCTATTTGCAAAACCAAAGGCTTAATAGATATGCCTAACGAAAACCCCACTGCTGTTTTTGAAGTGTCACCCGAAGCTAAGTCAGAAGTAAATTTGTTTTCCGCAACGGCATCTGTAAAAAGAGCATACGAGTTGTTTTCGGATACTTGGATCCCCTCGCAGTTCAATGTATCGGTTGATTTACCTGACAATAAGAAGGCAGTATATAATACACTCACCGGAACTCTCGCTATTCTGAATCGCGATGCCTGGCGTAAATACCTATCTCGTGGTTCTGAATATCAAATGCGTGGAAAATCTATTCCGCAGCCCATGCACCTTCTTTATTCAAAAGGTTTCTTTGTCTCCAAAAATATTAACGAACTTGAAATTGTCAAACAGCAGCTTTTATTTTCCCGCTACAGGAATGATATATTAAGTTTGAATGTCGTACCCACACTGCTTTGCAACTTACAATGTCCTTATTGCTTTGAAGGAAAAGCCCAGATTATCCGTAATCGCAAAATGATGTCCCGGGAAACTGAAAATGCAGTTGTTTCTTACATCGCCAGAATATCCCGAGAGAAAAAGAGAGTGCAGATTGTTTGGTTCGGAGGAGAACCGTTACTTGCCGTAGGAACGATAGAGCGCATCAGCTCCCGGATTATTCCCGCATTTGATAAGGCCGGAATTGAATACCACGGCTTGTCGTCCACCAACGGAACTTTATTAAACCGGGATGTTGTTAATTTACTCCATAAATACAGGGTTTCTTTGGTTCAGGTAACAGTTGATATTCCGAAATCAACAAAACAAGACAAACAAGGGCGGGATACTCTGGATAAAGTGCTGGAAAATTTAAGTATCGCGGCAGAAAAGTTAAGAATACACGTCCGTATTAATCTTACTCAGGATAATGAAAAGGAGTTTGACCAACTCTATGACGGTCTTATCCGAAGAAACTTGCACAAACGGATACAATCAATCAATATAGCCAATGTTTTTGAGCCGGAGTGCGCCAGGGACGGCTGTGTAATCCAGCATATCCCTCCACAGCCATATTTGGAAATTTTAAGACGCGAAACCGCTAAAGCCAAAGCCTTAGGTTTAGCTTTTATGACCTTCGTTCCGTTGACAAAAGCCAGCAACGCTGGCTGCGCAGCGACCTGCTACTCTTCTGCAACTATCGGCCCCGAAGGTGAACTGTATAAATGCGTCGAAGATCTGGGGTTGGTTGAACGAGCGTATGGCTCAATCTTTCTTAAGTACCCTATTATATTCAGCAATTTAATTCCCTGGCTGAATTATGATTGGTTCCAGTATGATATGTGCAAAAAATGTCCCGTACTGCCTCAATGTGCAGGCGGCTGCGCGCATAAAAGACGTTTTCAGTCGGGAAAGTTAAAAGACGACGATCACTGTTATTGGTTCATACGCGGGAATTTAGAGAACAGGATTCGCGAGTTCGCGCTTAAAAGCATCAGTGTGTGACGGCGTAACAAATCTTTCTTGCCATTGTTTTAAAAAGGGAAGACGTGTGTGGTAAATAACAATTTCAAATAAAGGAGGTGAACGCAATGAAGACAATTTTAGAGTTGGCTCGCTGCAAAGGCAGTGTCATTAAAGAAGTAGAGAAGGCGCCCTATGATCATCACACTCAGCGCCGCGAGCTGGATCTTACGTGCCCCGGGCTTAAGCACGCCCTTAAGAGCAGCACCTTGTTTGACGGTGAAGGCTCACAAGAGGCTGATGCGTGATAATAGCGGAAACTAAGCACCGAAAGCAGTGGGGATGAATTCCGTCACTTTTATCTACACCAATTCTTTAGATCTCACGGTTGATCTATTGATCTCTAAAATTGGAAGCGAGAATGTTTTTCGCTTTAATCTTGATTTATGGCAAGAATACAAAATAAAAATTGACCATTCTCAATTCTCCATCGAAAACCCGGCCGGTCGCTGTATTACCAGCAGCGATATCGCTAAGTTCTATTGGCGCAGGCCGTTTATGACACAGCAGCTGTATCCTAACCGCAAGATCCGCACTGAGATTGTCTATATGCAAGAAGAAGTTTCGTATGCGCTGCGCGATATGGTCAATCTGGCCTGGTCGAAAGGCAAGCTTGTTCTCGTAGAGCCCATGGCAGATGCCAGGATAGGAAAGCTTGTTCAGCTCAAAGTCGCGAGCAAGTATTTTAAAATTCCGCCATACAAATTCGTAAGTGGCTCGGCGGAATTTTTTGAAAAAGGAAAGTCTTCCATCGTTAAAAGTCTCACCTCAAAACGAGTGAATGAAAACGCGGTTCTCTATACCACGAGGGTTCAAGAGGATCAATTAGACCCCTCGACTCCATGGCTGATACAGGACTATGTAAATGCTTCATCCGATATTACCATTGTCTTTGTCAGGGGTAAGATGTATGGGTTTGAACTCAACCGAGAACCTTTTTTAGACAAAACCGTGGACTGGCGCGAAATGGGCCCCGATACCGCTACGGACGCCTGGTGTATCCATCACCTTCCTAGATCCCTTGAGCATTCCATAGTTCATTTTATGCACGACTTAGGGCTTCATTTCGGCCGGCTGGATATGCTGTATGCAAATGGGGACTACTTCTTTTTAGAGGTGAATGCCAATGGCGAATGGGCCTGGCTTGATTTCGAAGGGAAGGTGGGGCTTTTGGAAAAGATGGTCGAGGAGATATCGCCAAAGACCCCTTGCCACAGTATTCCAATTCCTCGCGCGATACACGTATAACATAGTTACATAACCATGAAACTGCTCAAAGTTTCCTGAGGTTGCCCTTAAAATGCTTAAGGTGCAAACGCAACGATTCTATAACGCAGAAAATAAACTAATGAAGTTTCTTAATAACTCTTAATGATGAAAAATAGCCACACATACCTTTATTCTCTTGTTGCCGCACTTACGTTTCTCGTTTTCACTCTGCCCGAGATCGCGGTCGCAGAAAATAGTTCCTATAGCGCGATTATTATGGATACAGGAGGGAATGTTTCTTTGGTGCGGAATGGGAAAAAGAGAGAAGTTGGTTTAGGAGAACTGTTGTATTCGGGTGATATGGTAGAGCTCGCAAAGGATGCCTCCTTTACGATTAATTATTTGGAATCCGGCCAGCAAGAACAATGGCCGGGAAGCATGAAAGTTGTTGTGGGAATTGCCCAAAGCAAGCACATTCCTTCTGGAGTGCTTATTGCAAACAATAAAGTGGTATTACCGCAGATAGATTCTCCGCAGAAGGGTAGTTTTACACTGAGGGGGCTGAGTAGTTCAGATGAGGTTACGCTCAACAGCAAAATAGAAGTAACCGGGCTTTCTAATACCGCTATACTTGAGCAACGGCCGACCTTTAGCTGGAAGCCGGTGAATGGCGCGGACAGCTATACGGTGACCCTTTATCTTGAGCCGGGCGCTAAATTTCTCTGGCAGAGTACGACTACCGGGGAAGAGCTGCCCTACCCTCAATCTGAAACCCCCCTTACCTTTGGCGCCCGTTACAAATGGGACGTCAAAGGTTTAAAAAATAGAAGAGTCATCGCTGAGAAACGCAGTTATTTTTATTTGTTAAAAGAAAGGGATGTCGCGTATTTAAGCGCGGACATAGCGCGTTTCCAGGAGGAACTGTCGCGTAATGCTCAAAAGACAGCTACGCGCCTGGCATTTATTCTGTTTCTTGAGAATTACCGCCTCTATGATGCCGCGCTTACGCAGTATGGAATTATCTGTGCAACACATAGCCAAAGCGAGGCAATACGGCAACGCCGGGAAAAGCTGCTTCAAATCAGATATTCAAACCTCCATTACTAATACAAACGTATCACAAGGCAATGAGGAGACAAAACCCATGAACTTACAAAAATTTTATTGGCTTATTACTATTGCCTGTTTTTCTCTCTTTGGATGCCTCGCAACGCCAAGCTATAAGGAACAAGTTGTCGTACCAGGAGCGGTCTACGGGCAGGGCGGTCCATTAGCGAGTATCCATCTTGGACTGGTGTACACCGAGAACACGGAACAAGCTTTCGACTACATGAGAAAACATATGCGTCACGGGCACAGAGTCTTTGTTCCGTTCCTCGAAAAGTGCGATCCGAAAAAGGTGACTCAAGGATTGAACAAAATCATTCAGTCGCGTTTCAAACGCGTGACGAAGTTTGCCAGCATGGACGATGCGGTCAAATCCGACGTGGATCTGATCCTTGCATTTGATTATCGCTGTACGATCTGCCAAAAAGTCGACCAGAACACCACGGTGGACATCACCAGCACCTTTACGAATCGGCAGGGGCACATTATTGACACCATTAAAGGCAGCGGGCTCTCGACACCGGCGTATGTTTCCTTTAGCTATGGCTTCGATGCGGCGCTGGGGCCAGCGTTCAAGCAGTTCGAGAGCGGCCTGGACAAGTCTGAACTGATGACTTCCTTTGCCCAGCGGCGTAGCTTACCGGCATCTGTCGTTAGAACAGCGGAGTCGTCCGCGGAACCCGCCGAGCTTAAAGCCGGGAGTTTCTACCGCAAAAGCTGGGCGGTCGTGATCGGGATCAACAAATACGATCTCTGGCCGCCGCTGGAGTATGCGGCAAACGATGCGCAGGTCGTTGCGAAGAAGCTTAGAGAGATCGGTTTCGATGAGGTCATCGAGATACTGGATAAAGAAGCGACTCGGGAACGCATTCTGACCGTGCTCGGGTCCGAACTTCCCAAAAACGTCGGGCCGGATGATCGTGTGCTAATTTTCTTTGCTGGCCACGGACAGACCGAATCCATGCCCGACGGGAAAGAGAAGGGTTACATTATTCCGGTCGACGGTGATATCACCAACTATTTTACGACGGCCATCTCCATGCAGCAGGTGCGTGATATATCCGAGCGGATTCCGGCCAAGCACATCCTGTATGCGATGGACGCCTGTTATTCTGGTCTAGGGTTCACCCGGGCCTTAGGCGTGGATCCGGGGATCAACGGCTACATCCAGAAGATCACGTCGTTACGTTCGGTGCAGATGATCACCGCGGGTGGTAAAGCGGAGCAGGTCGTCGAACTTGATGGGCACGGTCTCTTCACGCAATATTTTTTGCAAGGGATTGACGGGGAGGCTGACCGGGACAACGATGGGGTGGTGACCGCCTCGGAGCTTGGCGCCTACCTCATGCCTCAGGTCTCGCGTGCCTCGGACAATCTGCAGACGCCGCAGTACGGTCGTCTCGAAGGAGAGGGAGAGGTAGTGTTCCTGGTTCCTTCCAAAAAATAATTCAGATATTCAGATCACCATTTCTCAACAAACGCAGTACATACGTTTGTAGTCAACAGAGACATGCAGCAATGGCTCGTAAATTCATTACCACGTATGTATGGCTATATCTGTTTATACAATTATGGTTGAGATTTTAGCTAGTTGTCTTATAATAGAGTTATCTGCGCTTAATCAGAAGTGTTGTGCTATGGCACTGCCGTTATGGCAGATCCTCTTTAATCCCATATTGTAAAATAAAGATAGGCAAAATGTATTATAAATTATAAACGCTAGTAAAAAGGGAAAGAATATATGGTTAAGAAAAAAGCATCAAGAAAAGAGCTTCCATTTAAGAATCTTGTGGCGCTTGCCGCGTATCTATCCTTCGGGGAAGAATTAAAAGACGATGAGCTTCTTCGCCTTATTATGGAAATAGGAGTAGGGATGATGAGCGCCGACGAAGGTTCGTTGCTCTTGTTGGATAAGAAAAGGCAGGAACTGGAATTTATGATTACTATCGGCGAGCATGAAGTCCAGCAGCGCCTTAAGGGGCAGCGTTTTTCAATGCACAAAGGAATTACCGGATTAGCCGCGTCAACAGGAGAGCCTCAGACGGGTGCTCCTACTTATCACGGCGTAAAACAGGCAGATTATGAAAAGAAGCATCCAAATGAACCCGAAGCTGTGTTAGCCGCTCCGATGCTTGTTGAAGGTGAAGTTATTGGAGTAATTACAGCAGTTACCTTTAAAAAGGGCCGAGTTTTTTCAAGCCAAGATGTAAAGCTTTACAGCCGTTTTTCCCAGCTCTGCGGAATGGTTATACGCCAGCTCAGGCGCGAGGAAGCTGTGCGCAATATGCTTTTGGGAAAAAAGGGCGGGGTTAAGTTTTTAAAGCGTTCTGACAAAGCAGCTGTGGATATTGCGCGCAATCTTGGGAACCTTTCTCAAAAGCGGAAAGATTTAATGCCGCTTTGCGCGGATTTAGTTGAGATTATCGGCCGGATTGCCGGCGAGCTGAGTTGGAAGGGCAGCTTGCGAGAAGGAAAATAAGCAGTGAAAACCAAGGCTCACATCCTGCCACTTATAAATCCTCGCTTAAATATAAAATGGCTAGTTAGCAATAGTACCGGTAAGGGAGTAAAGGTAGCTATTATTGACAGCGGTGTTGACGCATCACATCCGGCTCTGCGCGGAAAAGTAAAACGAGCCTGCGTCGTCCATGACCATAATGGCAAAATCAGATGCCAGGGAATCCCGGGCAAAAAAAGTTCTGACTCATTCGGCCACGGCAGCGGCGTTGCGGGAATAATCTTAGACTTAGCTCCTGATGTAGAAATAACAAGCGTAAAAGTCCTCGGAGAAAATAATACAGGCTCAGGCGAGGCCTTAATAGCAGGGTTGCGTTGGGCGCTGGATAAAAAATTTAAGCTCATCAATATGAGCTTGGCTACCATAAACGAAAAATTCGTTCCGGCGCTTTTTGATTTATGCGAACAAGCCTATGTTCAGGATACTATTTTGGTTGTCTCAAAACGAAACTTCGGGCCCTTAGGATATCCGGCGATGTTTTCCTCTGTTATAAGCGTGGATTGCGAAGATTACGAAGATAAATATAAAGTAACGCGTTATTTAAAAAATAGGATTCAATACGGCGCAAGGGGCCAGGATCTGGAGCTGGTGTATCTGAATGGGGAATATCATCGCAGCTCAGGAACTAGTTTTGCCACGCCGCACATAACCGGAATAGCAGCTCTTTTGCTCAGTGTTTTTCCTGATATCCGAAGCTGCCAGGTAAAAGCGGTGCTTGATAAATTTTCCATTTTAAAAAGGCATGTAAACATAGAATGATTACTGCGTTAAGAGTAAATCGCGATATAGGCAATTATAAACTCTCGCGCTATCTCATAGTAACGGATAAATTTTTCAGCCCTTTGGAAAGACAAGAGAAACGCATTATTTTTGCAACGAGAACCGATGCAGTTAAAATTGTAACTGCCAAGCAGTGGGAGCATATCTATACCGGGGATTTTGATTCGTTATCCCACGGCTTAATGGAGGCGTTAAAAGCATCCAAGATTATAGTTAGCTTAGATGAAGATGAATTGGCATCTGTCTTGAAGGAGAATCATCAGGTCATTGTAAATAGCCATAGGCTTGCTTTTGGGGTGTTGCCTTCGGCAGATTGCCAGTTTGATTGTTCCTACTGCGGCCAGGCGCACAAGAAAAAAAAAATAAGCAGCGCTAATCAGAAACTTTTTTTAAAGCGGGTGCGAAACAAATTAGAAAGGCATCCATACCGGGAACTAAAAGTCTGTTGGACCGGGGCGGAGCCTTTATTGGCTTTGGATGTTATCCGGAAAATGAGCCCGAAGTTTATGTCCTTGGCCAGAGAATTTGAGTGTGATTATATCTCTGATATTATGACCAATGGCCTGCTTTTTACCCCCAAAATTGCCGCAGAACTGTCGAGAGAATGCGGCATTACTCTTGCCGAAGTGACGCTTGATGGCTCGAAATTGTATCACGATAAGAGAAGATGCGGAAAGAATGGGATGCCGACATTTGGCAAAATCCTTAAAAATGTGATCGCGATTGCGCGTAATGAAAAATCTAAAATGAAGATCCAGGTACGGTGTAATGTTGACCATCGCAATTATGAAGGAGTTTCCGCCTTGATGCGGGAACTGGCGGATAAGGCCGTTTTTAAACGGCTAAACGGTTTTTCTATAATACCTGTGCATGATCGGGGCAGCTTAACTGACAGAATTTTTGGCAAAACAGAGGAGATCGCTTCGCGGGAAATTAAATGGCTCGAACAGATGAAGCATCTCGGATTACAAAACATAAACCTTATCCCGCATCGCCTGAAGAAGGCTTGCTTTGCGATAGATGCGTCATCAGAGGTAGTGGATGCTTTTGGCAATCTGTTTAACTGCGCGGACGTAATCTCTCAGATGTATGAAAAGCCAGCAGGGTCAAGTTCTAAAAATGGAACAGGCAGGAATATTTTTTCTATAGGGTCATTATCCGGCGGCAAAAATCCGGGGAATCGGGTTCTTTTATCCGGATTTAATGATCGCATAGAGCAGGGAGAAGTTCCTTGCGGGACCTGCAGAGTCTTGCCATTATGCGGCGGTGCATGTCCAAGGCGCTGGCTTGAATGCGACGCGCCATGCCCGACATTTAAATATAACATAGAGAAAAGGTTAATGCTTGAGTATAGTGACAATTAATTTAGAAAGGAGACTAAAAATGCCAAAGAACATCTCGCGTTTTGCTGCTGAATCGCAGCTTGTCGTAAAGGCGAACAAAGACAAGGCTTTTCGCAGGCGTCTGATCAAAAACCCCAAGGCTACCATTGAAAAAGAGCTTAAGGTCAAATTCAGTCCCGGAGCCAAGATTATTGTCATCGAAGAAACCCCAAAGACCTGGCACATAGCTATTCCCCAAAGGCCCAAAGGCACAGCCAAGGCAGAGCCTTCAATCCTGGTAAAGGATAAAGGAGGTATTTTCTATAAGGTTCCCCAAGGCATGCTGTCAATCTTTGCAGTCAGGGGCAGGAAAGAACTTAAAAGCGCTGCTAGGGCCTGGAAAGCTGAAACACCTGATGTGGAAGGGCAAGGATGGTGGGAATCTCCATGGAATCGTCCTTGGGCTTATCCCACTTGCGGGATTCGCGGATAAAAGGTATTATGCGCTATAATCAGGTTTTTTTAAATATCACCACGCATTGCAATCAGCGGTGCAGTTTCTGTTATATAGGCCGGAGAAGAAATTGTTTCCATCGGCCGCTGCGGGAGATTAGGCGCAACCTTAATAAAGCAAAGTCGCTGTGCAACTGCGATACTATTGTGTTAAGCGGGGGAGAACCTACTTTGCATCCGCAAATATTCGAGATCATGGATGCGGCTGTAAAGAAGGGATTTAAGAGGATCAGCTTTTTTTCCAACGCAACTCGTTTTTGCGACAAAAAATTCGCCAAGGAGCTTTCGCAGCATGGCTTGCACAGCGCCATGCTTTCGCTACATGGTTCTTGCGCAGATATCCATAACAGGATAGTAGGAACAAGGCATTTTGAGGAGGCTTTAGCGGGGATTGAAAATGCCCTTGAATTAGGAGTAAAAACAATCATTAACACGGTTGCGGTCAACTCCAACATGCGCGATATACCGGCAATACACCTATTGGTCCAAGAGCGATTCCCGGATGCCTTAAATCACAGGATAACTTATCCTGCTTTGATGGGAGATATTTTAAAACATAGCGAACTGATCCCGGAATACGAAGAGGTGATCAAGGTGATAGTTTCGCTTTTAGGTAAATCTAGGCGCGTTCCTTTGAGATCTGAACTGATCCCTTTTTGCCTTTTAGGCAGGAATTTTAAAGTAGCGGAGGAATTACATGTTCCAGAAGGGGCGGAACTGGCGTTTGACGGAGTAGGAAGTCATTATAACCGGATAGGAGGCCAGCCATGTCTGCAATGCCAATTTAAAAGGCGTTGTTACGGCATGCAGTTTGAGGCTGTCCAGCTATTTGGCGTACCTATCTCATACGGAAAAACAAAGGAGGCTAAGAATGGCAAGGAACACCTCGCGTTTTGCTGCTGAATCGCATCTTGTTGCGAAGGCGAACAAAGACAAGGCCTTTCGCAGGCGTCTGATCAAAAACCCCAAGGCTACCATTGAAAAAGAGCTTAAGGTTAAATTCAGTCCCGGAGCCAAGATTATTGTCATCGAAGAAACCCCAAAGACCTGGCACATAGCTATTCCCCAAAGGCCCAAAGGCACAGCCAAGGCAGAGCCTTCAATCCTGGCAATGGATAAGGGCGGTATATTCTATAAGGTACCTAAAAGCATGCTGTCAATCTTTGCGGTCAGGGATAGGAAAGAGCTTAAAAAGGCTGCCTTGGCCTGGAAAGCTGAAACACTGGGCGTGGAAGGGCAAGAATGGTGGGAGCCATGGAGATTTCCTTGGACCTGTCCCAACGCTTGCTCGCTGCGCGGATAATTAAATTAACAAGCAGGTAAACAAAAATTAAAAAAGGAGGGAGGAAAAATGGCAAGTGCGAAAGATGTAGCGTGTCTTAAAAGAGAACTGAAAAAAATCTCCACGGAATTCAAAAAATTCCGCAGGAAAGCTGCTCCAATGATGAAGAAGGCGGCTCGTGGAGGCGTGGAAGGTCAGGAAGTACACGGTGGCTGTTCACCATGTATCGCTTGGACAGATATCTAAAAATAAGGATACATAAAGCCGGTGGCTTTATTATGTCACCGGCTTTATGTTATCAAAAGTAAGGAGATTAAACAAAAGTGCCTTGTAATACTGAAACAGCTGTATTAGTAAAAAAGAACTTATTGGCAAAGCCGATGCTTGATTGGGATAATCCCAAAGAAGCCTTTCCGCAATTAACCAAAGATATATGCCTGAAACAATGGGGGCAATATTGCCTGATAGTCAATAAGTGGACAGGCGCTCAATTGCGAGTTTCGATAGAGCAGGCGTTTGCCCTTTGTCTTTGCTATGGCAAATTTAGCTTATCGCAGCTTCTGGATATAGTAAGTTATGCCTTTAAAATTTCACCCTCTAGGGCAAAACAGGAAATAAGGCCTATATTTGAAAAATGCCTTGATAAAGAAATGTTCGCAATAGGTCCGCTTGCCCAGGCAGGCGCTACCAAATCTTTATGCGCGCCGGAATTAATTCTTAAGGAAGCCACAAATGGAAAGACGCCTCAGGGCCGGCGCTGTCCTAACCCTTTGTTTTTGGTAGCAGTATTAACACAGAAATGCGATATGCGCTGCATTTATTGTTTCCGCAGCGCAGGAACCCAGGCCAAATCCGAATTGAACACACAAGATTGGCTTAATATTGTTGAGCAGGCCTCTGGCATGGGAGTTGTGCGTTGTTTTGTGACAGGCGGAGAACCAACTTTACATGAAGGCTTTCTGCCGATTATTTCTGCGTTACTTGAACGAGGCATATACCCGTATATAAGCACTAATGCATTATATTTAAACGATGAAATAATAAAAGGTTTAGTCAAGCCGGGATTGAGAAGAATTCAAGTGAGCCTTGATGCGGCTGAGGAAGATTTATTTTACAAAATGACAGGAATTCAAAAGGGATTTGAAATAGTCTTAAATAATATCCGTAAGTTATCTGATGCAGGAATTGAGGTAATGGTCAAATCCGTGGTTATTCCGCTAAATTATAAATTTGCGGGAAAAATTATAGAAACCTGCTTGGATTTAGGGGTCCGTATCGTTGATTTCGCTCCTTACGGAAACGCGCCGTTTGGCAGGGGAGGCAAGGAGTTATTGTTAAGTGACGCGCAGCGCAAAGATTGTCTAAACAGGCTTAATGAGGCAGAAGAACATTTTGGTCATCGCGTTACAATCATGGGAACAGGGTTAAAGAAACCTATGCAGTGGAAAAACCTTCCTGATCATTGCACAACCTGCGGTGGATTTATTTCAAGCATGGTTATCCAGCCAAACGGTGATGTTGGGCCGTGCGAGTTGCTGCCAAGCGTGGAATCATTAAAAATAGGCAATATTCGGGAAACTTCGCTAAAGGATTTATGGAATAGCCAGGAGGCGGAACGTATAGCAAATACGCCGAAGGATGAATTGACGGATACCTGTCTTGAATGCAGGCACCTTAGCCACTGCCGCGGCGGCTGCCACGCCTACGCCTTGCTTTATTCAGATAACCCGTTTGCTCCTGATCCGCACTGCCCGAAGGTCAAACTTTCGGATAATCCGGTGTTGGCCTGTAAATAGAAAAACGTATGGCAATTGAACTGAAAGAAACTTTTCCGGTGTTAAATAAGACCACGGCATTTGTGCCGTGCAAAGATTACGCTATTTTGATGGATTTATGTTCAGGCTCGCACCTTCCATTGGAGGCGCGCTATGCTTTTTTGATCTCGCTTTGTAACGGCCGCTTCTCGGAAAACCAGATCTTTGATTTATCGCAAACCCTTGATAATGGCCGGAAAATATCTAAAGATAGCCTGGAAGGTTTCATAAAGGAGTCTTCAAAGAACTATTTGCATTTAAGAAGTACTCCACTGCGCGAACCTATACAATTACCGGATCCGGTTATATTCGCGAAACAGGCTTATATACAATCGGGTAATCCCTGGGACACCGGCATACCGTATGACCGGCCTGTGGAATTAGACCTTTATCTTACCAATCGTTGTAATATGAATTGCTGTTATTGTTTTGTGGGATCCGAATCTAAACAAGCAAAAAATGAATTGAGTTACAAGGAATTTATAAGAGTCCTGGAGGAGGCATCCGCTTTGGGAGTCTTGCGTTGCACAATTACAGGGGGAGAACCAACGCTGAACAAAAACTTTATAGAATTGATAGCGCGCTGCGTATCTTTAAGGATGCACGCGGCCTTAGTGACAAATGGCACCAGCCTATCTCGCAGGATACTTGGCAAGCTCAAAGATGCCGGGCTTGGAAGTATCCAGATCAGCCTCGATACATTTAAGCCCGATATTTTCAAGCAGATGGCTAAGACTACTTTTTCCTGTGACACTGTGATTAATTCAGTTAAAGAAACCCTCCGGTGCGGGATACCACTTTCCATCAAGGCGGTATTGACAAAAAATAATATAAATAGCGTAGATAAGTTTATTGATACATGCGTTGATTTAGGCGTTAAGGATATAAGGCTGCGGAATTTTGAGCCGAGTTTAAAAGGACGCGGTGGATCCTCTTATTTTATGACTGAAAATGATTTGGAAAATCTCAAAGCGCTTGTCGAGCTAAAAAGGCGCTCGTTTGGGCAGGAAATAAAAATTTCATTGATCCTGACCGGTGAAAAGTGGGAACCAGGAAGGTCTCGCTGCTGCAGGCATGCCTTAAGCGGAATGGGCATATTGGCAAATGGCGATGTGACAGTGTGCGACCGTTTTGGCGATGATAAGAGAATGGTCATCGGCAATGTGCGAAAACAGCCTCTCTCCAAGATTTGGAAATCAGAAAAACATCTTAATATAACTAGGCCGGCCAAAATCAAGGCATCCGGGGCTTGCGCTTCTTGTGAGGATTTCGATAGATGCCGCACAGGCTGTTTTTTATACTCTTTATATTCAGATGGCGATATTTATGCCCCTGACCCTCGTTGTTCCAGGGCCATATCCAGCGGCAAAAATAAAAGTCCGCTTTTTGCCGACAAGATTATTTTGAACGGAGAACATCTGTTTTGCATCAATAATTAGACTGTTTTCTTAAAGCTTAAAACTTAACAAATATGAGACTCTTAAAAGAACTTTTAATTAGGTACCTAAGGCAGGGGCTTGCACTTTTGGTAATTACCGTAGCCTTAACCTTATTGGGCGTTGTAACCATTGAATTAGGCCGCATAATTATAAATGCAATAACGGCCTCCTCCGGGCAAGGTAACGCAAAAGATTACCATAGCCTGCTGGTATATTGCGGCATCATGCTGTTGGTTATATTAATCAATGGGGCATTGAATTATTGGATAAATATCCTTTTTACGCAGATAACACAATCTGTCCTAAGGGATATCCGCTTGAAGCTTTTTAATCATATTATGCAATTGCCGCAGGATTTTTTCAACAAGAATCCCGTAGGATCAGTCATGTCTTTAATCATTGACGACGTAAGCAGCATCGGCCAGTTTTTTTCAAAAGTTTTCCTGCTTCCAATCATGAATATCATGATGATTGTTTTTTATACTTTTTATATATTTTTCTTAAATTGGAAGTTAGCGATTGCCGCGATCATCACTATACCCGTAATTGTCATTATATTGCCCAGGCTTAACCGCAGCCTTATCAAGCTTACTGAAAGATATAGCGATAGCGTAAGCGATATGTCCAGTTACTTTCAAGAGGCATTTTCAGGCATCGGCGATATCCGCTTAAGCCAAACATATGTATTTGAGGAAGCTAAGCTAAAAGAAAAAACCACCAAGTTTTTCGATATCAACCTGAATTTAGCCAGGACCACAGGCGCGTTTTCATTTTTAGCGAAAGTGGTGCGGCGGATCGGCCCATTGCTAGTCTATCTGTATGGCGGCATACTTTGCTTAAAAGGCGAAGTGACTGTGGGTACCCTGGTGGCTGGCATTGCCGTAGTTAATAGCCTGTATGATCCGGTAGACTCATTTGTAACTTTCATTCAGGAATGGAAACAAGCAAGGGTCCAGTTCGACAAGATAGATGAATATTTTTCTTTGAAGCCTGAAGTGGAGGCCCTGCCAGATAAAGAAAAACAACCAGCTTTTTTCGGAGATATAAATTTTGATAATGTACGATTTGGTTTTAACGATAAAGATATGCTGCTCAAGGATATTTGCTTTACTGCAGATTCTGGAAAGCATCTGGCCTTTGTGGGGACTTCCGGCTCAGGAAAGAGCCTCACAAGCGCCCTTATCACAAGGATTTATAAGCCCCTTGGTGGACATATTATTTTTGGGAAGGATGATGTTAATTCCATCCGACTGTATGAATTAAGATCCAGGATTGGGCACGTAAGCCAGACTCCATTTTTATTCAATGATACAATCAAGAAGAATATTATTTATGCTTTACTACGCAAAAAAGGCGCTGATGGCAGCCGTATTGAGGAATGGATCGATTTTTCACTGCTTGACGATATTGACAGTTTAGAAAAACTGGATAAAGAAATTATAGGAATAATTAAGCAGGTTGGGCTTTGGGATGATATCTATGAATTGGGCCTTAGGTCAAGGCTTCAAGGAGCGCTTGCGGAAGATGATAATGAAACAAAGGTTATAAAGGCGAGAAAAGTTCTTCTTAAGGATAATTTAAGCAGGCAAGAGCAATATCTGGAACATTATGACGAAAACAAATTCATGGAATATTGCAGCATAATTGAAAATATTACGTTTTGTCCAACACCAGCAATAACAGAAGAATTCGTCTCCACTAAGGAATTCTCTAAATTGCATCTCAATGAACAGCTTAAGGAAAGTGGACTATTAGATAAGCTTTTTAATATCGGAATACAGATGGCGCGGGAAGATAATTTTCTTTTGGGGGATCTTTATAAGAAAAAATCGCGCCTTTTGGAACATTTAGGTTTTAACAGGACACAAGTTGAGAAAAGGGTGCAGATTAATCAGAAGGTATCTATTGGGCAGGAGGGGTCTATTAATATGAAAGATCTCGACCAGTCACAGGTAGCAGATATCCTCGATTTGGCATACAGTTATATCCCCGGGAAATCAAAACAAGACCTTTTAGATGAAAAAACAAAGAATGATATAATAGCAGTTAGAAGGACGTTTAAGAATAGTCTTCCCCGGGCATTGGAAGAAAAACTCAAGTTTTTTGACCCCGATAAGTATCTTGATTCAATGGGCATAAGGGAAAACATCTGTTTCGGAAACGTTAACCCTTTAAGGCAAAAGGCCAGTTCTTTAGTCAACGATTTGATTAAGAAAATTGCCAGGGATAGCGAGCTTGATGAGTTGATTTTAAAACTTGGCCTTGAGTTTAATGTCGGGGAGAGAGGAAGCAGATTATCCGGAGGGCAAAGGCAAAAAGTTTCTATCGCGCGGATGCTGCTTAAGAATCCATCCATTTTAATATTGGATGAGGCAACCGCAAGCCTTGACGCATCTAGCCAGGCATGCATAACAGAGCTTATCAGGGAAAGATTTAACGGTAAAATAGTGATTTCCATCGCGCACCGTTTAAACACAGTCAAAGATTTTGATAAGATTATTGTATTTGACAGAGGGGAAATAGTCCAGCAAGGCAGTTTTGATGAGTTAATTGCAAATGAAGGGTTGTTTAAAAAACTATATAGCGAGTCTAATTAAATGAAGCTTACAACAGAAAAAGAGATCCGGTATTTAAGAAATACCCCGCTTTTCCAGAACTTAAGGCCCGAGGAACTTAAGATAATCTCCCTTGCCACAGAAAATTTTATTTATGAACAGGGAGAGGTGATCGTAAATAAAGGCGATGAGGGGGACGAGGCTTATATTATATATTCCGGTGAAGTGGAAGTCTTCAGCCCCCAAGAAAACGGCAAGGCCGTTATTTTGAATAAGCTGGGCGAGGGAGAGATGTTCGGGGAGCTTGCGCTTTTTGGCGAGGGGTTTCGCTCGGCGTCAGTTAAGGCAAATAAGGAAACATTGGTGGGGGTCATTTCTAAAGAAAAACTTTATGAAATCATCCGTGAATTTCCAGATATCGCTATTCAGGTCCTTAAAGTCCAGACACAGCGGTTCTCAAGGACAGAAAATCGCCTGATGGGGTTACTGAAGGGAAATACACCTGGCCTTAAAGGATAGGCCAGTATGCCGCTTTCTGCGGAAGGAGGATAAAAAATGATACAAAGAAGCCTTGTTTTTAAGCTTATCTTTTTTATTCTCTTGTCGACAAGCTTCTTTTATGTGAATAAATGTCTCGCGCAAGAACAAGACTACAGCGCCATGGTTATGGATGTAACTGGAAATGCTTCGGTGCAGCGCGGCGGGAAAGACGAAAAGAGCCCTCTTAAAATAGGCGATCTCCTTTATCCGGGCGATGCCGTGGCTGTCGCAAAAA
>CAYHBB010000015.1:0-35442 GCA_964354795.1 uncultured Planctomycetales bacterium | reverse complement strand
ATATCAAAGAGATGATTGCCTGCCTTAGCCTGCCGTATCCCTTCGGCTAAAGACTTTCTCGAAACATCAATAAGCTTCTGACTCTTGCGCTCTATTGCGCCGACTCCGACAGTCACCGCGGCATCCGTAAAATACCCCTGGTAATTTATCCCAAGGTCAATACTGAGGATGCTCCCTTCTTCAAGCGCCCTCTCATCCGGTATCCCGTGCACGATTTCTTCGTTAACGGAAGCGCAGATTGTTGCGGGATAGCCTCTGTAGCCTTTAAATGCAGCGAGGACTTTTTCCTGGCGCACCAGCTCTTCGGCAAGAGTATCTAATCCAGCGGTGGTTATCCCTGGCTTTACTGCCTGCTCTAGCGACTTCAGGATCCTCGCTAGAATTCCGCCTGAGACCCTAAGCATTGCCAGATCATGCTCAGACTTTAAGGGAATCATTATGCGTATCGGCGATCTTTATAATTTTTTTAAGAACGATTTCCGGCTTTTCATCGCCGGCAAGCCTGTATAATTTCTTCTGATCCTGATAATAACTTATTAAAGGAGAGACTTCTTTCTTGTACACCTCAAGGCGCTTCTTGACCGTCTCTTCTTTATCGTCTGACCTTTGATAAAGTCCGGCAGAACAAGTATCGCAAATTCCAGCCACCTTTGGCGGCATATTGGTGATATGGTACAAAGCGCCGCAGGAACTACATACCAGCCTTCCGGAAAGCCGCTGGATGATGATAGCGTCGGCGGTATCCAGATAAACCACAAAATCTATATCCATGCCCAATTTACTTAGCATGTCATCAAGAGTCTTAGCCTGCGCGATATTGCGCGGATAGCCATCGAGGATAAAACCCTCCTTTACACCCGCCCGGATAAATCTCTCTTCAAGCATATTCGCCACTAATGCATCCGGAACCAGCAGGCCCTTATCCATGAAATCCTTTGCCTGCCTGCCCAGCGAGGTCTCACCTTTGACATTTTCACGCAACAGGTCTCCGGTAGAAATATGCGGCTTGCCGACCTTCTCAGACAAAACTTTAGCCTGGGTGCCTTTGCCTGCTCCGGGAGGACCGAAAAGGATTATCCTCATTATTTTCTTCCTCTGATGCCGCTCTTGATGAAACCTTCGTAATGATGGGTCAATAAATGCGACTCGATCTGCTTTAGGGTGTCCAGCATGACTCCGACAGTGATCAGTATACCTGTGCCGCCGAAAAATGACGCTACCAGATAAGGCACCTTAAGCACGGCCATGATGAAGTCCGGAAATATCGCGATCACCATAATAAACAACGCGCCGGCGAGAGTGATCCTGGTCATTACAAAATCAAGAAATTCAGCTGTGGGCGTGCCCGGACGGATCCCGGGGATAAACCCTCCGTGCTTTTTCATATCATCTGCCAGGTCATTGGGATTAAAAACAATGGCCGTATAAAAATAGCAGAAGAATATGATCAACAGGCCGTATATAGCGGTATAGAGGAAATGTCCGCGCACCAGGTTTTCCGCCAACCTCTGAAATCCCGGATTAGGAATGAATGAAGACAATGTGGCAGGAAACAGAATGATCGACTGGGCAAAAATGATGGCGATGACGCCTGACTGATCCACCTTAAGCGGGATATACGTGCTGGCTCCGCCGTAGATCTTACGACCCACTATCCTGCGCGCATACTGCACCGGGATCTTGCGTATTGCCTGGGTGATCATGACGACTGAAAATACCACCACCACCAGCAGCACCGCCATGATGATCAGCGTGAAAGGCTGAATGGTCCTGCGGGAAAGCGGAAAGATCATCGCGTAAAGCTGATTAAAAGCCGTGGGGATCCTTGAGATAATACCTGCGGCAATGATCAGCGATATGCCGTTACCGATGCCTTTTTCCTGTATTTGCTCGCCCAGCCACATGATGAATATCGTTCCGGTTGTAAGGGTCAGTACAGTGATGATCCTAAATCCCCATCCCGGACTCATCACGATCTGAAAACCCTGGAAATGCTCAAGCCAAAGAGCGATAAAATATGATTGGATTATGGATAATACCACCGTGCCGTATCGGGTGATCTGATTCATCTTCTCATACCCTGCGCGGCCTTCCTTGGCCAATTTCTCAAGCGCCGGGATCACCGCAGTCAAAAGCTGCATGATGATAGATGAAGAAATATACGGCATGATACCCAGAGCAAAGATAGTCAGGCGCTCCATAGCGCCTCCGGAGAACATATTGATTATGCCAAAGAGCGCTCCCCCCTGAGTCTCGCTTACCTGCTTGAAAAGCCTGGCTAATTCGCCGCCGTCAATTCCGGGGGTGGGTACATAACAACCTATACGATAGACCGCAAGCAAAAGACCGGTAATGATCAGCCTTCTCTTCAGATCCGGTATTTTAAACGCGTTTACTAAGGGGCTAAGATCAACCAGCGATGGCATTAATGGTCTCCACAGTACCGCCGGCCTTCTTGATCTTGTCTATAGCCTGCTTTGAAAAGGCATGCGCCTTTACCGTGACCGCCGCCTTCATCTCTCCTTCACCCAGGACCTTGATCAATTTTTCTCTATTCTTGATCAGCCCGCGCTCTTCAAGAAGCTCAGGCCCGATAAAAGTTTCCTTGATACGGCTCAGGTCTCTTAAGTTTATGATCTGGTATACCTTTTTAAAGACGCTAGTGAAACCGCGCTTGGGGAACCTGCGGATCAAAGGAGATTGACCCCCTTCAAAACCCAGATAAAAATGCCTTCCTGCGCGAGAAGTCTGGCCCTTGCTTCCGCGA
The DNA here is from genome assembly GCA_964354795.1 of uncultured Planctomycetales bacterium. Lineage (GTDB taxonomy): Bacteria > Omnitrophota > Gorgyraeia > Gygaellales > Profunditerraquicolaceae > JAPLLR01. Next base: position 32,675 of record CAYHBB010000015.1, on the reverse strand, counting down.
GTAGATGTCTTACCGTGACCGGAACTGGGGCCTCTACCTAAATACTTTCTTTTCTTATGCGCGCCGGCCGGAGCCTTGATGCTGTGCAGCCCAAAATAAGATTCTTTAACTTCAGGTTTTGCCTTTTTAGGAACATAAGACTTCTTTACCGCAGGCTTCGGCTTGGCTATATCTTTCGAAACTTCCTTATGGTGGCTGTCTTTACCTAAGCTCTTTTTATGTTTTACGATTTTTTCTGTCATTTTACTTTATTCCTGTTCTTATTGAAGTACTTTACGTCTTAAGGCCTCTCAACCCTTCGGCAGTAGCTTTGATGACATTTACCGGATTATTCGACTTCAGGGATTTAGTAAGAATATCCTTGATGCCTGCGGCTTCGCATATCGCGCGCACCGGGCCGGAGGCAATGACCCCGGTACCTTCGGATGCCGGTTTAAGCATCACTCTTGCCGCCCCAAAGTGTCCAACGGTCTCATGCGGGATTGTCGGTCCCTCAAGGGGGACCTTGAAAAGGCTCTTCTTAGCCTTAGTCAGGGCTTTCCTGATGGCATCAGCGACTTCATTTGCCTTTTCCTGGGCAAAGCCTACCTTACCTTTTGTGTCGCCCACGACCACCAAAGCGCTGAAGTGCATCTTTTTGCCGCCCTTGGTGACCTTGGTAACGCGGTTGATGCTGATGATCTTCTCGATTAAATCCGGCTGATGCTCGATATTAAGTTCACGCATAAGTTAAAACTCCAGTCCTCCCTTTCGCAAAGCCTCGGCAAACGCCTTGACCCTGCCGTGATACAGATATCCTGCGCGGTCAAAAATGATCTTGGTGATCCCTTTTTCCTTTGCCTTCTGAGCAAAGAGCTGGCCGAAGACCTCAGCGGCCTTGATATTGCCGGCGGTAGGAAATTTCTGCTTCACTGCCTTATCCATAGTTGAAAGCGAAAACATTGTCTTGTTGGCGGAATCATCAATGACCTGAGCGGTAAGATTCTGGAGGCTGCGCTGGACTACAAGCCGCGGCTTGACTTCAGTACCCCACATCTTCATCCTGATCCTGCGGTGCCTTTTTAACCTTGACACTACTCTCTTATTCACAGATTAACCCTTCCTTGATTATTTGGTTGTCGCCTGGGCCTTACCGACTTTCTTCTTCACGTATTCACCCGCATAACGGATACCTTTGCCTTTATACGGCTCAGGAGGGCATACCGCGCGTATCTCGCTAGCCACTTTTCCGACTATTTCTTTATCAATGCCACTCACCACCACCTGCGTGGGCTTAGGGCACTCTATCTTGATCCCTTCCGGAACGGGGAAATTAACCGCATGAGAATACCCCAGCTGCATATTCAAGATGCTTCCCTGAATAGCGGCCTTGAAACCGATTCCAATGATCTCAAGCTCCTTGACATAGCCATCAGTCACACCCTTGATCATATTGTTCACTAAAGCGCGAAAGAGTCCATGCATAGACTTATCCACTTTAGAATCCCCGGAGCGATTCACAAAGACCTGATTGTCCTTTACCTCAATGCCGATGCGTCCGGCAAGCTGTCTGGTGAGCTTTCCCTTGGGGCCCTCGATACAGATCACGCCTTCCTTGACCTCGACTTTTACACCGCTTGGTATTGCTACTGGTTTTATACCAATTCGTGACATGTTAAACCCTCGTTTTTATTACTTTTATTGCCGCCTCATATGCTGTACCGAAATTCTCTTCGCTCCCCTTCGGGGACCTTGTAATTTCGGTACATTCGGCGGCATAAATTCGCCCTAACAACTTACGTCCATTGAACAAAAATTACGGTTCCGTAAGTTGTGGGCTCATTTACCAGACATACCCAATCACTTCTCCGCCTACACCCAATTCGCGACACTCTTTATCCGTAATAATGCCCTTGGAAGTTGAAACTATGGCCATGCCTTTGCCTCTTAAAACCCTTGGCATCTTTTCACACTTGACATAGACGCGTAGGCCGGGCTTCGAAATACGCTTGATCTTCATTATCGCGGGCTTTCCAGCAATATACTTTAGATAAATCCTGCATATACCCTGCTTCTTATCGTCGATCAGCTTAAAGTTCTCGATATAGCTTTCCTTCTTCAGGATCTCTAAGATAGACTTCACTGTATTTGAAGATGGCACGTCCACATTCTCTTTTTTCACCATCATGGCGTTACGCACCATTGTAAAAGCATCCGCGACTAAATCAGTTCTTGACATCTACTTTCTCTCCTTAATTTTAGGAAGGCCCTTACCCAGAAAGGGTAGCCCTTCCTATCCTTTTATAGGAAGGGGCTTACCAGCTTGCTTTTCTAATACCCGGGATCAGCCCCTGCCAAGCCAACTCTCGAAAACATATACGGCAGAGCTGGAACCTGCGCAAGTACCCACCTGACCTGCCGCAGATCTGGCAACGGTTGTATTTGCGGGTGGAAAACTTCGCAGGCCTCTTCCAACGAGCTAACTGTGAATTCTTCGCCATTGTCTATTATCCCTTTTCTTTAATTTCAAAAGGCATACCGAACGCCCTGAGCAGTTCGCGGGCCTGATCGATAGTCTTTGCGTTCTTTATCACGAAAGTTATATCCATACCCTGAGCGCGGGTGATGCGGTCATAATCGATCTCGGGGAATATGCCCTGCTCCGTAAGGCCCATGGTGAAATTTCCGGCCTTGTCAAAAGAATCAGACGACACGCCTCTAAAGTCGCGGATACGCGGCAGCGCCACATTGATCAGGCGGTCCATAAACTCATACATGCGCACGCGCCGTAAAGTCACCTTGCAGCCCACCGGCCCGCCCTCCCTGACCTTGAAATTCGAAATAGCCTTTTTAGCGCGCCTCATGATCGGCTTTTGCCCGGTGATCGCGCCCAGCTCCTCCATAGCTCTCTCAAGGATCTTGATATCCTGCAGGCCCTCGCCCACGCCCATGTTGATGACGATCTTATCCACGCGAGGCACGGCCATACGGTTCTTAAATTTAAAAGACTCCATCATCTTAGCGGTGATGTCGCCTCTGTAACGAGTGAGCAATCTGGGAGTGTATGTATTAGTCGCCATATTAGAGCACCTCTTTACAAGCTTTACAGATCCTTGACTTCTCGCCTTCTTTAGTGACTGAAAAGCCCACGCGCACCGGCCGGTTGCAGGCCTTGCAAACAAGCATGAGATTTGCCATCTGAATGGGCATTTCTATCGTAACGATCCCGCCCTTCTGATCCTGGCGCGTGGGGCGTTGGTGTTTTTTGACCGTATTCACGCCTTCTACGAGCGCGCGGCGCTGACCGGCGTAAACATTGATGATCTTGCCTTTTTTTCCGCTGTCTTTTCCTTTGATGACCTGGACTGTATCGCCTTTTCTGATCTTAAGCATTTTAACTGTTCCTTTATCCCACAGGGATAGGCCTGAGCCTTATATTACTTCCGGTGCCAATGAGATGATTTTGGAGAAATTCTTATCCCTTAATTCGCGGGCCACAGGTCCGAAGACGCGCGTGCCCCTGGGGTTGTTCGCCGCATCGATAAAAACTAAGGCGTTGCGGTCAAAACGCAAGATCGATCCGTCAGAGCGCCTTATAGCTTGCTTAGTTCTGACGATAACCGCCATGGCCACCTCGCCCTTTTTCACTACGGCGTCAGCGGAAGATTCCTTGACATTGACCTTGATGACATCGCCAAGCTCAGCGTGAGGTTTGCCTTTCCTGTACAAAACTCCGATCATAGAAGCCTTCTTGGCTCCAGTATTATCGGCTACGTCTAAGATTGTACGAAGCTGGATCATGTGGTCACCTCTTTTAACACGACGTGCGGGGCCTCGGCTTTCTTGATGACACTGACCACCCTGAAACGCTTGTCCTTTGAAATCGGCCGGGTTTCCTCTATACGCACGATATCCCCCATCTTAGCCACACCTGACTCATCGTGCGCCTTAAATTTATTGGAAGACTTCATGATACGCGAATATTTAGGATGCTTGCTCACGCGCACCGTCCTGACTATAACAGTCTTTTGCATTTTATCGCTGACGACTACACCTTCTAATACTTTTCTTTTACCCATTTTATTTCTCTTTCTTGTCCAAAAAGGACAGCCCTTACTACCTCTCAATAAGGGGCTTGCCCAGAAAGGGCAGCCCTTCCTTTCCTATAAGGAAGGGGCTAGCCCAAAAAGGACAGCCCTTATTTTCCTATTAAGATTTACCTTTTTCGCCTAAGAGCGTCTGAATGCGGGCGATATCCCGCTTTATCAAACCGAACATATGCGGCTTCTCCACTCTGCCGGCATAGCGCTGTTGGTTAAGCTTAAATAGCTCATCCTTAAGAGCCTTGTCTTTCTGTATCAACTCATCTTTTGAAAGGCTTTTAAAATCCTGCTTCTTCATAACGATAGTCCCCTTGTTTTCTGATGCGGGATTATAATCCCCTTATCTATGGGTGCGGGTGACGAACTTGGTCCTAACAGGCAGCTTGTAGGCTGCCAGGCGAAAACACTGGCGGGCATACTCTTCGGGCACGCCCCCCATCTCAAAAAGGATCTTTCCCCTTTTGATGACCGCGACCCAATGAATGATATCACCCTTACCCTTACCCATACGCACTTCTGCTGGCTTCTTGGTGATGGATTTATCGGGAAATACCCTGATCCACATCTTGCCGCCTCCGTGCAACTGCCTGGCGATGATAACGCGCACCGCTTCTAACTGCGTATTCTTCAGCCATCCGTTCTCAAGAGTCTTGAGGCCGAACTCCCCGAACGCCAGCTGCGCCCCAGTAGTCGCTATACCACGGCGCTTTCCTTTGGTTGACTTACGATATTTTACCCTCTTGGGCATCATTAACATTTTAATTTACTCCCCAATCAGCTATTATGGGCCGTTTGCTTTACTTCTTCTTTTTTAGCTTCTTGAACACTGGTTTCAACACGTTTGATCCCAGGTCTGCCCAGAATATCGCCTTTATATATCCAGACCTTGATACCGATTAAACCGTATGTAGTCAGCGCCTCAACAAAACCATAATCTATATCCGCACGCAGAGTCTGCAGGGGAATGGAGCCCACGCGGTAAGTCTCGGTACGGGCTATTTCAGCACCATTTAGACGCCCGGCACAGGTAGCACGTATTCCTTTTGCTCCGGAGTTCATCGCCTGTTCCATCGCGCGCTTGACCGCGCGCCGGAATGCCACGCGTTTCTCAAGCTGCATAGCGACGTTCTGAGCCACCAGCTGCGCGTCAATAGCCGGATTCTTCACTTCCTCTATATCGATAGCCACTTCTTTCTTCACCATGCTGTTTAAGTCTTCACGCAAACGCTCGATATCCGCTCCGTGGCGGCCGATGATGATGCCCGGACGCGCGGAGAATATGCGGATCTTGACCTTATCCGCAAGGCGCTCCACCACCACATTTGACACCGCTGCCTGTTTGAAGCGTGCGCGGATAAACTTGCGGATCTTGTAATCCTCGGCGATAAACAGGGGATAGTCCTTGCGGTTTGCGAACCAGCGGCTATGCCAGGTCCTGATGATCCCGATTCTTAAGATAAATGGATGTACTTTTTGTCCCATGCAATTACTCTCCTGACTTTAAATCTAATTCGATTTTGATATGACTTGTCCTGCGCAGTATCGGGGCCGCCCTGCCGAACGCCGCGGCTTTAAACCGCTTCCAGCTAGGCCCGACGTCGCAGACTACCTTTGAGACATAGAGCTGATCGATGGTAAACCCTTTTGTCTTGGCATTGGCGATCGCGGACTTCAGGATCTTGATCAACGGCTCCTTCGGCCTCTTACTAACGGTCAAAAGGATGCTTTCTGCCTCATGCGCGTCTTTGTTGCGGATCAGGTCAATGACCTGACGCACCTTTGTCGGTGAATATCTTAAGTACTTACCTTCTGCTTTGGAGATCATTTGATGAGCCCTCTATTTCCTTCTAGCGAATCACTCCGCCGAATGCCCAAAAATTATCGAAGAGAATTTTTGGGCGTTTATGAGGCGGAGAAATGTTAAGTTTTCTCTACAGCCTTCTTCGATTTCACGCCACCGTGTTTCCTGAATATGCGGGATGCGGCGAACTCGCCCAGCTTATGTCCCACCATATTCTCGGTGACAAACACCGGGATATGTTTATGACCGTCATGCACCGCAAAAGTCAGCCCCACAAAATCCGGAATAATAGTAGAGCGCCTGGACCAGGTCTTTATGGCCTGGCGTATCCCTGACTGGCGCGCCTTCTCGGCTTTCTTCAGCAATTTCTCATCGACAAACGGACCTTTTTTAAGTGATCTTGGCATGATTATTTCTTCCTTCTATTTATAATGAATTTATTAGAGTACCTCTTGTGCTTCCTGGTCCTATAACCCTTAGTCGGCATACCCCATTTTGAAACAGGATGCGGATTACCCTGGCCGGACTTACCTTCACCGCCGCCGTGCGGGTGATCCACGGGATTCATAGCCAGGCCTCTTACTGTCGGACGCCTGCCTCTCCAGCGATTCCTGCCGGCTTTTCCATAAGTAATTCTATCGCGCTCGATATTGCCCACCTGGCCGATAGTAGCGTGGCAATCTAAACTCACCAATCTCACTTCTGCGGAAGGCATGCGTATATGCGCGTGATCTCCCTCCTTAGCCATGATCTGAGCGCTAGTGCCTGCGCCTCTGACTACCTGTCCGCCCTTGCCTTTATTTAATTCCAGATTATGGATCAGGGTGCCGGAAGGAATGTGTCTAAGCAGCATACAGTTGCCGATCTTCATTTCCGTATCCTTCTGGTTGGAAGAAATGATCTCTTCCCCCACATTCAGGCCGGCCGGTGCGATAATATAACGCTTAAGATTATTCGGATATTCCACCAAAGCGATGCGCGCAGTACGGTTGGGATCATACTCAATAGCGATGACCTTGCCCGGAGTCTCCAGAAGATCACGCTTGAAATCGATAATACGCATCATGCGCTTGTGTCCACCACCTCTATGTCTGACAGTCATGCGTCCATAGGCATTCCTGCCGCCGCTACTCTTAAGAGGCATAAGCAGGGATTTTTCCGGCTTGTCCTTAGTTATCTCGGAAAAATCGAATCCGCTCATTCCTCGTCTTGATGGTGTAGTCGGCTTGAATTTTCTTATGCCCATGGCAATATATCCTTTATGCTGTTTCTATCTTTTGGCCCTTTTTCAGGGTGACGATAGCTTTTTTCAGATCAGCCGTGCGCCCCAATTGATGCCTTACCCTTTTCATCTTTCCCAGCGAAACGAAAGTGTTCACGTCCTGCACCTTTACCTTGTAGACCTCTTCCACCGCCTTCTTGATCTGGATCTTATTCGCCGCAGTGCTCACCAGGAATAGATATTTGCCTGCCGGCTCAGTCAGCGTTGATTTCTCGGTGCGTATCAATGATTTGATTATCGATGATGGATGCGTCATTTCTTAAGCCTGTCTGTAAGGGTATTGAGTCCGTCCTTGGTGATGATTATCTTCCTGTGGCTTAAGACTTCGTATGCATGGGTCTCTTTTGCGAGTGCTAAGTCCATAAAGCTTAAATTGCCCATAGCCATCTGCACGAACTTATCCATCTTGTCCACTAACACTAAAGCATTATTGCGGCCTCTCTTTTTATCCGCAACCTTAAGGTTAATAAGTACCTTGTTGGCTTCTTTTGTTTTGGGGCCGGTGAGCTTTAAATCATCCAGCACGATCAGGCTCTTGTCTTTTACCTTGGCGTTCAGAGCGGACTTAAGCGCCAGGGCCTTGATCTTCTGCGGAATGCTGAAAGAAAAATCCCTCGGGTGCGGGCCAAAGACCACACCGCCGTGACGCCACAAAGGCGAACGGGTGGAGCCTACGCGCGCGCGGCCGGTACCTTTCTGCTTCCAGGGCTTGCGTCCACCTCCGGAAACCTCTCCTCTAGTTTTAGTCGATGCTAATCCTTTACGCTGATTAGCTCTATAAGCGTTAACCGCTTGATATATGACATCCGTATTTACCACACCATCGAATACGGTTGAATTCAATTTTACGGTATCGATTTCTTTTCCTTCGCTGTTATATATAGGTAAGGTTATAGCTTCCATTTTATTTCTTGCCCTTTGCCTTTGCCGGCGCAACAACTTTCCTGGTCATTGCGGCCGCGGTCTTCTTCACCGCTTTTTTAATTATCACATAGTTATTCTTGTGTCCGGGCACAGCTCCCTCGACCAGAACGATGTTATTCTCTGGGTCCACCTTGACAACTTTCAGATTCTGCACCGTAACCCGCACATTGCCCATGTGACCGGGAAGATGGTGCCCCTTAAAAACGCGGCCGGGGGTGGTAGAGGAACCCATGGAACCCACGCGCCTATAGGAAGTCGAACCGTGCGTCTCAGGGCCACCTTTCCAGTGCCAACGCTTCATACCGCCCTGAAAACCCTTGCCGATAGATGTACCGGTTACGTCAACGAAGTCGCCTGACTTAAAAACATCAACCTTTAACTCCTCACCCACTTTGTATTCCATATTGGCTTCTTTAGCGATCTCTCTGATGAACTTGCGCGGCGAAACATTGATCTTCTTAAACAAGCCTGCCTGCGGTTTTTTAAGCTTTTTTTCAACGACCTGTTCAAACCCAAGCTGAACGTTCTTTGCGTTTACCGACAAGACCGCGCAGGGGCCGGCTTCAATGGCCGTGACGCAAACCATATCTCCGGCCTCGTTGAATACATTGGTCATACCTAATTTTTTTCCTAACAAACCGATCATTTTAACCTTTTCCGTTCCGCAAGCTATCTTCGTCAAAACGAAACTAACGAAAATAACGAAACTTTCGTTATTTGATTTCTACATCCACACCGGCAGGCAGATTCAACTTCCTCAAAGAATCAATGGTCTTTGAAGTCGGCTCAAAAATATCAATAAGGCGCTTGTGAGTGGAAAGCTCAAATTGCTCGCGTGACTTCTTGTCGACATTCGGGCCACGCAGAACCGTATAAATCTCCCTTTTAGTGGGAAGCGGCACCGGGCCAGCTATCCTGGCCCCGGAGCGCTTAACAGTTTCCACGATTTCCACAACCGCCTGATCCAACAAACGGTGATCGTATGCTTTTAACCTGATTCGTATTTTCTGTGCAGTTGACATATTTTTAAGCAATGATCTCAGTTACGACGCCCGCGCCTACGGTGCGGCCGCCCTCGCGGATAGCAAAGCGCGATTCCTTCTCCATAGCGATCGGCGTGATCAACTCTACATCACATGCCACATTATCACCGGGCATGACCATTTCCACGCCTGCCGGCAACTCAGTGACACTTCCGGTTACGTCGGTGGTACGAAAATAAAACTGAGGCCTGTACCCTTTAAAGAACGGGGTGTGCCTGCCGCCTTCTTCCTTGCTCAAGATGTAAATCTGAGCCTTGAACTTGGTGTGCGGGGTGATGGACTTGGGAGCGGCGATGACCATTCCGCGCTCGATCGCATCCTTATCCACGCCTCTTAAGAGAAGGCCTACGTTATCTCCAGCCTGCCCTTCGTCAAGCAGCTTTCTGAACATTTCGATCCCCGTGACAACCGTCTTCTTTACTTCCGGCCTTAAACCTACGAGCTCTACCTCTTCGTTAATTTTGACCTTACCACGCTCGATCCTTCCGGTTCCGACTGTTCCTCTACCTTCGATGCTGAACACGTCTTCAACAGCCATAAGTAAGGGCTTATCCATATCACGGACGGGCAGCGGAATAAAATCGTCGCAAGCCTTGATCAGGTCAAGTATGCACTTGACGTCGGGGCTAGTAGGATCATTGGCAGCAGCCATTGCCTTGGAAGCGCTTCCTTTTATAATAGGAGTCTTTTCTCCGGGAAAACCGTACTTGGTAAGCAGCTCTCTTACTTCCACCTCAACCAGATCCAGCAATTCGTTATCGGTGACCAGGTCGACCTTGTTTAAAAATACGACCATAGAAGGAACGTTTACCTGACGGGCTAAAAGAATATGCTCTCTGGTCTGAGGCATCGGGCCGTCAGCAGCGGAAACAACCAGGATTGCGCCGTCCATCTGCGCGGCTCCGGTGATCATGTTCTTGATGTAGTCGGCGTGTCCGGGGCAGTCGATGTGAGCATAATGCCGAGCCTCGGATTCATATTCGACGTGCGAAACCTGTATGGTAACGACCTTTGTCTCGTCTCTTACCGTACCGCCCTTAGCGATATCAGCATACGTACGAGCAGTAGCCTTACCCATCTTTGCCAATACGTTGCAAATCGCAGCAGTCAGGGTGGTTTTACCGTGATCGATATGACCGATGGTGCCGATATTTACGTGCGGTTTACTTCTTACAAACTTCTCTTTAGCCATTTTACCCTCCTTTAATAACTAATGATTTCTCCTAGAACCGGCGCTCGTGAACCCTGCAGAAATTTTTTCTGCTATATGTGAAGGCACTTCAGCGTAAAACGAAGGCTCCATTGTATAGGAAGCACGGCCTTGTGTCAAGGATCTTAATATAGTCGCGTAGTTGAAGACTTCCGCAAGCGGAATGTTCGCCCTGATAGTCCTTAAGTTTATTCTCTGCGCCAGCGACATGATCTTCGCCCGACGGGAACTGAGATCTCCGATTACCTGACCCATGTATTCTTCCGGAACGATCACTTCCATATCCATGATCGGCTCAAGCAAAATCGGGCTTGCCTTACGAAGCCCTTCGTTGAATGCCAGGGATCCGGCCATCTGAAAAGCCAGTTCCGATGAGTCAACGTCATGATAAGAACCATCGACCAAGGTGACTTTCACATCTGTCACCGGATAACCTGCAAGCGAGCCGCTCTTTGCCGCCCCGAATACCCCCTTCTTTACTGCCGGAATAAACTCGCGCGGAATAGCGCCGCTTTTAATTTTATCCTCAAAAGTGATACCTGTTCCCGGAACCTCCTGCGGCTCCATCTCAAGAACGCAGTGGCCGTATTGGCCGCGTCCGCCGGATTGACTAATGAACTTGCCCACCTGAGAGATCTTTCTTGTCAGAGTCTCGCGATAAGCGACCTGGGGCTGGCCCACCTGAGCCTCGACATTGAATTCCCTTAAGATACGGTCGATGATGATCTCCAGGTGCAGCTGACCCATGCCGGCGATGATAGTCTGACCGGTTTCCTCATTGTAAGTGACACGAAATGAAGGATCTTCATCTTCCAATTTATGCAAAGCTAACCCAAGTTTCTGCTGGGCATCTTTTGTTTTCGGCTCGATCGCCTGCTGAATCACCGGCTCAGGGAACTTCATGGCTTCGATCAGTATCTGATTTTTCTCAGTGCACAGCGTATCGCCTGTCTTAGTATCTTTTAAGCCCACAGCTGCGGCAATATCGCCGGTAGAAACACTATCTACGATCTCCTGCCTGTTGGCGTGCATCTTGACGATCTTGGTCACGCGTTCTCGCTCGCGCTTTGAGGCGTTGTAAATATAGGTCCCCGCCATAAGAGTACCAGAATAAACCCGGATGTAATTTAATTTACCGACGTAAGGATCAGTGGCTACTTTAAAACTCAACGCGCAGAAAGGCGCTTTGTCATCAGCTTTGATCTCTTCGAATTCTCCGCTATCCGGATTAATTCCTTTGATCGGAGGTAGATCCAGTGGAGAGGGCAGATAATCGCGCACCGCATCCAGCACTAGCTGCACTCCCTTATTCTTAAATGCCGCACCGCATAAAACCGGCACAAACTTATTGGCGATGACCGCTTTCCTGATCGCGTCTTTGATCTCTTTTACGCTGATCTTTTTGTTGTGCAGATAATCTTCCATGATCTTATCATCCACCTCAGCCAACTTTTCGATCAAGACCATGCGCGCTTTCTCAACTTCAGGCATCATCTGTGCAGGCACATCCTTAACCTCAAACTCCTTGCCCGAATCGTCCTTATAAAGGTTCAGCTTCTTTTCGATGATATCAATGATGCCGGTAAAATCCTGCTCTTTCCCATAAGGGACCTGGATAGCCGCCACATTCGCCGCCAGCCTTTTTTCCATCTGGTCAATGACCATTTTTAAATCACTACCGGTCCTGTCCATCTTATTTACAAAGGCGATGCGGGGCACTTCGTATCTATCCGCCTGGCGCCAGACTGTCTCTGTCTGCGGCTCGACTCCGCCGACTGCGCAAAAAATCACCACTGCTCCGTCAAGTACCTTTAACGACCTTTCAACTTCGATTGTAAAATCAACGTGTCCGGGAGTATCGATCAGGTTGATGGTGATATCCTTCCAGCTGCAGGTAGTAGCGGCTGAAGTAATAGTAATGCCCCTTTCCTGCTCCTGCACCATCCAGTCCATGGTGGCTGTGCCGTCATGGACCTCACCTAGCTTATAGTTTTTCCCGGTATAAAAAAGCACGCGCTCGCTGGTAGTGGTCTTACCCGCATCAATATGCGCGATGATCCCGATATTCCTGAGCTTATCTAAAGGTATTGTTCTTTCCATAATATTACTTCTGGACTAGGCCCTTCTTTATAGGAAAAGAAGGCCTACACCTCTGTGTTACCACCTGAAATGCGCGTATGCCTTGTTGGATTCGGCCATTTTATGGGTATCGTCTCTTTTCTTTATGGCTGAACCTTCGCCTTTATAAGCGGCGATGATCTCATCAGCTAATTTTTCCGGCATGGGCTTGCCCTTTTTGGTCTTGGCATAATCCCTCATCCAGCGTAAAGCTATTGAAGTACCGCGCTCCTGCCTTACTTCGATAGGCACCTGATAAGTAGCACCTCCCACGCGGCGGGGCTTTACTTCCAGGCGCGGACGGACGTTATCAAGAGCCTTGTGAAAGACCTTGATCACATCCACCTCGTTAAGATTCTTCTTCACGATCTCAAAAGCTCCGTAAACGATACCCTCGGCAACCGATTTCTTGCCTGCGAGCATCACCATGTTGATAAACTTGCCTACGATCTTGCTGTTATAAATTGGGTCTGCTAAGACAACTTTTTCCTGTGCTTTTCTTCTTCTCATTTTATTTTCCTAGGTTACGCGGCTTTCGGCCTTTTTGCTCCGTATTTAGAGCGACCACGCCTGCGCGCAGTTACGCCTGCGGCATCCAGCGTGCCTCTGATAATATGATACCTCACACCGGGCAGGTCCTTGACGCGCCCGCCTCTGACCAAAACGATAGAGTGCTCCTGAAGATTGTGCCCTTCTCCCGGAATATACGCTGTGACTTCGATCCCCGTAGTCAGCCTTACCCTTGCGATCTTACGCAAAGCTGAATTAGGCTTCTTGGGGGTCATGGTGCGCACCTGAAGACAAACGCCGCGTCTCTGCGGGCAAGCCTTCAAAGCCGGTGATTTGGTTTTCTTCTTCTTGGAAATCCTACCCATTCTGATCAACTGTGAAATTGTTGGCATAAGTTTATTCCTTTTTAAGCTTTACTTTCTCTTTTTTTCGCTTCTTCCGCTTTTTCAGAAGGCAGCTTCACTATCTCTATATCACGGTGAGTGTGAAATCCTGTTCCCGCCGGGATCAGGTGACCCACGATAACATTTTCTTTCAAACCAAAGAGCTCATCGCGCTTTCCGCTGGTGGCGGCTTCCGTAAGAACACGCGTTGTCTCCTGGAAGCTTGCGGCTGAGATAAAGCTCTCGGTGGTCAATGACGCCTTGGTGATACCTAATAATAAAGGTGTCGCCTGAGCAGGCTTTCCGCCTTTTTTGATCACCTTGGAGTTTTCGCTCTGGAACTTCCACTTATCAACCTGCTGAGTGGCCAGGAACTCGGTGTCACCCGGATCCTCGATCCTTATCTTCTTCAACATCTGCCTGATGATCAGCTCAATATGCTTGTCGTTGATGTTCACGCCCTGCAGACGATAGACTTCCTGCACTTCGTTGACCAGATACTCCTGAAGCACCTTGTCCCCGCAGACTCTCAAAATATCCTGCAAGACCAACGGCCCGTCAGTCAAAGGCTGTCCAGCATTTACTTTATCACCCTTGTACACATTGGGGTGCTTGCCGTGCGGAATAGCGTATTCCCTGGCCATACCGGTAGGGGATTTGACGATGATCAGGCGCTGCCCTTTCTTGGTCTCGCCGAACTCCACAAATCCGTCAATTTCGCTGATGACTGCCGGGTCTTTCGGACGACGAGCTTCAAAAAGCTCAGCCACGCGCGGAAGGCCTCCGGTAATATCCCTGGTCTTCATGACTGAACGCGGGATCTTAGCCAGCAAGTCTCCGGAACCGACCTTAGCATTATCCTTGACCATGATGTGCGCTCCGATTGGGATCGGATATATCCCTAAGATTTCCTTCTTCTCGTCAGAAATAATGATCTGAGGATGGAACTCTGCTTTGTGCTCGACCACCACGCGCTCAGTAAGCTTAGTCACCGAATTTAACTCTTCGTGCATGGTCACGCCTTCCTTAAGGTCCTCAAACCTGATCAAGCCTCCGACTTCCGTCAGAACGGGCATGGTGTAAGGATCCCAGCGCACAAAGGAAATACCCTTGTTCACCTCATCGCCGTCGGCGATGCTGATAAATGCGCCCTGAGGCACGGTATAACGCTCAAGCTCTCTGCCCTGCTTGTCATTGACGCTGATAGCGCCGTTTCTGTTCAGGACGATGAACTCTTTATTCTTAGAGGTGACTCTTAAATTGTGATACTTGACAATACCTTTATTCTTAGATTTGGTGAAAGACTGCTCAACGGTTCGGGAAGCAGTACCGCCGATGTGGAAAGTCCTCATGGTCAGCTGTGTTCCTGGCTCGCCGATACTTTGCGCGGCGATTACACCCACCGCTTCACCCAGTTCCACCAGCCTTCCGGAAGACAAATTCCTGCCGTAGCACTTGGTGCACATCCCGCGCCCGGATTCACAGGTCAGCACACTTCGGATACGGATCATTTCAATACCCAGCTTCTCCATCATATCCGCTTTTTCCAGAGTAATTTCGCTTCCTGCCTCGACAATGATCTCATCCGTAATAATGTCGACTATATTATCCAGCGCGACTCTTCCTACGATGCGGTCCTTAAGGCTGACCACCACCTCATCGCCTTCGATGATCGCGGCAACCGTGATACCGTTCAAAGTTCCGCAGTCATTCTCGGAAATGATCACTTCCTGAGCCACGTCCACCAAACGGCGGGTCAAATAACCTGCGTCAGCGGTCTTAAGCGCCGTATCAGCCAAACCCTTGCGCGCGCCGTGAGTGGAGATAAAATATTCAAGAACGTTCAGACCTTCTCTGAAGTTAGCGGTAATGGGGTTCTCGATGATTTCACCAGATGGCTTAGCCATAAGGCCGCGCATGCCTGCCAGCTGTCTTACCTGCAGGCGCGAACCGCGCGCCCCCGAATCCGCCATCATAAAAATCGGATTAAAAGGATGCATCCCTTTAAATAACAGGTCCGAAACTCTTTCGGTAGTGTGAGTCCAAATATCGATGACCTTGGACTTGCGCTCACTTTCGGTAATAATACCTTTACGGTACTGGTCCTCGACCTTAGACACCTCATCCCTAGCTTCCTTAAGCACTTGCGGCTTTTCCTCAGGCACCTGCATGTCGTCAATGCCAATAGAAATGCCACCCTTCGTAGCGCTCTCAAATCCAAGCTTCTTGATGTCGTCAAGAAGCTTGACTGTGGCGCTATGGCCGAATCTCTTATGGCAGTCAGTGACAACTTCTGATACCTTGCCTTTATTCAATTCGTTATTCACAAACCCAAAATCCTTAGGCAGGACCTGGTTGAAAATGACTCTTCCGACCGTAGTAGTGATCTGCTGCACTCCCGGAATAAATTTCTTCTCCTCCATGTCAAATACGCCGTTGGCCCTTACCTTAATACTGGCATGCAGCTCGACAGTGCCATCCTCGTAAGCCACAATGACTTCTTCGGCATTGGAGAAAGACATTCCTTCGCCTTTTGCTCCAGGCTTTTCCTTAGACAGATACGATGTGCCTAAGATTATGTCTTGGGTCGGGGTAACGACAGGACGGCCGTCTGCGGATGAAAAAATATTGTTGATGGATAGCATCAGGATCTTTGCTTCCAGCTGTGATTCAAGCGAAAGCGGCACATGCACTGCCATCTGGTCTCCGTCAAAGTCAGCGTTAAAAGCGGTGCAGACTAAAGGATGCACCTTGATGGATTTACCTTCGATAAGAAGCGGTTGGAAGGCCTGTATACCCAGGCGGTGGAGTGTAGGCGCGCGGTTTAAGAGCACCGGATGATCCTTGATCACCTCATCGAGAATATCCCATACCTCGATCTTGCCGCGCTCGACCATGCGGCGGGCGCCCTTGATGGTGTGTACAAAACCTTTTTCGCGTAATTTCTTGATTATGAACGGCTCGAAAAGTTCAAGTGCCATCTGCTTAGGCAAGCCGCATTCGTGGAGCTTAAGCTCCGGGCCGACCACAATGACAGAACGTCCGGAATAATCCACGCGCTTACCCAGAAGATTCTGGCGGAACCTTCCCTGCTTTCCCTTAAGCATATCGGAAAGGGACTTAAGCGGGCGGTTGTTGGCGCCTAAAACCGGCTTGCCGTGCCTGCCGTTATCTAAGAGCGCGTCCACCGCCTCCTGAAGCATGCGCTTTTCGTTACGTATAATGATCTCCGGAGCGCTTAACTCCATGAGTTTTCTTAAACGGTTGTTGCGGTTGATCACGCGACGGTAGAGATCATTGAGGTCGCTGGTGGCAAATCTTCCGCCATCTAACGGGACCAATGGGCGCAGATCCGGCGGAATCACCGGAAGGATCTCAAGGATCATCCACTCCGGACGGTTTCCGGATTTCTTGAAGTCCTCTACCACGCGCAGGTTTTTAATCACCTTGCGATTGCTTAAAATATCTTTTGATTTCTCAAGGTCGCGCCTGAGCTTGCGGCAGGCATTATCCAGGTCCAGCTCTTTTAACAGGTCTCTTACTGCCTCGGCACCGATCTTTGCCTTGAAATTACCGCCGTACTTAGCCACTGCTTCCTGATACTTCTCTTCGTTAAACAGCTCTTTTTTCTTAAGAGGAGTTGTGCCGGGGTCAACCACCACATACTCCTCGTAGTAAATAATCTTCTCAAGGTCCCGCAGGCTGATGTCAAGAAGAGCAGCCATCCGGCTGGGCACTGCTTTGAAGAACCAGATATGGGTGACCGGCGTGGCTAAATCAATGTGTCCCATGCGTTCGCGGCGGACCGATGAACGATCCACGGTGACTCCGCAGCGGTCGCAGGTAATTCCTTTAAACTTGATCCCTTTATACTTACCACAGTTACATTCCCAGTCGCGCACCGGGCCAAAGATCTTCTCGCAGAACAATCCGTCTTTTTCCGGCTTCAGTGTGCGATAATTGATGGTCTCTGCCTTACGCACCTCGCCCTTAGAGAACGACTTAATGACCTGGGGTGAGGCGATCTTTATGGAAATACTGTCAAAAGATACTGTCTCTTCCATTATTTTGCCTTCTCTGTTTTGATATCAAGGCATAAGCCCTGGAGTTCTTTTATCAATACGTTAAATGACTCTGGAGTTCCATGAGTCAAACGTTGTTCGCCTTTGACAATCGCTTCGTAAATGCGAGTCCTTCCGGTGACGTCGTCGCTCTTGACGGTAAGCATTTCCTGCAAGGTGAATGCAGCCCCATATGCTTCCAGGGCCCAAACTTCCATTTCTCCAAGCCTCTGGCCTCCGAACTGCGCCTTACCGCCCAGCGGCTGCTGGGTGACCAGTGAGTAGGGGCCGATAGAACGGGCGTGGATCTTTTCGTCAACCAAATGGATCAGCTTCATCACATACAGGTCGCCGACAGTGATCCTGTGGTCAAAAGGCTCTCCCGTATGCCCGTCATAAAGCGTGATCTTTCCGTCTTCGGGAAGGTTGGCCTTCTTAAGCAGCTCTTTGATCTCCACCTCAGTAGCCCCGTCAAAAACCGGCGAACTGACAAATAAACCTAAGGCTTTGGCTGCCCATCCAAGATGACACTCAAGGATCTGCCCTACGTTCATACGCGAAGGCACACCCAAAGGATTAAGCACGACCTCAACCGGAGTGCCATCAGGCAAGAAGGGCATATCCTCTTCGGGCAATACGCGCGCCACCACACCTTTATTTCCATGGCGGCCGGCGAGCTTATCGCCTTCGGAAAGTTTTCTCTTAGTGGCGATATAAACAACCACTCTCTTTAAAACGCCGGCCGGAAGTTCATCTCCGCGCCTTACCTTCTCGACCTCCTGATCTTCCTCAGACAACAATTCCTGTATCTGCTCATCAAATGAAGCAGCGAGGATCTTTGCCTCTTCATTATCGTCAAAATTCATCTTCTCGATTTTTTTCTTATCTACACCCAATAGCTGGGCCAGACGGGTGGTGCGCTCCTGCTGCAAAAATTCCAGCTCCTGCTTGTAGTAGGCTTTCAGCTCCCGGATCTTGGCCATCTCCTTGGTCTTTTCTTCTTTGGATTTTCTGCCACGATCCTTGCGCTGAAAAATATGCACATCGATGACTATGCCCTGGACACCCGGAGGAACAGTCAAGGATGTATCGCGCACATCCCCGGCCTTTTCGCCGAATATCGCGCGCAACAACCTCTCTTCCGGCGAAGGCTCGGAATCGGTCTTAGGAGTGATCTTGCCCACCAGTATATCGCCGGGTGAGATTTCCGCTCCCAGACTGATGATCCCGTTCTCATCGAGGTTGCGCAAGGCTTCTTCGCTGACATTAGGGATATCGCGGGTGATCTCTTCGTTTCCTAAACGGGTTTCCGTCGCATCTATATCGAACTCCTCTATATGAATAGAGGTGAATACGTCTTCCTTGATCAGCTTTTCACTGACAATAATGGCATCTTCAAAGTTATATCCGCGCCAGGGCATGAACGCCGCCACCACATTTCTTCCCAGGGCCAATTCTCCACCATTGGTGCCGATGCCGTCAGCAATGATCTGGCCCTTTTCCACATGCTCGCCAAGCTTTACCAAAGGCCTCTGGTTCAGACAGGTGTCGGCGTTAGTGCGCAAGAACTTCAGCAGATGGTAGATCTTCTTACCTATAGTAATGGTGCTAGAATCAACGCTTGAGACCTTGCCGGAATCCTGGGCAATAACTAATGTCCCGGAATCACGAGCCAGCTTCTCTTCCATCCCGGTACCCACCAACGGAGGTTCGGTGATCATCAGCGGAACTGCCTGACGCTGCATGTTCGCGCCCATCAAAGCCCTGTTTGCGTCGTCATGCTCCAAGAACGGAATCATGGACGCAGCCACAGAAACCAGCTGCTTGGGAGAAACGTCCATATATTCGACTTTCTTACCTTCCACCTTCGGGAAATCGTCCTTGTAGCGGCAGGAAACCATCTTCTCTACAAAATAACCGCTTTCATCCAAAGGCACGTTTGCCTGAGCAATGACTTTGTCTTCCTCGATATCAGCAGTCAGATAATCAATTTTTTTGGTGACCCGGCCGTCTTCCACTTTTCTGTAAGGCGTCTCAAGCAGGCCTAAGGGATTGACCCGGGCAAAAGTGCTCAAAGACGCGATTAACCCGATGTTCGGGCCTTCGGGCGTCTCGATAGGACAAACCCTTCCGTAGTGCGAAGGATGGATATCGCGCACCTCAAAACCCGCTCTTTCCCTGGATAAACCTCCGGGGCCGAGGGCGCTGAGCCTTCTCTTATGGGTCATCTCAGCCAGCGGATTCACCTGGTCCATGAACTGAGAAAGTTGAGATCGAGCGAAGAAATCGCGGATCTGATTTGATAATAATTTGGAATTGATCAGGTAGTGGACATTGAGGCTGTCGAACTCACCGAGTATGCTTAAGCGTTCGCGGATGGAGCGCTCCACGCGAGAAAGCCCGATCCTCACCTGGTTCTGCACCAGCTCGCCCACGGTCTTGACACGGCGGTTGCCGAGATGGTCGATATCGTCGATCTTGCCCACGCCTTCCTTAAGATGGATCAGATATTCCATCACCTTGATAACGGTAGCGGAATCAAGGATCCTTTTCTCAAGGGAAACATCCATGCCTAATTTTCTATTTAAAATGAAACGGCCGGCTCTTTCAAGGTCATAGCGGGCAGGATCAAAAAACAATCTGTAAAACAGGCCTTCTGCCGCTTCCTTGGTCACCGGCTCTGTTGGCCGCATCTTGCGGTAGAAATCCAGATATGCTTCCTCTTTATTCTTGGTAGGATCTTTCTTTAAAGTGTTGACCAGCTCCGGATATTCTTTTCCGAAAGCGGCGATTATCTCAGCATCGGTGGAAAAACCCAGTATCCTTAATATCTGGGTCGCGGGGAAATTCCTACGGCGGTCGACATAGGCAAGAATAGTCTCGGTAAGGTCGTATTTAAACTCAAGCCATGCTCCGCGGTAAGGAATGATCCTGCCGTAAAAGATCTTTTTTCCGGTAGGATGCAGCTCTTCCTCAAAAGAAACACCAGGTGAACGCTGCAACTGGCTGACCACCACGCGCTCATCACCATTGATTATAAAGGTGCCGGTATCGGTCATCAGCGGCAAATCCCCGAAATATGCATCCTGCTCCTTGGTCTCTTTAGGAGTGGTCAGGCGGAACTTGACCTTAAGGGGAGCGGCATAAGAAAGGCTGCGGATCTTGGACTCAGCGATAACATACTTGGGCTTACCCAGTGTATAGCTGATAAACTCAAGCTTTACCGAACGGTTGCCGTTCTCGATCGGGAATATCTCTTCAAAAACCTCCTGCAGGCCCAGGCGCTTGCGCTCATTGGCCGGGACATCCAACTGCAAAAACTCACGGTACGTCTCAAGCTGCACATCAAGAAGATTGGGAAGATCGTAAACTTCCTTCAGCTTTCCGAAATTTTTACGCTTTAACATGCTGTCCTTATATAAAATTTTAACTCTCTACAGCCGACGCCATAGGGAGCATGGAACTTGATTTTCTAGCTATCTTTTTATTTCAGCTCGACGGTCGCACCGGCAGCTTCAAGCTTTTTCTTCATATCTTCAGCTTCTTCCTTGGGAACGCCGTCCTTGATGGGTTTGGGAGCTGCATCAACGAGATCCTTGGCTTCCTTTAGCCCTAGGCTGGTCATGGTGCGCACTTCCTTGATGACGGCGATCTTGGTGGCGCCGGCATTAGCGAGTACGACGGTGAAAGTGGTCTTCTCTTCAGCGGCTGGAGCAGCGCCACCGGCGGCAGCACCTGCAGCAGGAGCTACCATCATGGGCATGTTAGCCTTTACGCCAAACTTCTCCTCGAGGGATTTGACCAGGTCTGATAATTCCAGAACGGTCATGCTCTCTATTGTCTTGATCATTTCTTCCAAATTCTGTGCCATTTTATTACCCTCCTCAATGAGCCCACACTTTATGGAGCCCTATGGATGGGCGACATAAAGTGTATGGGCGAATTGACCCCGAAGCCTTGGTCAAAATTATCGTAGAGAATTTTGACCAGTTTAGGCGAGGGGCCCATTTTTAGTTTTTCTCTTTCTTCTGCTTTATCTGATCGAGGCAAATGACGAACTTTGCCAACACTTGATTTAAGGCGATCACGAACCCTGAGATCGGAGCGTTCAAAGTGCAAACTACCTGCGCCAGCAATACTTCGCGGCTAGGAAGCTTGGACATGGCTTCGATATCCTTTTTCTCAAGGACCTTCTCCTGCATAGAGCCGCCTTCTAATTTCAGCGCCTCGTGGTCTTTGGAAAAATTGCAAAGGATCTTTGACGCGGCCACCGGCTCATCCTTGACAAAAACCAATCCGCAGGGGCCTTCGATGCCCTTGACGATCGGCTCTAGCCCCGCACTCTTAAGAGCGCGGCGTGCCACGCTGTTTTTAACTACAAAAAGCTCTGCATTTGTTGTGCGCAGGCTAAGGCGTAAAGAACTCAGGTCGGGGCTGGAAACCCCTGAATACCTGACGATAAAAACGGCGTTGGAACTTTTAAGCGTGTTCTTGATGCGGTTTTCCGATGTTTCCTTGAATAGTAAGCCTAGTTTTTTCATTTTATATCACCAGCTTCAGCCCCGGGTTCATAGAGGCGGCGATGGAAAGCGATTTTACGAACTTTCCTTTCACCGACGCGGGCCTTGCTTCGGTCAAGGCCTCAATGATACGGGATGCGTTGTCATACAATTGATTTTCGTTAAACGAGAATTTCCCGACGGACAAGTGCACGCCGCCCTGTTTATCCACGCGAAACTCAACCTTGCCCCTCCTGACATCGTCAATTGCTTTCTTTAAGTCATTGGTCACGGTCCCAGTCTTGGGACTGGGCATCAGGCCGCGGGGGCCAAGCACCTTTCCTAACTTACTTAAGTCCTTCATCATCTCAGGAGTTGCGATGGCGCAGTCAAAATCAAGAAATCCCCCGGCGACCCTGTCGATCAATTCAATGCCGCCTACCAGGTCTGCCTTGGCATCATTAGCTTCACGCTCATGCTCGCCTTTGCAAAAAACCGCGACTCTGACCTTTTTTCCGGTGCCGTGCGGCAGGACTACCGTGCCACGAACCATCTGATCGGATTTTTTGCTGTCAACGTTGAGATTAAAATGCAGATCCACCGAACCGTCGAATTTCACTGGAACGAGCTTCTTTATAATGGTAATGGCTTCTTTGAGCTGATAGGTCTTTTCTCTATCGACTGACTTTTCCGACTCTCTATATCTTTTGCTGTGTGTCTTCATATAATTAACCCCTTAAGGGGCAGGCCTTCGGCCTAGCCCTCTACGACAATGCCCATACTTCTGGCTGTCCCTGCGATGACCTTCATCGCTGTCTCTAAATCCGCGGTGTTTAAGTCCGACATTTTCTGCTTGGCGATCTCCTCTACCTGCTTCTTGGTGACCTTGCCGATGATCTCTTTGCCGGCGGTGCCAGAAGCCTTTGCCAGATTGGCCGCGCGCTTCAACAAAATCGATGAGGGCGGGCTCTTGATTATAAATGAGAACGTCCTGTCCTCGTAAACGCTGATGACGACCGGCAGGATCAGCCCGTCGCGGCCCTTGGTCTGATCGTTGAACTGCTTGCAGAACATCATGATGTTGACGCCGTGCTGGCCCAATGCCGGGCCGACGGGAGGAGCGGGATTCGCAGCGCCCGCCGAAACGTGCAATTTGATCTGTGCTTTGATTTTCTTAGCCATAGTTAAACCCTCTCAACCTGCCAGTATTCCAACTCCACTGGAGTTGATCTTCCGAATATTGACACGCTGACTTTTATCTTACCTTTTTCCGGATGGATCTCTTCGATGGTGCCGTTGAAATTAAGGAACGGCCCTTCAGTGACCCTGACCTGTTCGCCTTTGTCAAAAATGACCTTGGGGCTGGGCTTTGCCGCAGTCTCTTCGGTTTTCTTTAAAATACTGTCCACTTCGTTCTGGGGAAGCGGCAGGGGCTTCTTGCCCTGGCCGATAAACCCGGTTACGCCCGGTGTATTCTTTACAAACAGATATGTCGCTTCGGTAAGGTCCATCTCTACCAGCAGATACCCTGGGAAAAACTTCCTCGCGGAGATCCTTTTCTTGCCGGAGCGCACTTCGGAGACCTGCTCGGTGGGAATGATCACCTTGGAGACCAGCTCATTCATGCCTTCATTGGTGATCTTGATATCCAGGGAAGTTTTCACTTTCTCTTCGGAACCAGTCTGCGTATGGACTACGTACCACTGTTTCATTTAAATACCACGCTTAAGAACTTGGTCAGCGCCCCATCGATAACAAACAAATACGCCGTAACTATGGATGTAGTCACGATCACTACGATGGTCGAGCCTAACAACTCCTCTTTCGTGCTCCATGCTACTTTTTTCAGTTCAACGTACGCCTCAAGGACGAACTTCTTTATATTCTTAAAAAACTTGATCACCAGTGCGACGGCAACCAAACCGATCACGCCCCAGATTATTTTACCCAGATTGTTTATTATAAAATCCATGTGTTTTTTACCTATCGGCTCTCTGCGCTTCCTTAAAAATTAGCTCGCGGCAGGAATCATCCCGCACTTTTTTTACAGGGGCGGAGGGACTTGAACCCCCAGTCCTGGTTTTGGAGACCAGTGGTTTACCAGTTAACCGACACCCCTATTAATCCCTTGCGCTTATTTTAATACGAGGTGTTTCTTTTACAACAACCGACAAAAACAGTGCGGAATGCCTTAAACCGACTCCCCTAAAAACTACTTAATTTCCTTGTGCGGGGTGTGCTTGCGGCAGGACTTGCAGAACTTCTTGATCTCTAGCTTGTCCTGATGCTTTTTCTTGTTCTTTGTCGTCGTATAGTTTCTATTTTTGCAAACCGTGCATTCTAACGTTATGATTTCGCGCATATAATTGACCTATAATTTTATCCCCCCTTCTTGCTTCGCAAGAAAACAGGGGGGATAAGTTCGTGCATTAAGTTACCCTGTGGGGTAACTTAAGCACTCACTTAAGCTGGAGACGGGAATTGAACCCGTGACCCCGTCCTTACCAAGGACGTGCTCTACCAACTGAGCTACTCCAGCAAACGGGTTCCCTCCGTCTATACAACCAGCAAAAGAGTAAAAAAAAACCACTCCCAAGAATTTGCAATAAATTCTTTTCGTTTACGGATCTAATCTGCTGGAATTAATTAGAGTTACAGAAAATCACCAGAGCCTTTAATATATACACTATTAAGGGCGATTTGTCAACTTATTTTTTAATTATTTTGTTTAATTTGACGAATTTTGACGGATTTTGAGGATTTTGCCAGCCCCAAGAAACTATCCAGGCTTAATTCTTCCGGCCGGATATCCAGGCTTATGTTTTGGCGGGCGAGGTACTCATTTAGCTTATCGGGCATGATAACGCCAAGAAGGGAATTGCGCAAGGTCTTTCTTCTCTGGTTAAACGCCGCGCGTACAACCGTAAAAAAACGCTCCTCATCGAGCTTTTTTAAAAGCGGCTTATTTCTGAGCTCTATCTCAAGGAATGCCGAATCCACCTTGGGCGCGGGAAAAAACGAACCCTTCCTTATGATAAACTTTATTTTTGCACGGCCATGGTACTGCACAAAACAGCTCAAAGAGCCATAGGTCTTGGAGCCCGGCACGGCGACCACCCTTTGGGCGAACTCTTTTTGCACTGTAAGATATATTCGCTTGATATGCTTTCCCGCCTCAAAAAGCTTTTCCAGTATGGGTGTTGAGATATAATAAGGGATATTTCCGACTACTATTACTTTACCATCCCTTACTTTTATATATCGTAAAAACCTGGCTTTAAGGATGTCCTGATGGATGATCTGTGTATTACCGGCATCGCGCAAAGATTCGTTAAGTAAAGGGATCAGCGAGCTATCTATTTCAAAAGCATAAAGCTTCTTTACCTTAGGCGCGATAAGCCGAGTCAGCTCCCCCCTGCCGGCGCCGATCTCAAGGACAGTATCTGCGGCAGTAAGACCGCAGCTATCCACGATCTTGCCGAGAATATTCCGATCGCTGAGAAAATTCTGTCCTAAGCTTTTCTTTGGTTTAATACGCATTGGATGGCAGTCTTAATGGCAGCGGTCATTGAAGATGGATCTGCCAGGTGCGGATTTGCGGCAATATTAAAAGCGGTTCCGTGCAAAGGAGAGGTCCTGATAAAAGGAAGTCCGAGGGTGATATTCACTCCCGCTTCATACCCGGTAAGCTTAAGAGGGATCAGCGCCTGATCGTGATAAGCGGATATCACCGCGTCAAACTCGCCTCTGCTTGCTCTCAGTATTGCCACATCCGATGATACCGGGCCGGCAATGACCGCCTTAAGCGACCTTCTTAATCCTTTCAGCGCGGCCGTAAATACAGACTTCTCTTCCTTACCTATAATACCTTCATCAGAAGCATGGGGATTCAGGCCGCAGACAACAATACGCGGCAACTTTATCCCGAACAGCTTCTTAAGCGAGATGACGGTCAAAGAAATATTCTTGCGCACCAGCTCCCGACTGATCGCTCGGGAAACCTTATTTAAGGGAATATGTCCAGTCAAAAGGCTGAATCTAAGCCTGTCATTCAAAAGCATCATAGCATAATCTTTTATGCCCGAACGCCAAGCTAAGTACTCAGTGTGGCCTGGAAATTTAAATCCCGAAAGCTTTACCGCCTGCTTGGAGATCGGCCCTGTCACCAGGCAGTCGATTTCCTTGGCGGCGAGAAGCCCCATGGCCTTATCCAAGTATTCAACCGAAGCCCTACCATACTCCTTCTTAATTTTGCCGAATTCAAATCCCTTGCGCGGCACATTCTTCATGTCTATAACCTTGACACCCTGCCTGCCAGCACGCAGGTTTGACACCAGCAATTCTTGTCCGCCTTGATTGACACCAACAACTATTTTACTTATCGACTGAAACCCAGGAATTTTCTTCAACACCCATGCATCGCCGATAACCACAAAATCCGCTTTTCCCTTGAGCGCGCGAATAGCTTTGACCAGCACAGCCGGGCCGATCCCTGAAGGATCCCCCATGGTGACACCGACGGTGATATTATTCATAATATTATTTAGCTGATCTTGATGTAAGCCTTTTTCTTCAGTTCATCCAACCACTTAGTCATCTCTTCCTGCATCTTGATGCGGTAGAGATAATTATAGACCTTGGACTGCACCTCGGAAAGAGCAAGCTTACGAGAAGGGATGATATTCTGCAGCACAAACACGTAGTATTTATCTTCTATCTTGACGGGATTTGAGACCTCATTTAACCCCAGCTTAAAAACCACATCCTCGATATCTTTACGCAATTCTCCTTTATTCTTGTTCGCGCTAAGGTTATTGACGTTAAAAGGGTACCGGGTGGCCAGATCTTCTATTTTCTCACCCGTGCGCAGGTTGTACGTTAGAGATTTGGCAAGATCCTCGTTCTCCAGCGTCACCACCAACAACTGCCGATCCTCGCCGGTATCAAAATCCTTGGAGTTCTTATTGTAGAAATCCGTGACTTCCTCTGGCCTGATCTTGACCTGGCTCCTGACCCAGTAGTCGATGACATTATCAGTCATGATCTGCTCCCGGATCTTGCTTTCTATATCCGCCTGACTCAAGCCCTCTTTTTTAAGGTCATTTTCAAAGTCTACATCCGAGGAGTAACTTTTCTTCATTTCACTGATCTTAGCCTTGACCTGATCAGGCTTGATCTGGAGCCGGAACATGGCATAGGTGTCCTTGTTCTTACGCGCCTCTTCCAGCATTTGCGTACCTTCCTGAAACATCAGGCGGCCTTCGATGATCCTTTCCAGGAGGTCTGACTTCATCTCTTTTATTTTATCTTCCAGCTCTTTACCCTCAAACTGGCGGGATAACTGCACACGAAAGATCCGGAAAGCGTCTTCCAGGTCTTTTTCCGTGATAGCATCATTATTGACCACAGCGATGATTTTAGGCACTGCCAAAAGCTGGCCGCAAAAAACTGACAACTGACAGCCAAGTACCGCCAGAATCAATACTAATATTTTACGCATTCAAAACTCCCACCTGCTTAAAATTACTGATCGCTTCTTTTAACAAACGGCAATATAGATCAAACCCTACCGCCGCGATAAACCCGTGCTGCTCGACCCCCAGAAGATTACCCGCACCGCGGATCTCAAGATCCTCCATGGCGATATTGAACCCCGCCCCCAGCTGCGCATGCTCAGAAATAGCGTTGAGCCGTTTTCTAGAGTCGCTATCCAGAACCTCATTACGCGGTATCATAAAATAGGCGTATGCCGGGCGGTCAAACCTGCCCACCCTGCCGCGCAGCTGATGCATGTCCGCAAGGCCCAGATGCTGCGCGTTATCCATAATAATGGTATTCACATTGGGGATGTCGATGCCGCTTTCAATGATCATGGTGCAGACCAGAATATCGATATCGCCTTTGAGAAAATCGATCATCACTTTTTCAAGGAGCCTGGCCGGCATCTGGCCGTGGCCTATCCCGATACGAATATCCGGCGGAAGCATTCGCGCCAGCTTCTCCCTGACTTTCTCGATGTCAAAAACGCGGTTATGCAAATAGAAGACCTGGCCTTTACGCTTAATCTCACGTATTACCGCCTGGCGCACCAAATCTTCGTCATATTCTACCACAATAGTCTTGATAGGCAACCTATTTTGTGGCGGAGTATTGATCACTGACATATCTTTTGCCCCCATCAGGCTCATGTAAAGTGTACGCGGAATCGGGGTCGCGGTCAGAGTCAGGACATCTATTGAAAGACGCAGTGCTTTAAGCTTCTCCTTGGCTTTCACCCCGAAGCGCTGCTCTTCATCAATGACCACCAAGCCAAGATTCTTGAACGACACATCTTGGGAAAGCAATCTGTGCGTACCGATGACAATATCCACGCTTCCCGAAGCCATGCCCTTTACGATATCATCCTGCTCGGCATCAGTCTTAAAACGGCACAATAACTGCACATTAACCGGAAAATCCTTAAGCCGGGACTTGAAATTATGATAATGCTGCTCGGCAAGAATCGTGGTCGGTACCAAATACGCCACCTGCCTATTGTCCATCACTGTCTTAAAAGCAGCGCGCATGGCTACCTCGGTCTTGCCATAGCCCACATCCCCGCACAACAACCTATCCATGGGCTTAGATGACTCCATATCGAGCCTTACCTCATCCATTGTCTTTATCTGATCAGGGGTCTCCTTAAAAGGAAATGTGGCCTGAAACTGCTTCTGCCACTCGGTATCCTTAGAATAGGCGAACCCCGATGCGCTCATGCGCATGGCCTGCAAAGTCAAAAGATCCCAGGCCAGCTTCTGTACCCCCTTACGCGCCCTCTCCTTGATCCTAAGCCATTCTTTGCTTCCCAAACGGTAAAGCTTAGGGCGGCGCACCTGGAAAGCGATATACTTTTGCACCAGGTGCATAGCATCAACCGGCACATAAAGCTTTTCTTGCCGGTCGTATTCGATCACCAGATGGTCCTGCGGCTTATCCCGCACTTTTATCTTCTGCAGCCCAAGGAATCGGCCTATGCCGTGTTGGTTATGCACCACATAATCGCCGGCATTCAGGTCCACAAAGTTCGTCAGCGGAAAATCTTCCTTAAAAACCGCGGTCTTTAGGGTATGAGGCTTTCTTACCGGAAGGATGATGACTATGCGATGCTCCCAAAGTGCCGCGCCAGTTGAAGGGTTGTAGGTCTTGATAGAAGCGATGGTTTCGTCGGATAGTTCAATACGGATGGGCAATTCAAAAGAAAAAGGGAAAATATCCACAACACCGCCCCGGCGGGAAAAATCCCCCTCCTCAGTCGCGGCGTCTTGGCGTTTGTAGCCGAAATCCACCAAAGTAAAAAAGAGGCGGTCGAGATCGACCGCCCCCTGGACATATAGTTTTAACGACTTAAACATAGATACTACTTACTTTGAACTTTTGCGGCTCCAAGCAAGCACTAAAGGCGAAGCAATAAAAACCGTAGAATAGACGCCGGAGATAAACCCGACAAACAAAGTAAATGCGAAGTTACTCAATATCTCACCACCGAAGATCATGAAAGAGATTACCACCAAAAGCGTGACTCCGGAAGTCAAAAGTGTCCGGCTCATAGTCTGGTTTACGCTTAAGTTGATGACTTCGGCAAGGCCAAGCTTGCGGTTAAGCCGTAAATTTTCGCGCACCCGGTCATAAATCACGATTGTGTCATTAATAGAATAACCGGCGATAGTCAGAAATGCGGTGACGCTTAAAAGGTCAATGGGCCTTCCGGTAATTGCCAGAAATCCCAGGGCCACCAAAACGTCATGAAACAGCGCGATCACGCCGGCAGCGCCGAAGTTCCAGTGTTTGAACCTGATAGCCACATAAATAAGGATACCGACCAGCGACCAAAGAAGAGCAAGTATAGCCTTGTCTTTAAGATATTTACCGGCTACCGGCCCTACGCGCTCGATCCTAAGGATCTGAATATCTTCAGCCGGAAAAGCGGCTTTGAGCTTTGCAGTCATGGCCTCAGATTTATCCACCTGAGTGCGAATAAGTATGGCGTGCGGATTGTCTTTAAACTGCTGAATGCTGGCATCGCCTAAACCCAACTCTTTTGTGACTTCGCGGATCTTGTCCACATTTGGCTCGGTCTTAAAGCTATATTCCTGAAGCTGACCTCCGGCAAAATCAATTCCGTAAGCTTTCTTACCGCTCTTGAAGAAAAACACAAGGCCGATTACGATCACGATCAAAGACAGGGCATAAAAGAACTTTCTCTTGCCGATATAATCCAGATGTGGCTGCTTGATCAGCTGCAACATGGGGAGCTTTTCTTTAATAATCCCGAAATGCAACAACACCTCAAAGATCACACGAGTGACCACGATGGCGGTGAACATGCTGGCGATAAGACCGATGGTCAAGGTTACCGCAAAGCCCTTGATCGGGCCGGTCCCGAATATGAACAGCCAGAACGCGGCAAAAAGCGTGGTGACGTTGGAATCAAAAATCGCGCTAAAAGCCTTGTCATAGCCGTTGGCGATCGCCTGGCGAAGCTTTCTTCCTGCGGCAAGCTCCTCGCGGATGCGTTCGTTAATAAGCACGTTAGCGTCCACTGCCATACCCAGAGATAACGCCAAACCCGCGATACCCGGCAAAGTCAAAGTAGCGGAAACATTAAACAATACAGGCAGCATACCTAAACCGCCCATGATTATCAAAAGGTTCAAGCCCAGCGCCACATTAGCCACAAGGCCGGCCAAAAGATAATAGACCGCCATAAAGATAAAGACTGCGACACATCCTATAAGGCTGGCCATAAAACCCTTATTAATGGAATCCTGGCCAAGCAAGGGCCCAATAGTGCGCTCCTCCTCGACCCGCATAGGAGCAGGCAGCGCGCCAACGCGTAAGATCAATGCGGTATCCTGCGCCTTCTCAACGCTGAAGCGGCCGGTGATCACAGCCTCGCCACTGGGAATCGCCTCTTTAATATTGGGGGCAGTCTGCACTTCACCATCCAGCACGATGGCCAATCTTCTGCCCACATTTGCCGCGGTTAAATCCGCGAATTTCTTAGCGCCCTCAGCGCTAAACTGCAAGGTTACAATAGGCTCATTAAACTGGCTCTGGTCAAAACGCACTCCGGCATTAGTCAGGGAATCTCCGGCTAAGACAGCCTGCTTTTCAAGCAGTAAGGGCTCGCCGTCATCTTTGCTGCGCTTTAGCTCATACCCTTCAGGAACATTACCGTCCAGCGCCTGTTTTAGTTTCTCAGGGTCCCTGGCCACCAGCTTGAACTCTAATAACGCGGTCTTGCCGATCAAATCCAGAGCGCGGTCGCGGTCAGTGACTCCGGGAAGCTGCACCACGATCTCATCCTCACCCTGCTGCACGATCTGCGGCTCCCGAACGCCAAACTGGTCAATGCGGTTACGGATGACCTCGAGCGCCCGGGCGCAGGCATCTTCTTTTGCCTGTCCGCTTAAGCCGCTAGTGTCTATCTTAAGCAACAGATGCATACCGCCCTTTAAATCAAGGCCGTAATTTATCCGCTTATCAAGCGGAAAAGTAAAATAAACACATGCGCCGACAACCAACAGGATAAAAATGATTCTATAGATCAGTTTCTTTTCCATTATATTTCGCTCCGATAAAGGTTAGCTTTTTGCTTCCAGGCCCTGCGCCTGCGACTGCGGCTTCTTCACGTAGCCTACGCAATTTTTTTCGATCTCTATCTTTACGCTATCGTCAACGCGCAGGATAAAAGTCTTCTCCTTGATATTGACGATAGTGCCGTGAATGCCCCCCGTAGTCACTATTTCATCATTCTTGGCCAGATTCTGGAGCATCTTCTGATGCCCCTGCTCCTTCTTCTTCTGAGGACGGATAAGCATGAAATAGAAAATAATAAAAATCAGCGCTAATGGTACCAACTGGATTATGGGATTTGCTGCTTGTGTTTGTGGCATAGATGAGCTCCTTAATTTACCTTCGCTTTCCGCGAGGCGAATCACCCCGAAGCCTTGGTCAAAATTATCGAAGACCCCCTCTGGGGTCGAAGAGAATTTTGACCAGTTTAGGCGAGGGGTACAATTTTATTTTTCTTCACCAGACTCTTGACTGTCGCAGACATCTGGGCACCGTTTTTCACCCAGTGCTGAATGCGCTCGATCTTCAACCTTGTTTCACTGCTGGTCGGGCAATAAAAACCCAACTCCTCGATGACCCGGCCGTCGCGCGCGGTGCGCTCATCAAAGGCCGTGACCCGGAAATGCGGCTTGCCTTTGGGATTTTTTCCGATTCTTCTTAAACGAATATGTACAGCCATTAATTCCTCTCCTTTTACTTGTCGGGAATTACCCCGCCGAATGCGCGAAAATTATCGAGGCCCCTAACTGGGGCCGAGAAAATTTTCGCAGCGCTTATGAGGCGGGGTCTCCTTTTACTTGATTATCGCTTCAATTAGTGCCTTCGCCTTATTTACCGACTCAAAATACTCTTTTTCAGGCACCGAATCCGCGACTATACCTGCTCCTGCCTGAATATAAGCATTATTCCCTTTGATCACGATAGTGCGGATGGTGATGCAGGTATCCATATTGTGGGAAAAACTGAAATACCCCACGCATCCGGCATACGGCCCGCGGCGCAGATTCTCCAGCTCATCGATGATCTCCATAGCCCGGATCTTGGGACTGCCTGAAACTGTCCCTGCGGGGAATGTCGCTTTCAGAACATCATAAATACTATACCTCTTATTGTCAAGTATTCCTTTCACCTCACTTACCAGGTGCAT